>DATGAD010000268.1:0-26543 GCA_035313725.1 Alloacidobacterium sp. | reverse complement strand
CCCTTATCGTCGACATCAATATGCAAGGGTGTCGTCGGACATAACTCGGGCTGCACCGCATACGCCGCAGCCACCGCATCGAACATCGTCGGCGTTGCCTGTTGTGCCCCACGTTGCCACTCGGCGATAAGCACCTGCAGAGAATCCGTAAGCGGCGTGCTCACCGTACTCAACATCGCCCTCTTCACTTCATCAAATTTCAGCTGTGTCGAATCGAGCGGCATCATATAGATCGGAACGCCCGACTTCACAAGCTTCTGCGCCGCAGCAGGATCCATCGCAATGTTGTATTCCGCATCAGGCGGACGAATCGTCGAACTGAGAGTTCCGAACTCATCATAGCCAAGACGGATCGACCCTCCCATCAGCACCACGCGCTTCAGCTTCTTGAACGTCGCGGGATCGCGATCAATCGCCGCGCCGATGTTCGTAAGCGGAGCAACGGCAATCAGCGTGACCTCACCCGGATTCTTCCGAATCTGATCCAGCAGGAAATCGACCGCATCCCCATGCGCATGCGCCTCGCCGGCTCTGGCCCACACTGCTTGAGAAAAGTTGGTTTTAGTTTCGGTCTTCACCCCGGTCGCAACAGGAATATCGCTTCGTCCCGTCTCGCACAATAGTCGATCCAGCATGCGGCTGCGCAGTTCCGTATCACCCCACGCCGACGTGATACCCAGAATCCTGAGTTCAGGACTCGACAGTGCCAGCCCAACAGCAAACACATCGTCAATGTCATCGCCGATATCCGTGTCGATGATGACTTTCTGTTGCTGCGCATACGCGCTGAAGCAGCCGGCAATAGCCAGCCACGCCACAAAGCCGACCGCAAAACGTTTATTGATTGACATATTTATCCAGCCACTTCAACTCTTCACGCACTTTGATGTACCCGTGCCACGGATTCTTATCCAGCCCATGCCCCTCGCCGGGAAACGCAAGAAACGTATGCGGCACACCGATCTGCTGAAAGGCGCGCTCCATCAGAACATCTTCAAGAAAGTTGACGCGCACATCGGCGTTACCGCCCACAAGATGCGTCGGCGTCTTTACCTTGTCGAATTGAAACAGCGCAGCCTCCGACTGATACAGCTCCGGCTTCTCCCACGGAGTCCCACTCAGATACCACGCATCATCGTACGTCTCATCGTCATTGCCCCAGTTCGCGGCGTGTTCGACAGCACCCGCACCGGTCACTGCAGCTTTGAAGCGTGTCGTCTGCGTGATGAGCCAGTTCGTCATATAGCCGCCGTAGCTGTAGCCGCCAATTGTCAGGTGGTTTGGATCAGCAATGCCATCCTTCACTAGCGCGTCCACACCCGCGAGAATATCCTTCCCCGGAACCGAAACCAGATGCGGCATGATCTGCAACATGAACTCATCGCCATAACCGCTTGACCCGCGATAGTTGGGACGAAACACGAGCCATCCATTCGCAGCCGCCAGCGTCGCCCAGTCGTACCAGTCCGCGCCAAAGCGGTTGCCATCCGCATCCGCAGGTCCGCCGTGAATCAGCGTGAGCATGCGCAGATGCTTCGCGTCTTTCTTTCCTGGCGGATAGAGCAGCACGCCTTCCACTTCAGTACCGTCATCCGATTTCCACTTGTAAGTTGTCCACTCCGGCTGCGCCCGCTCGTGAAAAATCGGATTGAAATTCGTGACTGCCTTCGCCCCCGCCAGCGAGCCCGCGCCATCGGCGACAAATGCCTGCGTCGGATCATTGATCGTCGAATGCAACACAATCAGCCTGTTCCCATTCTTCGCAGCATCGAGTCCAGAGTACGTCCCTGCAGCCCCAGCCAGAACCTCAGCCTTGCTCCCGTCAATCTTGTAGAGCTGCTGCTGCGTGCCCGTCAGCCCTTCAGCGATGATGCAGCCGTCACTCGCGACCGTGTACTCCTCAAGCGAGCCCTTAAAGTCCGCGCCCAGCCGGTCCACTTTCCCGCTCGCCGGATCGATCACGTACAACCGGCCCTGCACATCCTGATATTTGCCATCAAGCGAGCCAGACGCAGCGCGCACATTGAAATAGAGCAGCTTACCGTCCTGACCCCATCGCAGGCCGCTTTCGACAGCCTGATTATGCGTCAACTGCTTCGCCTCGCCTCCACTCGCACCCACCAGGAAAATTTCGCTGGCCGCTGGCCCCTCCATGCGATGCGACACCGACTCGGTCTCAAATGCAATCTGCAGTGGAGAAACCGCAATCTCGGAGATCTCGCGATCGTTTTTGGCAATCCCCTTCGCCAGTTTCGGTAACGGTGAGTCTTCGTCCTCTTTCTCTTTCTTTGCAGCGGCCTTTGGTCCGGGAATCTTCTGTAATGCGGCAATCGCATCCTGCACTGGAATCGCCAGCAGCACATCGCCCCGCTCCTGCTCGCGCCACCGGATCACATCCTTCCACTCTTCCTTGCGCGCGTCTTCCTGTGCCTTAGTCAGTGGCTGCTCGGTAGAAAAGAAGATTTTCGCCCCATCCGCAGACCACGCAATCGCATGCGCATCGAGCTTTTCCGTGTATAGAGGAATTGCCTCGCCGCCGCCCACGGATATCAGCCACACTCGCTCCGTGCTGTCCTTGTCATCGTCTTTAGCGTCAGCGTCTTCGTCTGCAAGCGCTCGCGACGAGATGAACGCAACATACTTCCCATCCGGCGACCACTCCGGCGATGAGTCATACCCCGACTGCGTCAGCTGCACCGTTGCTCCCGTCTTCTGCTGCCAGAGCCACAGATCATCGCGAAAGCGATCGTGCTGCCAGTCCGGCGACGAGGTCCAGATAACCGCAGCCTGTCCGTCTGGCGCTATTCTCGCCTCCCGGACGTCGGTCGCGTTCATGAATTCGTCAAGCGTAATCGGTTTCGACTTCTGCGCGACACAAAACGACGCGCAGAGAAAGAACAATGCGGCAGCAGTTTTCTTCACTCTCTTCTAACCTTCTTGCGCAAACAGATTTCTGGTTGACGATAACATCCGCATCCACGCGCCTCCAAGCCCAAGAGCCTTCCCGCGAGCGCTTTCTTTCCCAAAACCTGTAGGCGATCTGTTACTTTTTGACTCTATAGAGCCCGCTCTTGAAAGGAAACTACATGCGTTGTTCAGCTGCGCTCAGCCTGCTTGCGCTCTGCGCTTTCACCTCTGCCGTCACACCCACTCGCTGCGAGGCTCAGGTCGACGAGCAAACGAAGCAACTCTCGCACGACATCTTTCAGCAACTCATCGAGATCAACACTACTGACTCGGTAGGCAGCGTCACCGCCGCGTCTGAAGCGATGATGCAGCGCTTTCTCGACGCCGGCTTCTCAAAAGAAGATATCTTTCTCGGCGGTCCCAACGACCGCAAGAAGAACCTCGTCGTTCGCTTTAAGGGAACAGGTCAGAAAAAACCGGTCCTCTTCATCGGTCACCTGGACGTTGTCGAAGCGCGCCGCGAAGACTGGACCACCGACCCTTTTAAGTTCGTCGAGAAAGACGGCTTCTACTACGGCCGCGGCACGCAGGACATGAAGGAGAGCGACGCCATCCTCGTTACCACCTTCATCCGCCTCAAGAAAGAAGGCTACAAGCCCGACCGCGATCTCATCCTCGCGCTCACCGCCGACGAGGAAGGCGGTAAATCAAACGGTGTCGACTGGCTCGTTAAAAACCAGCGCAGCCTCATCGATGCGGAATATGTCATCAATCCTGATGGCGGCGGCGTTGACGTCCAGAACGGCAAGCCCATTAACATGGACGTAGACGCCACCGAGAAGCTCTACGGCGACTACCAGCTCACCGCCCTCAATCCCGGCGGCCACAGCTCGCTGCCCGTACCCGATAACGCCATCTACCACATCGCCGACGCGCTCGAGCGTCTGCAGAACCATACCTTCCCCTTCGAACTCAATGCCATCACCCGCGCTTATTTCGACAAGATGAGCACGCTCGAATCCGGCCAGACCGCGAAGGACATGAAGGCCATCCTGTCCACTCCGCCAGATAAAGCCGCCATCAAGCGCCTCTCCGAAAATGCGGAGTACAACTCCATCATGCACACCACGTGCGTTGCCACGCGTCTCTCCGGAGGCCACGCCAACAATGCGCTGCCGCAGACCGCGCAGGCCAATGTCAACTGCCGCATCCTCCCCGGTCATTCGCTCGAAGAAACCCGCCAGGACCTCATCCGCATCTTCAACGACCCGAAGATCACGGTACGCTACGTCACCGATGGCGGTGAAGTCTTCGACACCGCCCCGGACCGCAAAGCCCTGCCCCCCGCCGCTCTTAAGCCGGAAGTGCAGCAACCGCTCGAAGCGCTCGTAAATAAGATGTGGCCCGGCATTCCGGTCATCCCAACCATGTCGACCGGGGCCTCAGACGGTGTCTACACCAACGCCGCCGGCATGCCGACATACGCCATCTCAGGCATCGCCCTCGAGACAAACGATGTCCGCGCCCACGGCAAAGACGAGCGCGTGCCGATCGATTCCTATTACAAGGGTGTCGACTTCTACTATCAATTTGTCAAAGCGCTCTCAGGCGGCGCGTAAAGAGAAATATCTCAACTGCGCGAGAGTAAAAAATAAAACAGCCTGAGGTCGAGAAGACCTCAGGCCATCGAAGCAAGTCCAAGAAATTAGAAGTCGTAACGAAGACCAAACTGCATGCGCCGCGGTAGATTCTGCATCGCGCTGTAGGTGCCGAGATTACCTCCCGTCAGCCCCTGCCCCATGAAAACCCCGTTGCTATTGAAGCGAACGCTATTGGTGACGTTAAAGACCTCCCAGTCGAACTTGAGAGCTCCAAATTCCCCGAGATGCCACGACTTGGACAGACCTGAATCGATACCGAAAATTCCATCGGCGCGGAAGTTATTTCGCTGTCCGGCTTCGCCCGGGTAAGGAAGACGGATCGGACTGCCGGTAGTTGTTCCATTGTTGATGCCATTCGGATCGGTAAACACCTGCGGAGCGCCACCAGCATAATTTTTGTGCGTCAGTTTGCTCATTGCTGCCTTGTCGGTCACCACTCCGTAGCTCTCGATCTGCCAGTCAGTACTCCAGCCGGGTTCAAAAAGGCCGAAGGGCAAAGCGCTGGCCCACCGATTGATACCTGACCACTGCCATCCTCCAATAAGTGCATCGACAGCGGCGTTGTCGGAGCTCATGAACTTCTTCCCCCGGCCAACGGGGAGCTGATAGACCCAGTCAGCAGTGATCAAGTGACGCGCGTCGAAGTCCGATGGACCCCGGCTGAGCTGCGGCCGAAAGCTGTTGGTGATGTTGCTGAAGTTGCCGCCGTGACCGTTGAATTCGGTTCCGCGCTCCGTGTCCGAGCCCATATCGATCGATTTAGAGAGTGTGTAGCTGAAATCAAGAGTGAGGCCGTAGCTGCTCGGATGCCGGAGAATAATCTGGCCGGCGTTGTAATAGCTCGTGCCCATGGAAGACAGCACATAGAGTGACGAGAACTGATCCTGCCAGAACCGCGGTTGAGCAGGACAGTTGTATGACTGCCCTGTGATCGGACTGCTGCAGTAGAAGTCCAGATCAGCGAGAGCGGAGGTTGCTCCCAGGTTCGAGCGGAACGGGGCCCATTCGAGGTCGTAAACAGCCTGGGTTGCGCTCTCACCTTGATATTCCGCGTTCGCCATGTAAGAAAAAACATCCTCGAAATACGGAATCGACGGTACATTTACGAACTGGCCGTTCCCGCTGTTAGGGCCGTTCCCGCCATTCAGATCCACCTGGTGAGAGAGTTTGGCGCCCGCCGTGTAGTAGTCACCCGCGCCTTGCGGATCGACGTAATCGACTGGTTCAGCTATATCCAGGCTTTGCAGCAGATGGCGGCCCAGGCGTCCAACGTAGTTCGCCTCGACCGTGAATCCGGCTGGCAGTTGGCGTTGTACAGAAAGATCCATCGACTCGGAATAAGGCGTCTTTATCTTGCTGTCCAGGCCCCATTGAATCGCGAAATTTCCCTCGGGATAAAGATAGGGGAAGCTTGTTGTGGATGGCGCCGACGGAACGCTGATGTTCGGAAGAGTGGTCCGGCTGACATAACGCGGCGACGTAGTGTAACCATAAACACCCGCCGGATTCGAGAGAGAACTGCTAAGTCCGAAGGAACCCTGCTGAGAGAAAGTATTCACAAGTGCTTCGCCATAGTGGTCAAAATACAAACCGAAGCCGGCGCGGATAGAGGTCTTCGTATCTGGGGAATAAGCGAAGGACAAGCGAGGTGCAAAGTTATTCTTCTGCTTCGGCCAGTAGCCGGGCTTGCCATAGAACGGCCCATTTGGAGCGAAACTCAGGTCATCCTCAAAAATCCCTCCCTGAGCTGCCGCCGCGGCCCGCTCCTGAAACCAGGAATGCGTGTCTACTGTCGGAGCTAGCTGCTGGCCATGAGTTTCCCATGGCGTCTGAAGGATGGTTTGTCTCAGTCCGACGGTCAGAATGAATTTAGGAGATATGCGCCACGCATCCTGAACGTACCATTCATATTCGTTCGCCTTAAAGTTTCGATTGATGAAGGCTCCCTCCGGAAGCAAGGATCCACTTGTTTCACTGGAAATTGCGTAATTCTGTACCTCGGTGATCTGTGGAATGGTGCCGATAAGGTTGGCATAGGCGATGTTGTAAGAATTCTGGAATCCGCTGTCCAGCGGCGAACCGCCGGCATTCTCAGGAGAGGGGGCATTGCCGGCCAGCCAATATGGGTTCGAAGTTGCGCTGTTATATGAGCTTTCGTCGGTTCCACGGTTTTGATGGACGAGCCGCCAATTCCCGCCAAACTGGAGCGAATGCTTGCCTTTGGTCCAGCTCAGGTTGTCTACGATGTTATTCACCGGCACGCTGTAGATCGTTTTGCGTGTCTCATCCGTCAGGGTATCGAAGAAGCGGAAGTCAGTGTACTCCCCGGTCCCTCCGCCGGTTAAACCGTAACCCTGGCGGATGTAGCCATAGCGCAGCTCGTTGACAAGGTTCGGAGTGAACATGAGCGTGTAACCGGCCGCAATGCCCTTCGAGTTGTCGATTTGTTGGTAAGACGGGGGCTGCCCCGGAAACTGCTCGACAGCACCAAATGTGTCTTTCTGGAGATTGCCGCGCACGAAGATGCGTTGCTTCTGGTTGGGAGCGTAATCAAGGCGGGCGATGCTGGTATTCAAAGTTACTGGTTGGGGAGAAGAGAACGTGTAAGAACCGGTATTCAAACCGTCACCCGCCGCCGTACCATTAGCCGCCGGGTACTGATTAAGATAAGCAAGCACATTTGGATTGACACCTGGCCCGGCTGGATACTCCGACGTACCGCATACCTGACAGCCCGCATCGAGTGCCGCTATCTGTGCAGTGGTAATCGTAGCGGTAGAACCTCCGCTCAAATAGCTAATGATGCCCTGTTGATAGCTGGCGGTCGGAGCAGTCCTGGTAACAATTTGATTCTCCGCCTGTCGCTGGCCTTCATAGTTCCCGAAAAAGAACAGCTTGTCTTTCAGGATCGGACCACCGACTGCGGCTCCGAAGTTGTTGCGGATCAGCTTGGGAGGTGTATTGGCCTCTCCGCTGTTCAGCTGCGCTTCCTTGTTGAACCAGTCATTGGCAACAGTCAGAGTTGGACGGTTGTACCAATATACGGCGCCATGATAGCTATTCGTTCCGGACTTCGTAACCATACTCACCTGCGCCCCTGATGAGCGGCCCTGGTCGGCGCCGGAAAGGCCCGTAGTCACGCGAAACTCTTCAACCGAGTCCTGGGTCTCGCGCAGTACTCCCGTGAAGGCATAGCCGTTAACCTGGTCGTTGTCATCGAGTCCGTCAACGACAATATTGCCCTGGTCGGAACGGCCTCCATTTACCGAGCCGCTGCGAGGATCGTTCGACAGTTGGCTATTGCTGGGTCGGCCAGAATCCGACCCGAGATAAAGCACGCCGGGTTGCAGCGACAGCAGATCGGGCACATTACGGCCCTCACTTGGTAGCGCCTGGATCAGCGTGTTGTTCATGGAATTTCCGAGCGAGGCATCGGAAGTGTTCAAGCTCTGCGCTTCCGCGCTGACATTGATCACCTCTGTGCTTGCCTGCACTGTCATCGCGAAGTCGATCGTCGCCGGCTGATTCACGAGTAGCTCAGCTTCTTTGGTCTGATCACCAAAACCGGTCGCGGAAATTTTGATGGCGTACTTCGCCGGTGGAATCTGGCTGAACGTGTACTGACCGGCGGCATTCGATGTTGCTTGCAGAACGGTTCCAGTCGTGCTGTCCGTCAGCGTAATCTTTGCGCCGGGCACGACTGCCCCACTTGGATCTTTGATCGACCCGCGCAAAGATGTTGTGTCCGTTTGGCTAAAAGCAGGTGAGATCAGGGAAAACAGGAGTAGGAGAACGCAGAGTGCGTATCGCTTGGTCACAGATTCCTCCAGAAAAATACAGCAGGACCGCCCCTAACACAGCGGTCTGTTGGTTTGTTTGTTTTCTAACTATCTTGCGGTAAGGGTTCCATTGTGTGCCAGACCCAGAGGAAATTTCAATACATTTCAATCGGGTATTTTGCAGCGCATGAAACTCGCATGTTCCTCGGATCGAAAAAACTGCGGTCCCTCTAAATTAAACACACGTATAGACTTGGGATACGTAACATTAAAAATACTTATTCGCCGGATAAATGCGGGTCGCCCACTCCCGCCAGGCCGTGCAGGATTTGCTGCCGGCCGATTCACGGCAATTTGTCGCAGCCACGATAGCAAAATCACTTCCCCGCCTCTAATTCCGCTGACCCCGTACGCTGCTGTCTGCTATGGTTTTTCTTTGCCGTATCGATAGTCCACGCATCCTTCAACGAGGAACGAACCGTGTTGAGCCGCCAGTTTCTTCGCAACATTTTTGCCGCGTTTTCATTGCTTCTGCCCACGGCGCATCTGTTGGCCGCCAGCGCGCAGGCCGCACCCGCCGAAGTCAAAGTCGACGCCGCAACCCTCAACAAGTACGCGGGCCAGTACCGCTACGACGACGAGCCCGACATCACTCTCTCCTTCTTTCACGACGGCAACCAGCTCGCCGTCGAATCCACCCGCATCCCGCACACGCCGCTGCACGCGCTCACTCCCGATACCTTCGCCACCGCCAACGGCAGCACCCACTACATCTTCTTGAGCGACGCCACCGGCAAAGTCACTGGCCTCAATCGTATTGTCGGCAAAGAAGAGCTCAAAGCCGCCCGCATCAGCGATCAGCCGCAGCACAACCACTTCCGTCCCTACGACCGCAAAGAGGCGATGATCCCGATGCGCGACGGAGTAAAGCTGCATGCCGTCATCCTGCGCCCCACAGATACCAACGAGCCTCTTCCCATCCTCATGCAGCGCACGCCCTACGGCGTCGATGAGTCCAGCTCCAACTCCATCAACGCGCGCTACACCGAGCTCGCCCAGAACGGCTACATCTTCGTCATGGAAGACATTCGCGGACGCTTCGGCTCCGAGGGCCAGTTCATCATGAACCGCCCTATCGTCGATCACCATGACCCAAATTCATCCGACACGAACGGCATCGACGAGTCCACCGACGCCTATGACACCGTCGCCTGGCTCATCAAGAACGTCGCCAACAATAACGGCCGCATCGGCGTCATGGGCATTTCCTACCCTGGCTTCCTCGCCATCGAATCCGCGATCGACCCCAACCCCGCCGTCAAAGCCGTCTCGCCCCAAGCTCCCATGACCAACCTGTGGATCGGCGATGACTTCTTTCACAACGGCGCCTGGCGCCAGAGCTACGGATACGACTACGCCATCGGCCTTGAAACCAGCAAGGAAAACGCCTTCAGCAAAATCAACGAAGACGCCTACAACTTCTTTCTGGATGCAGGCTCGCTCGCCGGAGACATCAAGAAAGCCGGCGTAGGCGTCCTGCCCACATGGCAGGGCTTCATCGACCACCCGGCCTACGACCACTACTGGCAGATTCGCGCCGTTGAATCCCATCTCACCAAAGTCACTGTGCCCACTTTAGAAGTCGGCGGCTGGTGGGATCAGGAAGACATGTGGGGACCGCAGGCCGAATATTTCGCCCTCAAGCCACATGACACCCACAATGAGGTCTTCATGGTTCTCGGCCCCTGGAACCACGGCCAGTGGGCGCGCACTACGCGCTTCCTCGGCGACGTGAACTTTGGCGCAGCCGCCGGCGACCAGTTCCGCGCGCAGATCGAAGCCCCCTTCTTCGCCCACTACCTCAAAGACGAAGGCGCCTTCGACCTCAAAGACACTGCCAGCTTCCAGACCGGAACTAATCGCTGGATGCGCTACACTGCATGGCCTCCAAAAGAAGTCTCCACTAAGAATCTCTACCTCGACGCCGACGGTACCCTTAGCTTCACCAAGCCATCTGGTGACGACGCAACCGCATTCACCGCCTATACCTCAGACCCGGCGAATCCAGTCCCCTACCGCAAGCGCCCCATTGAAGCCACCTACGCGCCCACCGGATCGGGCTGGTACACCTGGCTTGTGCAGGACCAAAAATTCCTCGGCAAACGCAACGACATCGCTACCTGGACCACCCCAGTCCTCGACAAGCCCGTGACTATCACCGGCGACATCGTCGCCGATCTCTTCGCCTCCACCACCGGCGCTGACTCCGACTGGGTCGTCAAAGTCATCGACGTCTACCCCAACGACCCCGCCCTCGGAAAAATGTCCGGAGCCGAGCTGATGATCGTCGATGAAATCCTGCGCGGACGGTACCGTAATAGCTACGAACACCCTGAAGCCATCCCCGCCAACACGCCCGAGGAATTCAAGTTCAGCCTCCACGGAGCCGATCACGCTTTCCTCAAAGGCCATCGCATCATGGTGCAGGTGCAAAGCACGTGGTTCCCACTCTACGACCGCAACCCGCAAACCTACATACCCAACATCATGACCGCCGCTCCATCCGACTACAAATCCGCCACACAACACATCTACGGATCAGCCGATCACCCGTCGCACATCATTCTCCCCGTAGCAAACGGCAACTGACGAAGATCCCATAGCGGTGTAGACTCGTGGGCGAAGGAGCATCCCCATGGCGCTCAACGCATACCTGACACTGAAGGGCCAGAAACAAGGCGACATTCAAGGAGGGGTAACCCAGAAGGGCCGGGAGCACAGTATCCTCGTTCACTCCTTCAGCCACGAGATCATCAGCCCTCGCGATCCCGCGTCAGGCCTGCCCACAGGCAAGCGGCAGCACCAGCCCATTCGCATTCTTAAAGAGATCGATCAAAGTTCGCCCCCCTTGTGGACCGCACTTGTGAACAACGAAAATCTGGTCACATGGCAACTAAAATTCTGGGCTCCGTCTGCGACGGGTGTCGAAACGCAGATTTACACCATAACGCTGACGAACGCGAGCATCGCCTCGATCCGCGAGTACATGGCCGACAACGAAGATCCCGCGAAAGCCAAACTCCCATTGCTCGAACAACTCACCTTCACCTACCAGAAAATTGAATGGGTATGGACCAAAGGCTCAATCACCGCAGAGGACGACTGGGAGTCGCCCGTATCCTAGGATATGTTGGCCTTTGCGCAAATGATGATGTCCGAAAATCGCTAGTTCACGCCGAGGCTTCACTGGCTGATCCGAACCTCTTCCGCCCCTTCGGCAGTATTGAGGAGACGGTAACGCGCTTGCGAACGATTCGCGGGATTGGCGAATGGACCGCTCAGTACATCGCCCTTCGCGCTATCCGCGAGATGGACGCCTTCCCAGCGACCGACATTGGGCTGCTCCGCACCGCGACTTCAATCAATGGGGCGAAAACAACGTCGGCGAATCTCCTTAGTCGCGCTGAATCCTGGCGACCGTGGCGAGCCTATGCAGCCCAGCATCTTTGGGCTGCCAGTGGAAACACAGGCGCTGGCCACTTACGCGCCACAACTTAATCGCCAACTTTTCGAAGCTGGAAAGGACAGAACCATGAGTCTCGCCTACAAGATGATCGATTCCCCGGTGGGAAAGCTGAAACTAATCGCAAGTGACAAAGGCCTAGTCGCCATACTGTGGGAGAATGATAGCCCTCGCCGTGTGCGCCTCGACGATCTGGTGGCGGATGGGCAACATCCTGTTCTCATGGAGGCTGAGCGACAGCTCGGTCAATACTTCGCCGGGAAGCGAAAAGCGTTTTCCATCGCTCTCGACCTGAGAGGCACTCGTTTCCAGAAAGATGTTTGGGAGGCTTTGCTGGCCATACCGTTTGGGGAGACAAGAAGCTATGGACAGCTTGCGAAAAAGTTGGGAAATCCTCGGGCGACACGAGCTGTCGGCGCTGAAATGGAAGAAACCCGGTATCCATCATCGTGCCTTGCCATCGCGTTATCGGATCTTCCGGAAAACTCACCGGCTTCGCGGGCGGACTGGAGACGAAAGCCCATTTGCTCAGCCTGGAGGAGAAGGACGGCAGGTTATTCAGCTAGACCTATAGAGCCAGGCTAATTGTGGTTCCCGCGATGAGAAGGTTCTCGGCTCGTGCCAGGCATCCTTTTGACGCTTCTCTGCTCAGGCAAAAGCACATCACTAAAATTAAAATCGGATGTTCGCTCGCCACCAGCTTTGCCCTTGATCGTCACTGAGCCCTCCGGCGAGAATTCAAAATCGTAAGTTGCATAACATGGTCCGCAGAGCCAGTAGTGCTCCACCGAAACATTGTCGTCTTTCCCGCGAATGACTCTGACGACACGCCCATCTTGCAGATAGTGGAGCTTCCTTTTGCAGACCGGATTGAAGCACCTATCGATCATGAGATACCTCCGCGACATTCACTCTGTGTCTGATGCGACAAATCGTTGAAAAGCATCTTCTAGCTCCGCACCCATGGATCACGCTCGCGGCCACCCCGAATCTTTATGGCTTGGAGCACCCTCCACAGGCTCGCATCCTCTGGTCAAACACTGCGAGATGGTGGGGAAGGACCTCGCGCCCGGCCCATCGTGCAAGCAAAGATTCTCTTTTGATCCCGAATAACAAACAGTCACGTGCAGGGCGTTCGTCAACTGACCGGAAAGCTCCTGCATAGCTTTTGGACTCATCTCAATGACTTCCGTTCCGATTTGTCCCGTACAATCTTTCGCGTCGCTCGTCCCGCCAAACATGTCGTTTGGGATTGTGTCAGAACAGAGGACCTGGACTTCCTTCTCTCCAAAAGAAACTGTCGCGATCTCACGCTCGTGCCGTGCCGTGCATGACGCCGCCCCATTGACTCCAAGCTGCTCACGCGCATAGGTTTCAACCGACAGCGGCCAGGTATTGCAACATCCGAACGACCGCCATTTCTTCCCCTCGCCCATTTCGCGTACGCTTTCCTGGAATCCCCACTTCGAACAGGTCGTGTCCTGGCCCCAGCGCTGAGCACAGCCTGTATCGCACTTTGGGGCTTTAGGAGCCGGCTGCTTCGGCTTTTTCTCTTCCTCTGCAGGCTTTCGAGCTAGCGCCGCAGTACTTCTGCCCGATTGCTGGACCACATGAGTCAGTTCATGCGCTAGAAGCAGGCGACCATCCGCGCTATTGGAATTGAATCGGCCGGAGTCGAAGACGATGTCGTTTCCGACCGTGTAAGCCGAGGCATTCACCGAGCGTGCTGAGTCCGCAGCTCTCGAATCAGTATGCACGCGCACCTTTGCGAAGTCATGCCCAAAGCGTGTCTCCATGAAAGCGCGTGTGCCGGCATCGAGTGTCTGGCCGGGCGAGCGAAGAACTTCATGGACTATCGGAGGTGCCACCGCCGGCCCAGCGCCCGTCGTTGAGCGATGCAATTGATCCTTTCCTTCCTCTTCGCACTCTGCACATTTGCGTTGCAACTTCTGCTGATTGGCCGCCGTGCCGACCGCCACCGTCTCAGACGCCGGCATCCGCAGCACTTGTTCGGCCACGCGATCAGCTTCCTGCTCGTGCTGGTTATCGAAAGCCAGGTGAAGGGGATGAGGTGTGAGATCGCTGCCGCGTCCTGCGATGAGCGGGCGCTGGTGTCGATCGAACGCGGTAGACGGACGCAGGTGCGCCCGAAGCGTTTTGGAATCGGCTTGCCCTTCCCTTCTACCAGCTGCCAAGACTTCTCTCATGTGTCCTCTCTACATGAATCGACCCTAATCATGGACCGAGGCTACGGAATCTACAGTCAAACTTGCCCAGCGTACTTCACCGCCGCCCACGGTGGCTATCTGATCGTCAGTAAGAGCAAGAGCCACCGCGTTGGAATCAATCTCAGCACTGCCAACGAAGCTGAACTTGTCGTTCTCCATTCGGGCAAAGTGGACATTACCCCATGCTTCCAGAGCAACGATGAGTCGGCCATCGGGCGAAACCGCAGCATGCAACCATGGCCCCGACCACACGTCGAGGATCGTCCAAGTCGCGGTATCGATCCATGAGATCGTGCGGTTGAGGTCCAGCACCATGAGCCATCGCTCGTTTCCCGGAGCATCGATTGCAGCCACGTTTGCGCCGTCAAGTGCAATCGTCGCAACATGCTCGCCCGAATGATCGAAAACCTCTGGGCTGCTTAACCCAACAACCACTGCATGCTCCCCCACCCAGGCAGCTTGCGGCGGTAATCTGTTTCCTTCCCATAGTGACGCTACCGTGGCCCCAGTTTCACCACCAAAGAGAGTAACGCGCGTCGGATGATTCGGATTACCAGTACTAAAACCCCCGACGAGCCGATCACCTGTAGGAGACCAGGCATAGACGTGCGCGCGTTCTCCGCCTCCCGGCCACATTGCAGGCTGAGCATTCTCCAGTAGTCGATATTCACCCGACACCAGATCAAAAAATCCCGGTCCCCAATAGACTTTCTGGCCGACAAAACGAGGCATTCCAGGGCTCGGAAATCCTGCCTCTACACTGGCAACTCGTGTGTCACCTTTCCAGACGCACAGCCGAGCAGAACTCGCGACTGCCATTCGATCCTCATCCAAAGCAAGCGATGCGCCTCCATCAGAAGAACGTACGCGCCAGGAATCGATTTGAATCGAGGACATGATTTCTTTAATCTCCAGAACCCTCAACTTGCTTTGACCCGAAGTTATGGCGGCGATAATTCGCCTTGCAGGATGAATCCTAGCCTGCCGTTTATATCCGCGGCCGCCCAGCCGCCGGAGAAGCCCATTACATGAACCGCGGATGTGTTGGGCAACGTAACAAAGGATGGATTGCCTGCCGCCGGTCCATTCCGCACCTTGGCATTCGGAACGGTGACATGGGCCAGATACGGATGTCCGCTGACAACAAGAGTGTTGGTCGCGCTGCCGGGCAGCGCCAGATTGCCAACCGGCAACGGCGCTCCGCCCCCTATGGGCGGAGGAGCCGCCGCAACGGGCGCAAAGCCCAGATCGTCGAGAACCTCCCGATCGGTGAGACCAGCCGCCTGGATCGCCGCACTGACCGCGGGCGTGAATGCGGCTGGCGCATTCGGCGGATGCAAGACCTGACCGGTGAGAAAATTTCGCACGTCAGCATTGGCGGGGTCGCGGGAGAACCATGCAAGCGCCAGACGGATCTGTTCCACCGTGGGAACAACTCCCAACGGCAAGAGCGCCGCTCCATGCGGACCAATAATCCCAAGATCAAGAAACGGCGCAATAGCGTTGGCGCTCAAGTTTGTGGCCAGAATACCGGCAAGGAACGTGGGTATCAGGGGAGCACCTGCCAATGCCAGCCGTCCCTGATCGACAACGATGCGCAAGCGCTCGCTATGCTGCGCCGCCGGGTTGGTGTAAAAAGCGGTTGCGGCAAGGCCGGTATAGACATCCGCGGCAAACGCCTGTGGATTCAGCCTCGTGCGGAAGGCGTTCGCATCGATCCAATTGAATTGAGGCCAGAAAACGAGAAAAGGAACTTCTGCGACGTTAGCCAACTCGTTGACCCTCTGCAGATCCACCCCCACCGGCACGATGGCAGCCGGAGGCAACGCCAGACGAACCATCAGCCTCGTCATTTGGTCATACCAGTTGGCTGTAGCGGGCATACCCAGCCGGGTACGAAGAAGCAACTCTGCCAACACCTTATTGGTCGCGCCAACCTCCACAGCTGCACGGAGCACTCCCTCTGGTTCGAGCCCGCTTTGTGCATACGTGTTGGCCGAACCGAAGGCATTCGGATCAGCAGGGTAGTTAGCCCTAAGATCGCCTGCTGCATCGAAAACGGAAGTGATGCCTGCCACGCCGACCGATGCTCGAGCAGCCTGCACTCGCCCTGGTGGAATACCGGCAGCAACAGCGCGTGCGTCGGTGAAGGCGGCAAGATTCTGCTGTGCTGCCACGATTCCCGGGATCGCCGCCGCCGCCGTTCCGGCGGGCACATGAGCGGCGCCGACAAGGCAGCCTACATACAGAATGCGAGCTGTTGCCGGAGGCATATGGCTCATGAGCGCGTCGAGCAGCGCCGTGGTAGGAGTTGGCGGCGCGCCAACAGGCTGGCCGGCGACCAGGTCCTCGGTGGGATACGTCACCGCGCCATTGTTGACCACAGGCGGACCCGTTCCAGCCAGACCCACCGTTTGCGTGGAACCGTGACCCGCGATGAGGACCTGCGAAATGCGCCGCACGCCGCCGACCTTCTGTCCCCATGTCGAGGTGATGTTCGGAATGCGAGCCGTGATCGCAGCAAGAGATGTAGCTCCTTCGATCATCAGCACTAGATTGTTGGGGGATGCCAATATCAGGTCATTGAAGAGATTGGCAGCGCTTTGGAATGCGGCGGGTGCGTCAGTGCCGGTGTGGAGCACCAGGATGAGACGTTTCACCCCGGAAACGTCCGCAAGATTTGCTACCAGTCGCATCAACATCAGAAGCGGGAATCGATGAAGATTTCTTACCCACCGTTCATCAGGAATTGCGCCGCGAAGTAAAACAAGCGGAACCAGGCCCAGTGCGCCGAGCGATCGTAGAAATGTGAGCACGCGCTCCATTTCTGGACCGCGCGCTCCCGGTGCGGGAGAGAAGCTCTGTTCGATGCGCGGTTCGTAGTCATTCCAGTATTGCGTCAGAATCGGCAGCAGGCCCTCGGTCTGTAGTTCGGCCAGTTGTACCTGCGCGACAGTGAATTCGAGCACAGCAGGTGGAATGAGCGCCTCCAGGCCAGCAAGCGTTCGACCGATTGCAATTCGGTCAGCAAGTGCCGGGAGCGGCGGAAATATGCGAACGGTATGACCGGAAGCGTGTGTGCCCTGGCAAAACTTGATAAGAGGCGCCCAGTCCGCAGCCGCAACACCTCGAAGAGCAGATACCGTAACATCTCCAATGCCCGAAAGAATATGAGGGCCTTCTTCAGCGCGCAACA
This sequence comes from Alloacidobacterium sp., assembly GCA_035313725.1. GTDB lineage: Bacteria > Acidobacteriota > Terriglobia > Terriglobales > Acidobacteriaceae > Alloacidobacterium. The sequence continues at coordinate 9,249 of DATGAD010000268.1, read as the reverse complement.
AGAGGATCCATAAAAAGTCGCGCTTCATTCCTGCCGCAAGTGAAGGCTCTACAAACCAGTCCGATTGCAGCTGCGTATACGTTCTGAACTCCGTCAACGTCATGCCGGGAACAGGAGGCACCGCTGCCGCATTGCCAAAGATCTGCGCCGCAGTGCGACGCGCCACAGGCGACGGCGCTACCTGCCGAAAGATCGTTGTGGGAGTTGCTTCGGTGGGAACCTCACAGCCGTTCTCTCGCCAGGGCTCTCTCTTTCGGCGCACCTTTTCCGCGCCCTGTTGCTGCACCACGTGAGCGAGTTCATGGGAAAGAAGCCGGCGGCCAACTAGATTTTGCGGCTCATACTGTGCGTGGGCAAACACGATATTGGGACCTGCCGTGTAAGCCAGCGCATTCACCGCTCGTGCAGACTCTGCAGCCCGGGCATCTGTATGAACTCTCACCCGGCTGAAGTCATGCCCAAAGCGTGGCTCCATAAAAGCGCGCGCTCCGGCATCGAGCGGCTGCCCGGGTGAACGCAAAACTTCATGAACGACGGTTGGTGCCGTAGCTGGGCCGGCGCCGGTTTCCTTGCGATGCAGCTTGTGCTCTTCTTCCTCGCATTGCGCGCACTTGCGATGTATCTTGCGATCTTCCTCCTCTTCGCAATGCGTACATTTACGATGAAGTTCCGTCGACGGCATGCGCATAATTTCGTCCGCCATGCTGTCGGCTTCCTGCTCGTAGATGTCGCCGGGTTGATTGACTGCGAGTCCGGAGGCAGGAAAGCGCATCAGCGTGAGAGCCGACGACCGTGGAGGTGTCGCGAGCGGCGAGAGAGTAGTCGCAGCTCTCCACAGAGATTGTGCTTGTCTCGCATCAACCTTGCGCTCATTCGCGAAGTGACGTAGATCGGGCGACGGCTTTTGCTCGGCCTGATTCTGTGTCGTCACGGATGCACGCGTCATCGACTCACCAAATGGAGACTATCCAGTTTAGACATAGCTCAGCTCACGACAACCCCTATTTTCAAATATTCGTTTTGACCATGTGAGCGACCGCCAAAATATCCCTGGAGAGCTTGTCGTCTTCGGTCGCCGGTTTCCGATTTCTTCTGTAGAGGAAACAAGGAGACACGTTCGAATGACTACAACACAGCTTCGCACACTCAGTGCGAAAGTCAGACAATTCGCGACACAATTGCAGTATTCCGTAATCGCTCTCACTCTGTTGAGCGTTTATCCCCTGCAAATGCTGGCACAGGATGCCCACTCGCACACGACGGCATCACAACATCAAGAACTATCGCAAGAGCAGAAAAGCAGACAGAGCGCCCTTATCAAGATCGTTCGGGACTCAACTGAGCGCTACAAGGACGTCTCTGCAGCCGAGGCCGATGGCTATGCTCTTCAATTCGGCTGTGTAAGCGGACCCGATTCGGGCGCAATGGGACTTCACTTCGTAAACGGGACTCTGGTGAATCGCGGCGAGGTTGACGCCACGCACCCCCAGATCGTGATCTACGAGCCTACAGCCAATGGAGGCCTGAAACTTATCGGCGCCGATTATCTCGTCCTTGCTGACGCTTGGGACAAGAAGGGCCAGGGTCCACCGGAACTGATGGGACAGCTCTTTCATTACTTCGAGTTCCCCAATCGCTTCGGTCTGCCGGCCTTCTACACGCTCCACGTATGGGCATGGAAAGACAATCCGAATGGCGCGTTCGTGAACTGGCATCCCGATGTTTCGTGCGAACAATACGGCGGCCAGAGCTTCTAACTAATCAAGGCCGCCTGAAAATGGCGGCCTTCGTATTTTGCTTGTGCAACGAGAATGCCGCACAGCCACAAATGAATAAGCACCGACTGAATGATGGAGACAAGTCAAAATGAGCACAACACAAACACCTGCTATCGACACGAACCAACTGAACGCCTTTCTCGGTCAATTTGTGACCGATCTCGGCGCCTCAGTCCATGCGGGCATGGTCGTTATTGGAGAGAAGCTGGGGCTCTATAAAGCCCTTGCCGGCAATTCACTGACCTCTACACAACTCGCCGTCAGGACGGAGACCGACGAGCGCTATCTGCGCGAGTGGCTTGCCTCGCAAGCCGCAGGCGGATACATCACCTACGATGATAAGACCGGCCAGTTCAGCCTCAACGAAGTCCAAACTCTTACGCTGGCGACGGAAGACAGTCCCGCATATCTGCCCGGCGCATTTGAGCTGGCCCTGGGCTCTCTCGCCGCGGTTCCCAGGATTACTGATTCCTTCCGCAGTGGCGCCGGAATGGGCTGGCATGAACATGAAGACGGCGTCTTCCATGGCTGCGAAAAGTTCTTTCGCCCAGGCTATGTCGCCAATCTTGTGAGCTCGTGGATTCCTGCCCTCGATGATGTCAAAGAAAAGCTCGAAGCAGGAGCTCGAGTCGCCGATGTCGGCTGCGGAAAAGGAGCTTCCACCATACTGATGGCACAAGCATTCCCCAATTCTCAATTCTTCGGATTCGACTACCACGACAAGTCGATTGAAGCCGCGCGCGAGGCCGCTGAGCGTAGCGGTGTCGCTGATCGTGTCACCTTTGGTGTAGCGAGCGCGAAGGAGTTTCCCGGCAAACACTACGACTTCGTCGCCGTCTTCGATTGCCTGCATGACATGGGCGATCCAGCGGGGGCAGCTGCGCACGTTCGGCAGTCTCTGGCGAAGGATGGCACGTGGATGATCGTTGAGCCCTTCGCAAATGATCGGTTGAAGGACAATCTGAATCCTGTTGGGCGAGTCTATTACTCATTCTCGACGCTGCTGTGCACGCCCTGCTCGCGGTCACAGGAAGTCGGACTGTGCTTGGGCGCTCAGGCGGGCGAAGCGCGCATCCGTGAGGTTGTAACCTCGGCAGGCTTCAAGCGTTTTCGCCGGGCCACGGAAACACCCTTCAATATCGTCTTCGAAGCTCGGCCGTAATCTTGCCGGGAGATGAGTCAGGGGGCGGCGGCTGTTCAATGTACGCTATACTGCTCCCCCTACCCATTTCCTGTACGGAGAGCCGAATTGAAACGGATTGCCCTCATCGCCATACTGCTCATCTCTGCAAATCTCGCCGCTCAAACCAGCTCTAAGCCCGTCACCTCATCGAATCCAAAAGTCAGGGCGATCACCGGCTTTGTTCGTATCAATACAGAGTCTTATCAAACGCAAATCGCTAGTGCTCTCGTCGTGCTCCGCAAAGCGAAGGCCGAATTCGAGTCCGCCGGATACGAAGTGGAAACATTGCGAATAACGACGCAACCCCTCGCGCAGCTCGTCGGTGGAATTCCTGAAGACCAGGCGCTGGCATTTCTCAAACAGCTCGACGATCTTTCAGTAAAAGAGAATTTCATCCCCAATGTTGGCCCCGCGATGCTGCACGACAGCGACGATCAAGCGACCATGCATCTGCTGGAGCGGGCGCTTTCGACTTTGCCAAACATCGAGGCCAGCTCCATCATCGCCGATTCGGACGGCATTCACTGGAAAACGATTCAGCGCACTGCTGAACTCGTGCAGTACGTCAGCCAGCACAGCCCTCGCAGCCAGGGAAACTTCAACTTCACGGCCACCGCAATGCTCCAGCCATATTCGCCATTCTTCCCCGGATCGTATTTCACAGAAGAAGGCCAGCAATTTGCGATCGGATTCGAAGGCGCGAACGTGGTGCATGACGTTTTCGTAAAAGACAAGGGAAACTACGACGCCGCTCTCGCCGACCTCACCGCCGCGCTCACCAAACACGCGACGGTTGCCGACACCATCGGCAAGAAAGTCGCGAAGGAAACGAGCTGGAACTTCCTCGGCGTCGACCCGACGCCTGCGCCTCTTGGTGATGTCTCGATCGGAGCCGCCATTGAAGCGTACACAGGCGCGAAGTTCGGCTCCAGCGGCACGCTCACAGCCGCGCGCATCATCACCGCGGCAGTAAAGGCCGTGCCCGTCGCGCAGGTTGGCTACTCGGGTCTCATGGTGCCGGTAATGGAAGACAAGCTCCTGGCGCAGCGCTGGGCCGAGTCCACCTACAATATTGACTCGCTGCTGGCATACTCGGCCGTTTGCGGCACAGGCCTGGACACGATTCCGCTTCCGGGAGACGTTAGTCTCGGGCAGATGAAACGCATTTTCAGTGACGTGGCCGTGCTAGCGACAAAATGGAATAAGCCGCTCTCCGCGCGGCTGCAGCCCGTTGCAGGCAAGAAGCCGGGCGACAGGACCGACTTCGAGGATCCCTATCTGTTCAACACGACCATACACCCGCTCCCATAGGACCAAGGCGGTAAATGCGAGCTAGTGCGCGGTCGGAGATGAGACCGGCATTTCCTCGAGCTGGTATTTCTGTTTCTGCGCGCCTTCAGCCTGCGCAGCAGCTCGCAGCTCGGTTAGTTGCTTTAGCAGAGCCGGGACCTGATCTTTCTCATCTGTCTTGCGCAGCGAGAGAATCAGATGATAAATCGCCTGTTGATCTTTCGGGTCGACCGCGAGAGCTGCGCGAGATTCCTTAATAGCCAACTGCGTCTGCCCGCTTTGCTGATAAAGCGTCGCGAGAAGGTCGTGCGCCGCAACCATCCCCGGATCGAGCTTCACGGCACGCTCTGCTGCTGCCACCGCCTCCTTATATTCGGGTGTGCCCTCCGTTTTACCTTCCTGCGAAAGCGCCTCAGCTAAAAGATATTGCGTAAGTGCATCGTCTGGATGAGCCTTGGCAGCTGCCCGGAAACTACTCAACGCCTCACCCGATTTGTGTTCCTGCGACTCAACCAATCCCTCCGCAACACCAGTAAATGAAAGGTTTGGATCCAGCCGATTGGCAGTGTCAAAGTCAGAAGCCGCCTCATGAAATTGCCCAAGCTGGGCATAAAGAACTCCTCGCGCCAGATAGAGGCGGCCTTCGCGCGGCAGCTGCGTCAGTCCCGCGTTGAGGATATCGATGCCGACCTGCATCGACGCGTGATCGAATGAGATGGAAGCAAAATTGAGATAGGCATCGACATCTTTCGGATTGGCTAGAATCGCCTGCCTCAACAGTTGCACCGCATTCGTCGTGTCATTGATCGATTCATCGATGTTCGCAGCCAGCATCAATGCGTTCTCGTCGACTGGTGAAGATTCGATTGCTGGCCTCAGAGTTTCCAGCGCATTTGAAGCACGGTTCGCTTTCCACTGAGCAATTGCCAGATTCAGGCGAAGCTGTTGACTCATGGGCTGCAGCGCCAGCGCCTGCTGAAACACCGGCACGGAATCCTCATAGCGATTCAGCATCACGAGGCAGGACGCGTACGCGCCCAGCCCGTTTGGCTGATTTGCCAGAGCCTGCAAGCCTTGCTCAAAATCAGACACCGCCTGTGTGCAATCCTTCTCTCGATACTCGAGAAATCCCAGCATGGCATGCGATGTCGGATCATCTGGAAGTTGAGCGAGCACCTTGAGGATGAGCGGTTTTGCACTGGAACTTCCCGCCTGAAATTCAATCTGCGCCGCGCCTTCAAGAGCCGGCAGATACGCAGCATCCAGTTTCAATGCATGCTCAAAAGAATTCAGCGCGGTTGCAGAATCAGCTTTGCCGGAGTATGCCATTCCGCGCAGCGTCCATAGACGTTTATCTCCGGGTGTTTCTTTTAAAGCGGCGTCAGAGAGGGTTAATGCCTCGTCGAATCGATGGCTCTGCACCGCGTTGACGATAGAGCTGACTGGAGATGTCGATTGATTTGTTTGGGCGATAAGTGTGCGATTCGCACATAAAGCTAACCAAATAACAATGGCGAATCGACAAGGTTTTATCTTTTGGTGTCGCTTCACCTTAACTCTGGATCTCCGATGCACAGATGGCTGTTCTTCATCATAACTTCTGATGAGCATTGCCTGCAGAGTAAGCCACAGGGTGAGCACGATACCTATGTGCTCACCCTGTTGGGAGGGCAAGTGTTTCAAAGGCTAGCTTATTTCTAAAAGTTGATTCGCGCCCCCAAAAGCATATTGCGTGGAGGATTCGTCGAAGAAGTCTGCCCAAAGGTGCCATCCTGTAGATTTGTATCTACGCCCGTCAGATTGACGCGGTTGAACAGGTTGAAAGTATCGAAGCGGAGTTCGAGATTCACACTCTCCCAAATTGCGATCACCTTCTTCACCGTTAAGTCAGTGTCGGCGTATCCCGGATTTCGGAATTGATACGGTGTCTGATTGCCCTCCTGCCCGGGCACCGGCAGCGTGAACTGGCCGCACGGAAGTATGCCGCCCGGACAAGTCGGGAAAATCCCATTCCCAACTTGATAATCTTTTCTGCTGTTTTTCTGGCTGTAGCCGGTTACGTTCGGATAGTCGTTGTTATTGCCATCGGCGTTGAAGTCGCCGCTGCCGGGCGCAAAGCGCAGATTCCCGGCTGCCATTTCTGCCGCATAGTTTTGCGAGGTCAGCGGTGCGCCATCCGCCGCGGTTGTGCTGATCGCCAGAGGAGCACCTGTGGTGACCGTAAACGGATAGCCGGATTGCAAAATCGTCGTGCCGGCCAGCGTCCAACCGCCGAGAACGTGACGCGCAATGCTATTTGCTAAATGCTCTCCCGGCAGCAGATAACTGGCGCCGAGCGAGAACCGATTCGGCACATCCCACGGAGACGGCGCATAAAAGTGATAGAACGGATAAGCGATCGGATAGTTTTCCCAGTTATCCATGGCCTTTCCGTGGGTATAAGAAGCAGTCAGAAAGCCGCGTCGGGCAAAGCGGCCTTTTACGGCTGCAATCACTGCCTGATAGTTGCCAATCGGCCCGTTGAACGCGTAATTGATTCCGCCGAAGCTGGTGTTCAGGCGGGTCTGAGTGCCAGAGCCTGAATACGTACCAGATGAATCGAAGTTGGGGTGTTGCAGCAGATCGCCGGAAAACGCGTTTACGTCATTTCCATAGGATGTCGCGCCTGTATTTCCGCCTCCGGTCACCAGATTCCCCGAGTGAGAACCGACGTAGCCGATGCTCGCGACCATATCACGGGTAATTTCATGCTCGATGGCCAGGGACCAGTTCAAGGTAAACGGCGATGAGAGATTCGGATCGACTGCCCCTACCCCAATCTGCGATCCGACGATGCCGCCCTTCGCATCAAGCGGCTGTCCCTGGAAGGCTGGATACGGAAATCCAAACGGATACTTGTTCTGCGTTCCATAGCCGAAGATAGGTGGCGCAGTAGAGCCGTTGTTATAGAACGTAGGCACGATGGGTCCCGGAGGATTGGAGCCCAACCCGTTCTCTGCATTCCCGAGCGTAAAGTAATCGTGATAGAGTCCCATTCCTCCGCGCACCACCCACGCCGCGTTGCCGAAAGGATCGTAAGCGAAGCCGCCGCGCGGACTGAAATTCCAGTTAAGGTCATGATTGAAGACGTGATTCTGCTGCATCATCACGCCATTCGCGACCTGGTCACCAAAATTGGAACCGCTGGCGAGATGAAAATTGGCGAGCACTGTACCAGTCAGCGCAACGTACGGATTGCCATAGTTATCCCAACGAATGCCGTAATTCAGGGTGAGCTTGCGTGAGACCTTCCAGGTGTCTTCGGCAAAGATACCTGCCGTAGTCTCCTGATACCCATAGTTTCGATTGGCAGGCTCGCCAGTTACCGGGTTGTACGCAAGCCCGGATTCACTATAGGGATCGTCATTGATCAGGTCGATCATGTTCGTGTAATTGATCGTGGGCTGACCGTAGGCACCGGCGAAATAAGCAAGATCATCGCCATGCCACCCTTCATAGCCAACTTTGATGGTGTGCGAGCCTTGGATGTGCGTGAGCACGTCTCGCCAGTGATAACTATGCTGAATGTAGTCGCCCAGTGCGAAGCCATCGCCGAAGTTCACGCCCAATCCAGTCACATTCACAACAGGTACGGTAAAGAGTCCGGAAGAGGGGGCAAAACCTTCGATGCGGTTATAACCAAAGAACGCTTCGTTCAGTGTTGAAGGCGAAAAAGTGTGTGTCTCATTTCCTTGCAGCGAAAACGTGTAGTAGTTGTTCGTTGTCTGGAAAGCAGGACGGACAGCAGGTCCACCCGTATCGATCGTGTCGCGATAGAACAGGCCGTAGATGCGGTCCTTGTTGAAGTATTTATCGATACGGATGTTGTACTGCTTCGAGTTGTTATAGCTCGAAGAATTGAAGTTTCCCTGGTCGAATACCGGTGTGCCGCACGGGATATTATCCGTGCTCGGTGTCTCGCAGCCAGTGTTGGCGGCAACATTCTGAGGGCCAAAGGCCTGCTCCGCAGTCTGGAAGACATTGCGGAACGTTGCGTTCGACGGCGGATATTTTGTGAGGAGTTGGACCTCGGGACTGTTCGGCTGTGTGGCCTGCGCAAAACTCACAAACGCCGGGTCTTCGTAGGTCTGCAGCGACGATCCATTGGAAGCGAGCGAGAGATAGGGCTCGTAGCTGAAGAAGAAAAAGAATTTATGACGTGGAATGACAGGGCCGCCCACGCCAAATGACATGTTGTTGGTGTGGTAAGGAGCGAGCTTCTCAGGTTGTGGCACCCCAAACTCGCCTCTCGCCTGCAACCCCTGGTAGGTGTAATACTCGCTCGCAAAACCGTGGAACTGATCTGTGCCCGATCGCGTTGTCATCACCGTCTGGAGAGAGCTCGCGCGACCATAGTCGACATTGTAGGTATTTGTCTGGACCGTAGTCTCAGCCAGCGAGTCCACATTCGGTGTCAGGTTAAGAATGCCAGGGCGAATGCTGCTGGTCACGTCAAGACCATCGACAACATACATGTTGCCATTCTGCCCGCGGCCGTTCGCGCTCGCGTCGATAAAATTTTCCGGATTAAAGTTCGTCGAGGTTCCCGCTCCCAGGCCGGTAACTCCCGGCGTGAGAGTGATCAGAGCCGTCGGGTTGCGCGCGGCAAGCGGAAGATTTTCAAGAGCAGTCTGGTCGAGCGTCTGCTGATTGCGGCTGTCGCCTGTATCCAGTAATGGCGATTGCGTCGTAACAGTAACACTCGTGCTTACCTGGCCAACTGACAGGGTCAAAGAAACGTTCCGCGTCTCGGCAGCGTTGACCACAATCTGCGTGCTTGCTTGAGCAAAGCCTTGTGCTGAGGCGGTAACGGTGTAATTCCCAGGACTGAGACTGGCGAATCGAAAAACACCACTGGCATCACTCGTTGTTGTCTGGCTGACTTGATTGTCGACATTGGTGAGAGTAATAGTTGCATTCGGAACTGATGCGCCGCTGGGATCCTGCAAACTGCCCTGC
>DATGAD010000267.1:0-6807 GCA_035313725.1 Alloacidobacterium sp. | reverse complement strand
CGTAGTCGAAATCGTGCAGCAGCGCGGTGACTGAATACTTTTCAATGAAAGCATCGCGTGCTTCGTTTGCGAGGCCCTGCGCGTCGGCTTCGCGCTCACCGTAGGCGCGCACGCACGTCTCAACAGCGAGCGCGTGTTTGATCAGGCTTGCGGACTGCGTGTACTCGTTGAGCAGAGACCATGCGCGTTCGCGTGAGTAACCGTTGTGGTTCGCCATAGTTCGTCCTTTTTCGGGTTTCTTCCTATTATCTTCGGGTTTTTTAGGTCAGAATCACAGTTTTCACTTGACAACAAAGGTACCTTCACTGCATCGTATACGAGAGTTGGCAAGATTCCGGCATACAATGCCGGTTGCTTACCAGCGAGGATGCCTTGCTCTGGCCTCCGTAAACAAATTTATGGCAACAAACCTAGCAACCGTTGAGGCACGCGAGGTACTCCGTTGCGATCACTGCAGTCTGGTTCAGTTCCGCACGACGAACTCACTCTGCAGGCGCTGCCACAAGCCCCTCGAAATAGAAGAGCCGGAACCACTCATTCCACAACTGGTGACAGAGTCGACTCCGTCCGTTACTGGCGGATCGGGTCTGGATGTCGCCAACGCCGTGCGCGATATTCGCCGCTCGCACAGGCTCAGCCAGAGGCAGCTTGCCGGACGCATGCAGGTGCCACGCACTTATATTTCGAAAATTGAGAATGGCAAGGCCATGCCCACGCTTTCTTCACTGGAGCGCCTGGCGCGAGCGCTGGAGATTGATATCTGCGATCTGCTGCGCGACTCGCGCAGTCGCCTGCATGAAGAGGCTACTGCAGTTCTGGCCGATCCGTTTCTGCGGGAGATTGCGCCGTATGTGGGCAAGATGGACGCTTATCAGCGCTCAATCTTTCTGAATCAGGTGCGGGATATGGCGATGGGGCGGCGGAGGCTTGCGTAAGTCTTTTAGCCCCATGGAATTGCAGTATTAAATTTAAGGGAAACTCCGGCGGGGAATTCGGGTTCTTACTAATGTAAGGCGGCATGCCTCTGGTGGATGTCGTAAGGTGAGAACAGAATGATCTCCAGATCGGCGTTTTTCAAATTATGGGCGCAACCAAAGACGCCCGCCCAATTTTTTCAGGCACGCATGTCGCGGTCGTTGATGACCGCGATGGTTGCGGGTGGCCTGCTTTTCTCTGGCAGCGGAAAGCTGCTGGCACAGGATGTTCCGCCGCCTCCGCCGGATGCCTCGCAGCAGGATCAACAGCAGGCTCCGCAGAATAATCAGCAGCTGCCGCAGTATGGCGCGCCTCTGCCGCAGGATCAGCAGAATCAAGCTCCTCAACAGGCATATCCGCAAGATCAGCAGGGCTCTTATCCCCAACAGCAGCAGGCACCTGCTCCTCAGGGGCAGCCGCTTACGGCTGATCAGCTGAGTCAGCTGGTGGCGCCTATTGCTCTGTATCCGGACGCGCTGGTTGCGCAGATTCTGGCGGCGTCGACGTATCCGACGCAGGTTGTAGAAGCGGACCGCTGGGTGCAGGCGCAGGGCAATGCTCCGGCTGACCAGATCGCGGCTGCGGCGAATGCGCAGCAGTGGGATCCCAGCGTGAAGGCGCTGGTGGCGTTTCCTTCGGTGCTGTCGCAGATGGATCGCAACATGCAGTGGACGACCGATCTGGGCAACGCCTACTACAACCAGCCGCAGGATGTGATGGACGGCGTGCAGCATATGCGTCAGCAGGCGCAACAAGCAGGAAGCCTTCAATCGACGCAGCAGCAGACGGTGAGCAACGACAGCGGCCAGATTGCAATTGCGCCCGCGAATCCTGACGTGGTGTATGTGCCGGTGTACAACCCGTGGGCCGTGTATGGCCCGCCGGTGGTTGCATGGCCGGGCTACTACTATGCGCCTCCTCCGGGAATCTTTTTCGGCGTGGGATTTGGGTTCGGCATCGGTTTTGGATGGGGAATTCCGGTTCGGCCGTGGGCTCCGTGGGGCTGGGGATGGCATAGCTGGGGTGTTGGCTGGTATAACCGCACGGTCATCTATAACCGGACGACATACATTACGCGCAGCACTACGGTCATTAACCGCGGCTATAGCCGTCCGGGAGCGCCTCCGATGCAGCTTGCCGGGCAGCGCGGCTCGTTCATGAACCGCCCGGCGTATGCGAGCTATGCCAGCCACGTGGCTGCGGGTGCGCGGCCAGTGCCTGTCCAGAATGGATTTGCGAATCGCGCGGGCTCTAACGCAGGTGGAAACTTTAACAACCGGCCCGTCGCTCAGCCTGGGTATAACAACCATGTACAGCAGCCTGGATATAACAGGCCTGCTCCGACGAACGGATATGTGAACGGCAGCCGTCCTGCTCCGGCTGCTCCCGGGAATTATCAGCAGCGGCCTGCGTATTCGCCAGCGCCGACATACAACCGTCCTGCGCAAGGCGCGCCAGCGTATCATCCTTCGACGCCGCAGAACTCTAGCAGACCAGCTCCGGCGCCGCACCCGTCATCTGCTCCTCACTCAGCACCTGCTCCGCATGGAGAGTCGCACGGAGAGTCGCATGGGGGCGGCGGAGGCGAGCATCACCACTGAGTTCCGTCTTCAGAGATAATTCACGTATGCGCACTACAATGGGCCGTGACTATTGCGTAATTGCGATGGTCACGGCCCTGTGCTACGGTCGGACTAGAGGAATGATTTGAGCCGTATTCATGAGCTACTACCGGAAGAGCTGGCGATCTATCGCCGTCTCGATCCGGAGCGCTTGCCGAAGCATGTCGCCATCATCATGGATGGCAATGGGCGCTGGGCCGGGAAGCGCAGTCTGAAGCGTTTTCTTGGGCATCAGCAGGGCGCTGAGGCGGTTCATTTTGTGGTGGAGACAGCGTCGCGTATCGATCTGCCGTGGCTCACTCTCTACGCTTTCTCACTGGAAAACAATCTGCGCAGGCCCAGGACGGAAGTGAATTTCCTGATGCGCCTGCTGAGCACATACCTGACCAACAACGTGAAGCGCATGAACGACAATAACGTGCGCATTCAGTACATCGGGCGCACGCATGAGCTTCCGAAAGAAGTGCAGGAGCGGATGCAGTGGGCGGCAGAAGCCACACAGCAGAATACCGGGACTACGCTCACTCTGGCTTTGAATTACGGTGCGCGGTCGGAGTTAGTCGATGCTTTCAAGCGGCTGCATGCGGAGATTCGGCAGAAGCACATTCATATGGAAGACCTGACGGAGCAGGACATTCAGCGGCATCTGTATACGGCGCACATGCCCGATCCTGATCTCCTGATTCGGACCTCGGGCGAGATGCGGATCTCGAATTACCTGCTATGGCAGATTGCCTATACCGAGATTTTCGTCACCAATCGGTTGTGGCCCGATTTTAGCGGGCTGCACATGCTGGAGGCGATTGAAGATTTTCAGCGGCGAGAACGCCGCTATGGCGGGCTGTCTGATGGAAGTGAGTCGGATGATGTGGCTTCGCTGCCGGCGAATCAGCTTGTCGGGCGCTAAGAAATACTTGACGTTTCGGTGATGCAGGCGGCATTGCTTCCCACCCTTTCGCAAACTGCGCGAAAGGATGGGGCACCCTTTTTCGTGCACGGGAAAAGCAGATCCCTCACTGCGTTCAGAATGACAACAACTACTGCGATGCGCCGATAGCGACCCTCTGCGGCGCGTCGATGCTTACGTGTGACACGTCTGTTTTTACTTTCAGATCTACAAACTCCTGTTTGGACTTTGCTCTTGCGGTGAAGCCCAGTTCGTATTGGTTCGCGAGGCGCCTGCTCAGATCTTCGAGATACGGCTGGAAGCTGACGGGATTGCCGAGGCCTTCCCAGTAGAGTTTGCCGCCTGTGGACTGTGCTACCTGGGTGAGCAGGCTTTGGCCGGCGTTGGTTTCATAGCCGCTGTTATCGAGATGACCGGTGTCGCGGAAGTAGATGGAGTAGACGATGAGGCCTGCTTTTTGCGAGTCGGTGATGGCGGCCTGTAGATATGGGTCGTCGGGGTCGTAGCGGAGGTTATAGCGGTCGATGCCGTCGGTGACCATGAGCACTTCACGACGGTTCTTTGGGTCTTCCGAGGGCCAGTGTTTGGCGAGATCTGAGAGGCAGAAGTAGGGGCTCGCGTTGCTTCCCGGAGTTCCGCTGGTAAGGCGAAGGGCTTTGGCTGCGAGGGCGTGGTCCGCGGTTGGGTTCTGGGCGAAGGCTGCGCGTCCGTTCTGCATGTAAGCAACGCCGACGAGCGTCGTTGGCGGCATCGACTGGATGAACTTCGACAAGTCGTTGAGCTGGAGGCCGATGCTGGAGCGGGCGGAGCCGTCGATGAGGACGACAAATTCGAGTCCGGCGCGGTCGCCGCGCAGCGGCTGCCATTGGGTGACGTCGCTCTCTTTCCCGTCGGCCCATACCTTGAGGCTTTGCTGAGGCAGGTTGGGGGCTTCGCCGCTCTTCGGGACTACGGTTACGACCGCCTGTGCGGCGACAGTGTCGCCCTGCTGCGCGAATGAAGGAAACGCGCACGCCAGCGCGCCTAAAACAAGGCCGGCGGTGAGGGCTTTCAATTTCATCATCTCTTTTTCTCCTTACCATTTAGACGCTTTGGGAGGGATATTCGACGCTCGTTGAAGCTCTGACCGTGTATTCTGCCCAACAGGGTCTCGTACGAACGATGAAACGTGTTCTCACTGCTGTTATTTTGATCCCTGTTGTTTTGTTGCTTGTTTTCAAGGGTCCGTTCTGGCTTATCACGCTCGCAGCTGCTGCGGTTGCTGCTCTGGCGGCCTGGGAGTTCCTGGTGCTGGCCGACGCTTCCGGCGCAAAGACTCCGCGTATTGCGGTTCTTTGCGGGATCGCCGCGCTCTTTGCCTGTGGTTTCTGGCGTCCCGAATATACGGCTCCGTTGCTCGGATGTCTCAGCTTTGCGCTGTTTATCCTTTGCGCGTTTCGCTCGCCACTGCCGCGTGTACTGCCGGATTCGGCTTATTCTGTTTTCGGGCTGCTGTATGTGGGTTTGTCGCTGATGACGATTCCGCTGCTCAGCGCGCAGGAGAACGGCTCGTCGCTGCTGGTTTTTCTTTTCTTTGTGGTGTGGACAGGCGATGTGGTCGCGCTGTATGTGGGGAAGGCATTTGGGCGCAGGAAGCTGGCTCCTTCGATCAGTCCGAACAAGACTTGGGAGGGCAGCGCTGGGTCTGTTCTGGGCAGCCTGCTGATTACGTTGCTGCTGATTTTTCTTGCGAATGTGCTGGCACGGCATGGTTTTGACTGGATCGCATATCCGGGTTCGGTCTTTCGTTGGATGGGGCTTGCGGTGGTGCTGAATGTGGCGGCACAGGTTGGCGATCTGATTGAATCGGCGATCAAGCGTGGTGCTGGTGTAAAGGATTCAGGCACGCTGTTGCCGGGCCATGGGGGCATTCTCGACCGCATCGATGCGCTTTTGCTGGCGGCTCCAGTGCTGTGGTGGGCGCAGTTGGCTCAGCAGTGGTTTTAGGGCATTGCATGCAGCGGACGCGGCTTGCGGCGCAATGGTTCTTGTGCAAGGTTTTAAAATCATCGAGGGCTGCCGGGAGGAACGATGAAGAAGTTTCTGCTGCTCGGTGTTCTGATTCTAAGTGCGACAACTGCACTTGCTCAAACGAAAGATCAGCTTGAGGGCATATGGGAAGGTTATGACGGAGAGTGGCTGCATGTTTCCCGTCAGCTGGTTTCTCTGGCCGAGGCGATTCCGGCTGACAAGTATGCGTGGCGTCCGGCGCCGGGAGTGCGCTCGGTGAGCGAAGTGTTTATGCACATCGCGATCGCCAATTATTGGCTGTTGAGTGTGACCGGACCTAAGATGCCAGCAGATCTTACCGATGGAATGGAGAAGTCAGTTACGGCGAAAGCAGATGTGATCAGCTGGCTGAAGCGATCGCTGGAGGCAGTGAAAACGGCGCGGGCGCAGCTGAAACCCGGCGATCTCCAGCGCAAGGTGAAGATTGAAGGAAAAGAGACGACGGTCGATGCGATGTACCTGCGCATCATCATTCACGATAATGAACATATGGGACAACTGGTGGCATACGCGCGTATGAATGGCATTGTGCCGCCGTGGTCGCAATAACGTCAGGAGTACGATTCACGTTTTGAAACAGATTGCTATTCTCGGCTCGACTGGCTCGATTGGGCAGAGCACCCTGAGCATCATCGAGAGCTTTCCTGACCGCTTTAGCGTGGCCTCGCTGGCGGCGGGACGCAACATTGATGTGGCATTTGAACAGTGCGTGCGCTGGCGTCCTCGGGTCGTTTCTGTGGCCACGGAAGAGCTTGCCGCGAACCTCACGCAGCGGTTGAAGGCTGCTGGCGTGAGTGGGGTTGAAGTTGTTTACGGAACTGAGGGCACGGTGCACGTGGCCACGCTGCCTGAGGTTGATTTTGTGGTTTCAGCCATTGTTGGGGTGGCCGGGCTCGAGGCTACTTATGCCGCAGTAAAGGCTGGGAAGGTTATTGGTCTCGCCAATAAAGAAGCGATGGTGGCGGCGGGGGAGATTTTGACGGCTGCGGCGCGCGCGAAGAACGTGCCGCTGCTGCCGATCGATTCCGAGCACAATGCAGTGCATCAGTGCATGCGAGCCGGGGCCAAGGAGGAAGTGAAGCGCATCTGGCTGACGGCTTCGGGCGGGCCGTTTCGCACGCTGCCGCTGAGCGCGTTTGAGGGTATTACGGTCGAGCAGGCGCTCAAGCATCCCACGTGGGTGATGGGGCGGCGGATCACGATTGATTCGGCCACCATGCTGAATAAAGGGCTGGAGATTATTGAGGCGTGCCG
>DATGAD010000266.1:0-2601 GCA_035313725.1 Alloacidobacterium sp. | reverse complement strand
ACGGGATTATAGGTAAATTGCCCCCCTGGCCTCTCGCGGCTGGGAAGTTTCCGAAAATCCGACTTTGAACGAAGCCGCCAGGGCGGCGGACGCATTCGCGTGGTTTGAGCCGACAGTAGTTGCTTTGATCTAGCTTTTGTCGCAGAGGAGGGACTCTCTGTGACCCATCTACGTCAGATCATGCTTGAGGAACTGGAGCGTCGTAACTACGCTCCAGGAACCATACGCTGTTACATCCGGACCGTCGAGCACTTCAGTCGACACTTTCGACGTTCGCCCGATCAGCTTGGCCCAGAACACATCCGCCGGTATCAAGCTCTCATGTTTTCCAAGTGGAAGCTGGCGCCGAACACGGTGTCGCAACGTCTGGCGGCGCTGCGTTTCTTCTACGTCCAGGTCTTGAAGCAGAACTGGAGTGTAGCGGAGACGCCCTATCCGAAGAAGGTTCTGCATCTGCCGCAGATACTCAGCCAGCAGGAAGTCTCACGTCTTATCGATGCAGCGTTAACGCCCTTCCATCGCATCCTGCTGATGACCCTCTATGCCACTGGTGGCCGCCGTGCGGAGGTGGCGCATTTAAAAATCAGCGACGTCGACAGCCAACGTATGGTCATTCACATTCGGGGCGGCAAGGGACGCAAGGACCGCGACGTTATGCTTAGCCCGGCGCTGCTTGATGCGCTACGCGTGTACTGGCGCGAACTGGAGCGTAAGCCATCACACTGGTTGTTCCCTGGCGGACGCCGGCATGCGGCGGACCGCCCTATCGACACCAAGGTCCTATGGTGGGCCTGCACGCATGCGGCCAAACGCGCAGGTCTTAAACACAAGCACATCCATCCACACACCCTACGCCATTGCTTTGCCACTCATCTGCTGGAAGCCGGCGCCGACCTGCGCACCATTCAGATGCTGCTCGGGCACCGCGACCTGGAAGAGACGACGATCTATCTGCATCTCTCGCAACGGCATCTCAGCGCAACCGCCAGTCCGCTGGACGCTCTCACGCTTGGCACACAAGGAGAACAGACGCAGAGCTCATGAACCGGCCTCCACTGGAGATGGCCGATATCGTTCGCTTTGCCGGGCAGTCTTTTCTCCAACGTAGTCAGCGCTGGATCAACTGGCAACACCAGAAGGTCCTGCTGGCGATCACGCGCTGCCGCACCGCTGCGCTCGGCGGTCATCGCGATCGCTGTTCCGATTGCGGACATACCGCCGTCTCTTACAACTCGTGCCGCAACCGGCACTGTCCCAAGTGCCAGGGCAACGCGCGCCAGCGCTGGCTAGAGGCGCGTGAACGGGAACTTCTGCCTACGCCCTACGTCCACGTCGTCTTCACCCTGCCACGCGAGCTTGCTTCGCTCGCTCTCCAGAACAAGCAACTGATTTATAGCCTCCTGTTTCAGGCCAGCGCTGAGACTTTACTTGAGATCGCCCGCGATCCCCGGCATCTTGGCGCAGAGATCGGTTTCTTCAGTGTGCTCCACACCTGGAATCAGCGTTTGCAGCATCATCCCCATATCCACTGCGTGCTTGCTGCCGGCGGGCTCGCCCCAGACCACTCCCGCTGGATCGGCTCGCAGCGCTCCTTCTTTCTTCCCATCAAGGTGCTTAGTCGTGTCTTTCGCGGTAA
Source organism: Alloacidobacterium sp. (assembly GCA_035313725.1). GTDB lineage: Bacteria > Acidobacteriota > Terriglobia > Terriglobales > Acidobacteriaceae > Alloacidobacterium. The sequence continues at coordinate 965 of DATGAD010000266.1, read as the reverse complement.
GTTCGTTGCCGGGCTAAACACAGCGTTCCGCCAAGGCAAGCTCCAGTTCCGTGGCCATCTCATCCCACTCGCCCAACCTCGAAGCTTCGCCTCCTGGCTCAGGCTGCTGTTCCGTCATGACTGGGTCGTTTACACCAAACGACCCTTCGGCGGCCCGGAACATGCATTGCGCTATCTCGGCAACTATACCCATCGGGTCGCCATCTCCAACCACAGGCTCGTTGCTCTCTCCGACCGTGGCGTCACCTTCCGCTGGAGAGATTCCGCTCACGGCAACAAGAAGCGATGCATGACCCTGCCGGTCGACGAGTTCCTGCGTCGCTTCCTGCTCCATCTACTCCCACGCGGCTTCGTCCGCATCCGCAACTTCGGCTTCCTTGCCAACCGACAACGTGCCCAACTGCTGCCACTCTGCTTCAGCTTACTTCGGGGTTCAGAAGTCATCTCAGCTGCAGCAGCATCGCCTGCAGCAGACCTTCCTCACTCATCCTGGAACTGTCCTGTGTGCGGCGCAACCATGCATGTCCTCGAGCGGCTCTCAGCAGCTCAACTCCTGCTCCGTTCTCCGCCACTCGACGAGCACGCCGCATGAAAACACAGCCCCAACCTCGAGCCCTCATCGTGTCCGCGCACGCTCACAAATCCTGCGTCTCATGTGGACCAAACCACTTTGCGCGCCATCCTTCAGACTGCCCCCGGAAGCTCAAAACCGCGCTCCGCTGGCGCGCCCTGCCACGACATCGACATACGCAATTCACAAGGCCAAGCGCGGAGATCACCCGCCTCGGCTCAGCTCCATCGAAAGCCCATAGTACCGGCAGCCGTTAAGGCTTCCTTCAAGTCGCTGTATCTGAAGCGCCACCGAGAGCAGCTCAACGGCAAAATTTGGCTTGCGGGCGCTTCAGATACAGCCCTAAGACTTATGGGGACTAATGCGTGCAAGAACCTGCGCCCGCCCCTGCAAT
>DATGAD010000265.1:0-8902 GCA_035313725.1 Alloacidobacterium sp. | reverse complement strand
GCGGCGACTAATCTTCCGAAACCTTCCGCACCGATCATGGAATAAATTTCGAGTTCCGGCATTCCCATTAGCTCTCCTCATCGAAAAGTTCGGCGATCAGTTCTTGACGAAAACTGTTCGCCATACGTGACGCACTTCGATCTCGGAGGAGGAAGACGTCAGGAACTTCAAGAGAACGGACAACAAGTTTTCGGAAAATGCAGGGAAACGGCAGACACCGTGACAGGGCAAACAGATGTTGGTTGTTGTAAGTGCTGATTTTTAAGTCGCTTACATCATTGTGACGGTGAGAAAGGAGCGTTCTAACCAACTGAACTCCCGGCGCTGTAAGTCACTGGGACAACCAGACGAAGAAGCCCAGGAGGCTGTTCCCTAATCGACTTAAATATGTCAGCAGCAACCTGGGATTTGGCCGCCAAAATAGGACAGCGACTACTTTAGCCCGACACGTTTTGCATTTCGAGCCAACTGATTCTGAAACAGTCGCTTTCTCGCTTTCAGACTTATCGGCACGTTTTCTGACCGCGCGAAACTGCATGTCGCTCATTCTAAAGATGAAAACCTAGTGCCAAGAGTGGGTTATGAGTAGATCAAAAATCACTCCAACATATTGATTATAAAGGAGTTGGCGGAGAGAGTGGGATTCGAAACCATCGTTCAACGTAGTTTTATGTAGTTAGCTTGCGGCAGATGGCTTCTAACGCGGCTAATTCCATGCAATGAAGCGCTAACGGCACGGAAACGGCACGGGCAGTGGAAGGTTCTCTTGATGATCATGCCCAAATCTATGCTGAGGACAGGAAATTCGCAGCACCAGTCTTAACGTTACATACCGCTACATTGAAGAAGGCTCGCCAATCAAACGTAAGTTGTTGATTAGGTTTAGCGTCCGAGACGAGATTTGAACCCGTGTTACCGCCGTGAAAGTACGAGGGCCGATGGTAAGTTACTGAAACTACGCAACACGGATGGCTACCTAAAGCGGTTTCAGTAAGGTTTGGAAACAGTTCGTGGATCATAAATGGAGCAAGATTTCGGTAGTGGGCTGTTTTCAAAACAGCCCACTACCAAGATTTCTCTTCACTTTGAGGTGTCAATAATAATGTGCAAGACTTTTGATTTTCTTGTCCGAGGCTCGCAGCATCTTCAGGGCTAATTGGCAAAGATGACGGAACGTACCGGCCCGGGATTTAAATCATTCAATTCAACCTTGATTCTAGATCCATCTCCAATCGGGCGGAAGCCCTTCTGCATTCGTCGCGGTTTGGATGTCGGATGATCGTGATAGGCGAATCCGTTATATGGTTGGCAGATGGATTTTTTTCAAGAACGCGTTGTAGCGTGGATCCCGGTGCAAGTTCTTAAGCTCCGGGGCCCTGTTCATTCCGGCGAGATTGTCTTCCCGTTGAGCGTAAGCCCGATCTAGCCACTCGAACGCCTCATTTCGCTGGTTTCGAAACGCATAAATTGAGGCGATCTCGAATGCATCACGTGTACTGTATTTCGAAAGAAGTGATTTCAAGGCGGCGTCCGATTGTTTTTCCTGGCCAAGAGCAGCATACACAAGAGCGTACAAAAGCGTCTGCAGCGAATCGGATCGCACTAATTTGATTTCAGTCAAAACATCCTGTGGCCGCCCCTGCATCAAGTAGATCCTGCATAACAGCATAGGACCGGGCCAAACATCGGGGCTTAGTTCAAGGGACTTTTTGACATCCGCTTCGGCTACGGCAAGTTGACCCTCGAAAAACTCAATTTCTCCGCGCTCCTCCCAGCTGTCGGCATTGAGCGGATCTAACTCGAGGGCTCGGCGAGCCAAAGCGAGAGCCTCGTCAAAGCGGCCGAACGTGGCTGCGGAGAAGGCCGCCTGATCCAAATACTCGGGATTTCCCGGCTCGAGAGCAATCGCCCGCGAAATGGATTCATCCGCGCCAACCCAATCCAGATCGACGAATCTCTTAAGTCGGCCCATTTGGGAGTACGCCTCTGCGAGGCTCGGGTCCAGGGCCAAGGCCCGTTCAACTGCTTCACGCGCAAGCCGGTGACCCTCCTCAGACGGTATAAGGCCCACGTTGGCCTGCCAGTTGCGCGCCCGAGACAACCAGACCCAAGCCAACGCGTAACTGGGATCAAGTTGGGTCGCCCGTTCAAAATACTTCGCAGCCATGTCTGTATCTTTAACGGTATTCCGCTGGAAGAAGTAGTACCCCTGCAAGTACGCATCGAAGGCTTCCGGATTGACTGGGTGCGAGCGCGATAACTCTGCCCGCTCTTGCGGGGTCAGACGGAGTTGGATCTCGGGCGCAACCGCCTTAGCTACATCGTCTTCCACATTAAGCACGTCTTTCGCGGGATAATCGTAGTCCTGGGACCACAGATGACTTTGATCCTTCACCTGAAGAAGCTGCGCCGTAATGCGAATGTGGTCTCCGCTTTCGCGAAAGCTGCTTTCCAATACATATTGCACGGAAAGATCACGAGCAATCTGGTCCAGGCGTTCGTCGCTGTGTTTGTATCCCATCACCGAAGTTCGTGCGATGACGCCCAATTGTTGCGGGTTGATCCGGCCCAGTTGGGAGATCATCTGCTCGGTCAGACCATCCGCGAGGTAATCCTTTTGCGGATCGCCCGTGAGATTCTGAAACGGCAATACCGCGAGCATGATTCTTCTGGGAGTTGCCGTGGATCGGAAGTGCCGCCAGGAGATCAAGCCCGCACCTGCTAGGAGGACAACAGCCACAAGCACGACCGCAGCCTTCCACCAGTGCGGCTTAGCTTGTCGCGTAACCTTCTCTTGAACTTTGTCCTGAACTTTGCCCGCGTTCTCGCTTATCTCAGCGTCAGACCGTTGGCGCTGGTCATGCTCTTTCTCCGAAGCGGTCACTGGCATTGACTGCGGGTATTCGATGGCAGGCATCAATCGATAGCCGCGCCGCCCCAAGGTCTCGATGTATCGAGGATTGTCCGCTGAATCTCCCAGGGCGCGGCGCAGGGTCTTGACCGTCGCATTGATGCTTTGATCGAAATCGACGACTGTATCATTGGCCCATAGCCGGCTCTTGATTTCCTCGCGGGTGACAATCTTGCCCTCACGCTCAACGAGCATCCGCAAAACCTGAAACACTTGTTCTCTGAGGAGAACCCTATTCTTTGGATCGGGATTGTTAGGACCTGCCGTCTCGGTTAATCGCAGTTCGCCAGTGGTGAGGTCGAGCTCAAAGGCTCCAAACAGAACGCGTCCTGAGGGAAGGGTGGGCATAGCCGTACACAATACAGAACAAGAACTGTATCAACGCCGCCCGGAATTGTCGAAACAAAGTGCACCGATGGCGCTCGGCGAATCCCATTAAGAATCAGGGGCTTGCAGATTTCACTCCGATTTCATCGCAACGTCAGCGCTGCTCCATTTACAGCCGCTTCCCGATTGGGGTAAACAGGCGTGCATCGCTGTGATCGGTCCAAACAATATTGGGGGTTCGCGCCATGCCAGGGCGCCAAACGTCCAAGGTGATTGCCGTCATCGATAACGATGAATCGATGCAAGACTCGCTGCGGGAGTTGATCGAGTCGGCTGGGCTCGTCACCCACTGCTATGAGTCAGCAGAGGAATTTCTTGGATCTGATCTGTATGGTCGCGCGGCATGCGTGATCGCTGACATAGGTATGCCGAAGATGTCAGGCCTGCAATTGCAGGCCAGGTTGAAAGAAAAGGGATGCAACATTCCGATTATCTTTATCACGGCTCATGGGGACGCTGGGATGCGGATTCAAGCGATGAGAGAGGGTGCGGTCGAATTCCTGACGAGACCGTTCGATCGTCAATTGTTGCTCAAAACGGTCCGCGCGGCACTTGATATGTGAGCCAACAGGTCATAGCAGTCGCATGCGCAGCCTCGAAAGGAGTAGCTTATGGCAGATTATGCAACGGTTATGTGCCCTGCGGCGGACCGGGTCGAACGTAAATTCGATCGGATCATTGGCAATAGCGCCGCTCTCGAATCGGTTCTTGGTCAGGTGGAGATGGTCGCGCCCACCGACTCGACTGTCCTCATCGAGGGGGAAACCGGCACAGGCAAAGAGCTCATTGCACATGCGATTCACAATGCCAGTCAGCGTTGTGGACGCCCATTCATCAAACTAAATTGTGTGGCGATTCCCTTCGATCTGCTAGAAAGTGAATTGTTCGGTCACGAGAAGGGCGCCTTCACTGGAGCCATCGCGCAGAGAATCGGGCGCTTCGAAATGGCTGACAAGGGCACGCTGTTCTTGGACGAAGTAGGCGACATCCCTCTCGCGTTGCAGCCGAAGCTGCTGCGCTTGCTGCAGGAACAGGAGTTCGAGCGTCTCGGGAGCGGTCGCACGCACAAAGTGGATGTCCGGCTTGTAGCGGCAACCAATCGGGACTTGGTGAAGATGGTCGCTCGCGGGCAGTTTCGTAGTGATCTGTACTATCGGCTGAATGTGTTCCCCATCTTTCTGCCAGCTTTAAGAGAGCGCCGGGCAGATATTTCAGCTCTTGTGACACATTTCATGAAGCAATTCAGCCACCGCCTGGGAAAGCAGGTCGACTCGATTTCTTCGGAAACCATGGCTGCCTTCCAGTCGTATTCGTGGCCTGGCAACATTCGCGAGTTGCAGAATCTTGTGGAACGTGCGGTTATCTTTTCGCGGGACGGCGTGCTCCCAAACCCGTTACTCAAAAGACGAACCGACGTCATGCCTCCCACCCAACATCGTTTTGCTTCTTGTCCGTCATCGATGACATTGGAGGATTCAGATCGTTCGCTAATCATTGAAACGCTGGAGCGGGCCGGCTGGATCGTTGGTGGACCACGCGGCGCGGCGGCGAAACTGGGATTGAAGCGAACCACCCTGCTGGCCAAGATGAAAAGGCTCGGTATTTACCGACCTATTGATCAGGAAGAAACAGACGTGCTTGCTCTGGCTTCCGTAGGCATACGACGAGATAATGCTCATCCCCTAGCCTTCGCGTAGCTTTGACTTGAGCCCCGCTGTCAGTGTTTTTTCAATTTATCCGCTTTCCGAGTTCGCAGAGTTTTGATAGTGTCGAGATAAGGCCATCAGCGACCGGATTCGTTTCACCAAAATTTCCTGGTAGCCTCAATCCTGTCTGGCTTTCTGCCAATAAATCAACGACTGTTATGAAACTATTGGGTGATGGCTGACCGGGCGCCTCGCTTATTCTTGTTCGCACTCAGGGCAATTTCACCTATTCAAAATTCCGATGAAGGAAGTCCGGCGTCGACTCGCGGCGCGTTCCTATAGGTGGGGCGCCGCCATGGTCGCGTCATTCTTTCGACTTTGGCTTTTCTGTCACCCTCATGACACCAGCCGTTTCCTTCCGTACGTGAGTGCTCAGGTCTTTGCCGAAACGAGTGCCGCGTAAATGCGGGTTTCATTCGACGCTTCAGGCAGGTCAACCACTCAGGTATGACCACTTCGTGATGGCACTAAGTTTGCTTACATGGGGTTGTGGGCTGGTATATCCACATGCTTCCGGCTCTGCTCGATCAATCTTGAGGCCCATCAGGTGAAACAACAATGCAAGTCGCTCTCATGATTCCCTGTTACATTGACACGTTTTATCCACGTGTCGGCATCGCCACCCTTGAACTGCTCGAAAGATTGGGAGTCGACGTCGTATATCCCAGGGATCAGACATGTTGCGGCCAGCCCATGGCCAATAGCGGCTGCTACGAAGAAGCGCGGGCAACCGAAGAGCACTGCGCGAGAGTTTTCGGCTCCTTCGATTGCGTGGTTACTCCTTCTGGTAGTTGCACTCATCACATCCGCAACAAATTCACCGCTGGCGCCGACTCGCCGGAAAAGCAAAATCTGATCCGAAATACCTACGACCTGGTTGAGTTCCTGCATGACGTTCTAAAGATCCGAGAATTCCCGTGGGCAAAATTCGCGCATAAGGTCGCACTGCACACCAGTTGCTCTGCGATCCGTGGACTTAATATGGCTTCGATGTCCGAACGCGTGCATGACGAAGTCTTCTCGAAGCCAAAGGCTCTACTCAGCGGCGTTCCCGGTATTGAGTTCGTTGAGTTCGATCGCGTGGATGAGTGCTGTGGCTTCGGTGGCACCTTTGCGGTGACCGAGGAAGCGGTTTCCGCAAAGATGGGTTACGACAAGCTGGCTTTCATGCAGAAAACATCGCCGGATTGCGTTGTTTCCTCGGACATGTCCTGCCTGATGCATTTACAAGGATGCGCGCGCAGACAAAAACAAGAGATTCCCTTCTATCACCTCGCAGAAGTACTGAATGGAGTGGCTGCATGAGTGCGCCCGTTGATCAAGCGAAGAATGCCGAGAAGTTTCTCGCCGACACTGTTCATGAGCAACGGCTCGACAAGCTTCTCTGGGCAATGAGAATGAGGCGCGATGCCGCGGCCCGGCAGGTTCCTGAATGGGAGGATCTCCGGACACTGGCATCTGAAATCAAAGAGCACACGTTGTCGAATCTCTCCGACTACCTCATTCAGTTTGAGGCCAAAGCCACAGCCAACGGTGTAATCGTCCATTGGGCCAGAGATGCTCACGAGCATAACCAGACTGTGTATGACCTCCTTTCCGAACAAAGAGCCGAAACACTGGTCAAGTCCAAGTCCATGCTGACGGAGGAATGTGAGTTGCGTCCATTTCTTGAGAGGCGAGGAGTTCGCGTTACAGAAACTGACCTCGGTGAGCGTATCCAGCAACTAGACGATCAACCTCCAGGGCACATCGTCGGACCTGCGATCCACAAGACGACGCACGACGTTGCTGTCCTGTTCTCTGAAAAATACGGCTCAGATCCGAACAATGATGATCCCGCTTATCTCGCCGGTGTGATGCGCGAGAACACGCGGCCAGACTTGCTCAACGCGCCGGCCGGCATGACGGGAGCGAATTTCGTCGTTGCGGAAACTGGAGCCATTGTGGTCGCAACCAACGAGGGGAATGCCGATCTCTCAGCGCACACGCCGCCGCTACATATCTGCTCGGTCGGCATCGAAAAGATCATTCCTACCACGGAAAGCCTTGCGGTCTTCATTCGGCTGCTCGCAAGAAGCGCCACGGGCGAGGCGATAACTCAATACACGTCGATGTTCCGCGGACCGCGTAAAGGAGCAGCCATGCACGTGATCCTGGTCGATAACGGGAGATCGGAGCGCCTGGGAATGAAGCGGTTCTGGCATTCCCTGAAATGCATTCGCTGCGCGGCATGCATGAATACTTGTCCGGTGTACCGCCGAAGTGGTGGCCTGAGTTACGGCTCCACTTATATGGGGCCAATCGGCATCATTATGATGCCTACCTTTGAGATTCGAAAGTACAGCGAGCTTCCTTTCGCCTCGACCCTGAATGGCAGCTGCACCAATGTGTGTCCGGTCAAGATCGACATACATGAGCAGATCTACGGGTGGCGCGAAGTCATGGAGGAGAACGGCCAGACCCCGATTGTGAAAAAAGAGGCCATGCGGGTCGCCGACGAGATGCTCAGCCATCCGGCGCTCTACCAGATGGCGACGGCCGCAGTGTCAACCGCGCTGGAGGTCCTTCCCCATTTCGCAATCTACAACCGGCTGAACGTTTGGGGTAAACATAGAGACGTCCCGCAGGCCGGGGCCGAAACATTTCACGCGTGGTACAAGGCTCATCGCCCCAAGGCGAACGAGGAAGTTAAGTCATGAACCCGACTCAGACGATTTCGAGGAACACAATTCTGGACTCGGTTCGAAAGAATCAGCCCGCCTCGCAGCAGATGCCCACCATCCCTCATTTCCACACCAACATGCCCGCCGGCCTGGTGGCCACCTTTTGCGAGTCCATCGCTCGCATGGCCGGCGTCGTTGTTGCCGACAATGTGCCGGATCTGGATCCATTCCTGCGTGCCAAATTTCCCGACGCTAAGGTCATCTGTTCGGCAACCCCGGAGTATGCCGGTACTATCGAGCTGGCAAGCTTCAAGCATTGGTCGGAGGCAAGCACAATCGATGTCTGCATATTGCGGTCGCCGATGGGTGTGTCCGAAACCGGTTCCATCCTACTTTCCGACGTCGAATTGCAGGTGAACACGATCGCGTTCCTGGCACATGATCTTGTGGTATTGCTTGACCCAAAGCAGATCGTCGGGAATATCCACGATGCATACGAACATTCGCATTTCAAACAGAGGCCATACAGCGTCCTGATGACCGGCCCCTCGGGTTCTGGAGATATCAATGGGATCACCGTCCATCCGGCTCAGGGAGTGAAGACTCTGACAGTCATTCTTTCTCCTTCTCCGAATGCTGAGCGCCCGGGTTAAATGCAAATAAGAGCGGATCGTGTTTTCCAACAGTGGCTCAACTGCAAATATTGAAGGAAGGGCAAATCGGCGGCGTCGATCATTAAGAGTGCACCGGCGGGTGTCCCGCTCCGCCGATCCTGCCGCCTCAGGATGGATACCTATTTCTTGATAAGGCCAAGTTCCCGGCCGCATTCGCCGCGGACGTAAGTCCTGACCTGGCTTCGTTCATGGCCGACTCTCAGGTCCCGTGGGGTGTGGAAGCGCTCGGTGGTGCGATCACCCAGCCGGCATGGAGAACAAAGTCCAGCTGGTACCTCATCACTACCGAAGATAAGATGATCCCGCCTGACGCCCAGAGGGCTATGTCCAAACGCGCAGGCTCAACCATTGTCGAGGTCAAAAGCAGTCACTCCGTGTTCCTGTCCCATCCTCAAGCCGTCGCTCATCTTATCGAGCAGGCCGCAACAGGTGCCTTGGTGGCAACGAAAGAAGGCGCAACGAATGCTGCCGCAGATTAGGCTTTAATTGCCATACTGGATTCGACGAGGCGGAGATTTTCGCAGAGTGTGATTCATGCCTACGGAATTCTTAGTCTCGTTG
>DATGAD010000264.1:0-16439 GCA_035313725.1 Alloacidobacterium sp. | reverse complement strand
GTTGCAGGTCTGACTAATCTCCTTTACGAGGTCCTATGGCCTCACTAAGCAAATGCAGCCCGCAACCTGCCTGCTCCACAGCTCCTGCTGTGGAGCGTATCGCCTCAGAATCTTGATCTCCTATTCATGCCATCTCCTATGCTCGAATGACGCAACTAACGGTCAACAACGTGAAGGCTTCTGCGACCACTTTGTGACCCTACGAGATTGCTTGCGTTCCGTCCCGCGAGAGGGAGCCATTTTCACCTTTAGTTCCCATGGAGGTTTCAATGCGTTCTGATCTAGTTTTTGGCGCTACGGCGCACGTCCCAAATCGCTATCAGCTTACGAAACTTGTTTCAGTTGCAACCCGCGCGCTCCATCGACCAGGCACACGCATCCAGGACACGATGAATGATGTCCTCGTGCGCTTCAGTCGCTCTAGCGCCATCGCAAGCATAAAGGGTGAACAATATCCGGTGACTGACCGGTTACATCCTACGGGAGCACATCAGCGCAAAGATTCGAGAGATCGATCTGGACATCAGCGGAAACTAAGCTCGCTCATCATTGACACAGACAGCTCCGTCCGGCTTCAAAACAATCTCGCAGAGGTCGAACTGACACTAATGCGAGCGATTCCTTCAACGACTAAGATAGCTGAGGATCAGCCATCGCGAATCGGTATAGTAGGCTCCAATCGGCTTTCAAACTCTCTTTAGGACATTTTGCGATGACTTATTTCAGCGCTTCACAGTGCTGCAGACAGGGCACCGGTGACGCGTCGTCTTTCACCGAGGCCACGTTGGTAGCAGCGGCGCAGTCATCGATCGGACGGCTCCTTGAAAGAGATTGCCGAGGAAGTGGGCATCACGGTTAGAGCTACGCAGTCGCGGCTAATGCGCGCGCGGAAGCTGTTGCTCGGTTCGCTCTCTTAGAAGGATGAGGAAGGTGTACACAGCTCCCGAATCCATGCAAATCAAAATCTATTCGGAAAGCCGAGATATTCATGATGTTAGGGGTAGTTCTTGCTTTTGGTTTCGATCCCTCGTTAATGGCGAGTCGAATTCGAGTCCTGCAATCCGTGGGGTACCTGGTCGTCCGAGCATCGTCAATCAGCGAAACGGTCGATCACTTTCAGTCCGGTGACTTTGATCTGGTTCTGCTGTGTCACTCCGTTCCTGCGGCGGACAGGGAACGTCTGACCAGCTCGATTCGGGCTTGGGGATCAGGCACTCCCATTGTCTCCATCAAGGGGAGTCTCGGTGAATGCGATGCTTTCGTGAATGCGACACTGGAGGATGGCCCCAACAAGTTAGTCGCTGGCATTCGAGACGTACTAATCAAGGCAGCGAGAACACCAGCGGCATAAACAGCCAAGTAGGAAACTCATTCTCTGTGAGAGGTTCTTCTTGCTACCACCAAATCGATGAAATTGGAACTGAAGAAGGACCAACAGTGACCTTTCATCACTCCCTCGAAACGCGTGCGGGAAATAGGGTCGTTCAGCACGCGCAATTCGACAGTCTGCCGTTGTCCAAAACCCAATGTTCTTCCTGCAGCCGAGGCTTGTCATCGATCTCCATACTGTCATGAACCAGTCATAACTCCTGTGACAGTGTCATAACGGCTGTGACACCGTGACACTTATTTGCAGTTCATTTGCCCTGTTCTTTCGAAGCTTCCCTTAATCAGCCAGATGCGTTGATTCCAACAGCGCTTCTCAGTTTGGCGAGCGTATTGCTCCTTCTGATCTCGTATGGCGGAACTCAAAAAAGCGGAATGATATTTGCTCTTGGCAAGAGATGACCTTGATTGTGGATTTAAGAAACGTAATTGCGATCAGCCAGGAAGTAATCTCCGGTCAGTAACCGCGAGTAGGCAAAGGAATGCAGGGAATCACGATGCTAAGGACCATGATCGCCGACACACCGTTTGAACAGAGATGGGTCTTGCAAGGTCGGCTATGCAACCAGTGGGCAGCCGACCTGAAAGAGAGATGGGAAAGCACTCGGAGCACACGAATAGGCCGAAAGTGCACCGTCGATCTCGAAGATGTGATTTCGGTTGATACCCAGGGCGAGGGCGTATTGCTCGAAATGGTCACTGAAGGGGCAGCGCTCTTCGCCACGCGAGCCTACATGAAACACATAGTGGAATCGTTGCACGTCCCTCCGAATTCGGCGGGGAGAGACGAGTAGTCAATTGCCTGGCCGCTAAGCATGCGGCCTACCAGGAGAATTTCAATGTGGATTGTCAAACTGGCGCTGAACCGCCCTTACACGTTTATTGTTCTGGCGCTGCTCATACTCATTCTGAGCCCGGTTGTGATTCTGCGGACACCGACCGACATCTTTCCCAGCATCAATATTCCTGTGGTTGCCGTGGCCTGGACCTATACCGGCCTAAACCCTGAGGAGATGGAAGGGCGTGTCACAACCGTCTATGAGCGAGCGCTCACTACGACCGTCGACAATATCGAGCACATTGAGTCCACCACCGTAAACGGGGATGCGATTGTCAAGATCTATCTTCAGCCGAATGCCAGTATTGACCGCGCGAATGCGCAGATTACTGCCATCTCACAAAGCATCCTCAAACAATTACCTCCCGGATCGCTCCCTCCGCTGATCATCGATTACAACGCGTCCACCGTCCCCATTCTTCAGCTGAGCCTTTCCGGGAATGGCTTGACTGAACCCCAACTGAACGATATCGCGCTCAACTTTCTGCGTACCCAGCTGGTCACTGTTCCTGGCGCCGCGGTTCCCTTTCCTTATGGAGGCAAAACCCGTCAGGTCATGGTGAACATCAATCCCAACCTTATGCAGGCCAAGGGGCTTTCCCCCAGTGACGTGCTGGCGGCGCTGGGCAAAGAGCAGCTCATCTTGCCGGGCGGCACAGCCAAGATAGGACAGTTCGAGTATGACGTTGACGTCAACGCAGACCTCCAGAAAATATCGGAGTTTAACGATCTTCCCATCAAGAAGGTGGGGAATACCATCATCTATCTTCGCGATGTAGCCACGGTAAGCGATGGCTTCGCGCCGCAGACGAATATCGTTCGGCAGGATGGCCAGCGCGGCGCTCTGGTCACCGTCCTCAAGGCAGGCGACGCATCCACCATCGATGTCGTCAAAGGTGTGCGGCAACTCCTTCCAAGAATCGCTCAAACCCTTCCTCCGGAGCTCAGGATTCAGCCTCTTGCCGATCAATCCATCTTCGTGCGCGGAGCAGTCAACTGGGTAATCCGCGAGGCGGTGATCGCAGCCGCGCTTACAGGTCTGATGATTCTCATCTTCCTGGGCAGTTGGCGCAGCACCCTGATCATCGCCGTCTCCATCCCGTTATCCATTCTGACGTCGGTGATCGTATTGAGCTTCCTGCACGAAACCATCAACATCATGACGCTTGGCGGACTGGCTCTAGCGGTTGGCATCCTCGTCGATGATGCGACGGTGACCATCGAAAACATCGAACGGCACCTGGAAGAGGGCGCTGAGCTGCATGACGGCATCCTGGAGGGCGCCGCGCAGATTGCCGTACCCGCGATGGTCTCGACGTTGTGCATCTGCATCGTTTTTCTCCCCATGTTTTTCCTGAGCGGCGTGGCGCGATACCTCTTTGCCCCGCTTGGCGAAGCGGTCATCTTCGCCATGATCGCTTCCTATATTTTGTCCCGCACGCTCGTGCCTACCCTGGCGATGTACTTGTTAAAGACCCACAAGCACGGCCTCGTGCCTCCTCCTGGTGTCTTCGCCCGTTTTCACAGAGGTTTTGAGCGGCTGTTTGAGAAAATTCGCTCGTCCTATTCTTCTCTGCTGGCACAGCTTGTTTCGGTTCGGCTCGCCTTCGTTCCATGCTTTGTGATTGTCTGCCTCCTGGCGTTCGCTCTGATTCCGTTTCTTGGCCAGGATTTTTTCCCCGATACTGACAGCGGCCAGTTTATCTTGCATGTGCGCGCGAAGACAGGAACCCGCATTGAAGAAACCGCGCGTTTGGTGGATCTGGTCGAGGGCAGCATTCGCCAAACGATTCCCTCCTCCGAAATGGATAATATCCTCGATACGATTGGTCTTCCCTACAGCAATATCAACTACATTTATAGCCGCTCAGGCCTGACCGGAGCAGCGGATGCGGACATCCTGGTTTCTCTCAAAGAGAAGCACCACCGTACCGCCGATTATGTCCGTATTCTTCGTGACAAGCTGCCGCAGGAATATCCCGGTGCCACGTTCTACTTCCTTCCCGCCGACATTGTCACCCAGACGTTGAACTTCGGCTTGCCGGCCCCCATCGATATCCAGATCGACGGTGCGGACGTCGCGGCAAATGCCCGCGTTGCCGACAAGATGCTCAAAGAGCTCAGCCATGTCCGCGGCATCGGCGACCTGCGCATTCAACAGCAGGCTGATTATCCAAAACTTCACATTAATGTCGACCGCACCAAGGCTCTGGAAGCGGGATATACGGAGCAGGACATTACCGACAGCGCGCTGGTCTCGTTGAGCGGGAGTTTCCAGGTCACGCCTATGTTCTATCTCAACCCGAAGAACGGGGTGCAATACAACCTGGTGACGCAAACGCCTCAATACGACATCAAGTCTGGCCAGGATCTGCAGAATATTCCGCTAACTGCCGCCAATCAAAGGCAGCCTGGGATTCTTGCCGATGTCGCGTCGATCCAGCGGACCAGTGAGCCCGCTTCGATCAACCACTACAACATCCGGCGTGTAGTCGACATCTATGCGTCGGTTCAGGGCAGAGATTTGGGCGCCGTGGGACGTGAGGTCAACAGCATCGTCGACGCTAACCGTAAACTACTTCCGCGCGGCAGCTTCGTTACCCTGCGCGGTCAATACGGTACGATGCGGACCTCCTATATCGGATTGATTGGCGGCTTGGCATTCGCAATCGTTTTGGTGTACCTGCTAATCGTCGTGAATTTCCAATCGTGGCTCGACCCATTCATCATCATCACGGCATTGCCCGCGGCCCTTGCCGGAATCATCCTATTCCTTTTCATTACGCATACGACTCTCAGCGTCCCCGCGTTGATGGGAGCCATTATGTGCATGGGCGTAGCAACGGCAAACAGCATCCTGGTTGTTTCCTTTGCTAAAGAACGGCTGCTCCATCATGGCGACGCCGTAATCGCTGCGCTTGAAGCCGGTACAACCCGTTTTCGCCCGGTCATCATGACAGCGTTGGCGATGATCATCGGCATGATTCCGATGGCCCTGGGGCTGGGCGACGGTGGCGAACAGAATGCGCCTCTCGGCAGAGCTGTGATCGGAGGACTCCTTTGCGCGACCGTCGCCACTCTGGTTTTTGTACCTTCAGTTTTTGCTCTCCTGCACGGCCGGTCTCAACATGCAGATTCGCAACTGACCGGGAAAGCAGAAGATGAGCCAATTCACGCGTAGTCGTGTCCATAGCAACGGAGGCAAGTGATGAGCAACATTGAAACCGACTTGAATCAAGCTTCGCAAAACAGTTCTGTGCAACGGGCTCAGATCGAGAGGCAACCGCTATCCCGCTCTCTGTTCGTCGGATTGGGCGTTGCAGCCCTCCTGCTTGGCGTAGTTATCTACTCAGGCATTCACCAGCGTGCGATGGCAGCAAGCAATCTTGGAGCTGCAACGGAACGCGCTGCCATTGCAATGGTAGACGTCGTAGAGCCCAAATCTGGAACTGCCCTCGAGGAGATTGTTCTACCAGGTACTACGCAAGCGTTCATCGACACGCCAATCTTTGCTCGTACCAACGGCTATCTCAAACAGTGGTACTTCGACATCGGCGCACACGTGGAGCAGGGTCAGCTGCTCGCTGTGATCGAAACTCCTGAACTGGATTCGCAGCTAGACCAGGCACGGGCGAATTTGAAAACCGCGCAGGCAAACGAGAAACTCGCTGAGATCACGGCGACACGCTGGCTGAACTTGCTGAAAACAGACAGCGTCTCCAAACAAGAGACCGACCAGGCAGTCCAGGATCTGAGCGCGAGACAAGCGACTGTGGAGTCGATGATTGCCGACGTTCAACGCTTGGAACAATTGCAGTCCTATGAAAAGGTATACGCTCCTTTTTCAGGCGTGATCACGGCGAGAAATACGGACATCGGCGCACTCATTAACGCGGGAGCTGGCGCGGCGCAGGGGCTGGCGGTGGTGCCACAGGAACTGTTTCATATGGTGGCTGTGAATCGCCTGCGCATCTTTGTCTCTGTACCAGAAGTTGACTCCGTGGCAGCGCAGAACGGCGCCAAAGCAACACTAACACTGGATGAATTCCCTGGAGAAACATTTCAGGGAACGATTGTGCGCAACTCTGACGCGATCGATCTCAACTCAAGAACATTGAATGTGGAAGTTGACATCGACAATCGCGATGGACGCATCAGGCCGGGCGCATATGTCTTTGTGCACTTGAAGCTTCCCGACAATTCAAAGAAAGCAACCTCCTCACTGATCATCCCTGCAAACACTCTGCTGTTCAGGTCTGAAGGACTTTCCGTTGGGGTTGTTCGCGGTGATCATGCTGAACTGGTGCCGATAACGATCGGCCGGGACTATGGTTCGACCGTCGAGGAGATTAACGGACTCAAGCCAACGGATCAGGTGATTGTCAATCCCTCGGACTCGCTCACCACAGGAACCCCGGTTCGAATCAATGCCCCAAAAGCTGGAGGTTCGAAATGAAAACAACGCTGATTCCGTCTCTGTTGTCGATCGTGACTATCCTTCTTGCTGGCTGCATGGTCGGTCCTAACTATGTGAAACCGGCAACGCCTATGGCGTCAGCCTTCAAAGAGGAAGCACCCAATTTGTCTCAGGCGAATGATGGTTGGAAGCTTGCTCAGCCAGGCGATCAAACGCCTCGAGGAAACTGGTGGGAGATTTACGGTGATCCTCAGTTGAATTCGTTGGAAGCGCAGATTGATTCGGCGAATCAGACACTCAAGATTGCCGAAGCGAATTACCGCGAGGCGCGCACTGCCATTCGCTTCAATCGTTCAGCCGAAGCGCCGACCATCGGAGTTGCACCGAGCATTTCTGCCGTACGTAGCTCTGCGAACCAGCCCTACTTTCCAGCGAGTCAGGCCAACAATGGAACCGGTGATTTTACGCTTCCAGTCGATATGTCCTGGGAAATTGATCTCTGGGGAAGGATCCGGCGCAGCGTTACCGCGGCAAAAGAACAGACTCAGGCGAGCGCGGCGGACATGGCTGCAGTGCAGCTGAGCTTACAAGCTGATCTCGCATACGACTATTTTGAACTCCGCAGTGCTGACGCCGAGAAAAAGCTGCTCGACGATACAGTGCAGGCCTACAGCAAGGCGTTCGAACTTACCGAAAACAGGTTCGAGGGCGGAGCTGCACCTAAATCGGATGTAGCGCAGGCTCGCACTCAACTGGAAGACGCCAAGGTTCTTGATACAGACATCACGGTTCAACGCGCTCAGTATGAGCATGCGATCGCAATACTTATCGGCAAGCCCCCTGCAAACTTCAGCCTGCCCCCCAGCCCCATTGATCTTCATACGCCAGCCATCCCCGCAATGCCTGAGGTATTGCCGTCGCAGTTGCTGGAGCGCCGACCGGACATAGCGGCGAGCGAGCGGCGGATGGCTGCCGCCAATGAACAAATTGGTATTGCTCAGGCTGCTTACTATCCCACGTTGAACCTGAGCGCCTTGGCAGGATTTCAGGGAAACTTGGCCGCCAACTGGTTCACCTGGCCCAGCCGCTTCTGGGCAGTTGGTCCGAGTTTTTCTGAGACGCTGTTTGACGCCGGACGGCGGCGCGCGACGAAAGAGTCGGCCGTCGCCGCCTATGATGGGAGCGTTGCGAATTACCGCCAGACGACTCTTACAGCTTTTCAGCAGGTCGAGGACAACCTCGCAGTCCTGCGCATTCTCTCTGGAGAGTCGCAACAGCAGCACAATGCCACCACCGCCGCTGAAGAATCCCTGCATTTATTTCAGAATCGCTATGCCGGTGGCGTAGATACCTATCTTCAGGTTGTGACGTCACAAACGACGGCTCTTAGCAACGAACAGAATGACATCGATATCCGGCGCAGACAACTCGACGCCAGCGTTCTACTGATCAAGGCTCTCGGTGGAGACTGGAACGTCAACAAACTGCCTAAGGTCTAAGGTTTTCAGAGACAAGGCGTCTCGCATGCCTGGTGCAACTCTATAGGGCGCTTGGCGGCGGGTGGAAGTAAAGGCTACAAATTTCAAACGGAGTTGGATGACATGGCTCACAAACAGGCTCTTTCCCTTTCGCCGCAAACTTTTCGTTCTGTTCCTTTCGTCGAGTTGCGGCAGTCTCTCCCCAGTCAGATTGCACTTATCTCGCCATTCGTAGATCAACTCTTGCGCTTCATTGCCAAGTGCCGAAATCAAGAGGACAGCGGACTGGAGATTGAGATGGCGCTGCGTGAGGCGTTAGCAAACGCTATGGTGCATGGCAACCAAGAGGACCCATGCGGCTGTGACATTTGCTAACGGCGCGCCCAGCAGCGCTAAAAATCAGAGCTTCGCCCCGACAGGCGATCTCGCCGGCTGGGTGGATACCGATTATTCCGGAGCGCAATTCAATAACAAGAATCATGTGGTGAACAGTTCTGTGCCCACGAAACTCTACGGCGCGGATGGGACGCTGCTGTCTTCGGGAACCCTGCAATTCGATGCGCACGGCAACCCGATCAAGCGCAGCATTACGTCCTTTGCCAGAGATGGAGTCACCGCAACGGGCACGACCGAAGTGGATTACACAAAAGCTGTTTTCGATCATCATCGCAAGGTAGTAAGTGGAATGGTAACGTCGATCTACACACCTGCGGGCGGCGGTGCAAAGACACTGAGTGAGCGAGTGTATGGAGGCAGCCATGTTCCAGTGGTCAAGCGCCTGACCACCATTGCGCCCGATGCCTCGATTCCTGCATTAACGTCCAAGTCGGCATATCGTCCTGACGGAACGCTGGCAGAAGTGACAGAACAGGTTTCGGATAGACAGGCCAAAGTCACCCAATATGCTGCGAACGGCAGGACTGCGATCAAGACCTATTTGGTTGACTATAGCGGTACCACGATCACAGGGAATCGGATTTCTTCAGGCAGTGTGCAGTTGCAGGCCCAGGGTGGAAATCAATGGCCACTGTCAAAGACTGTGGTGTCGTATTAAGAGCGACGCTCATCCGCGAGAAGAAGGGAGTGAGCGGAAGCGTGAAACAGGAATTAGATGAGAGTAACGGGATAGCGCAACCAGACAGGCGTGAACACGAAAGAAGCCTGTGCGCAACATCCATCCTTCGCTCACGCTTTTTCTATGCGTAAGCTTTTGTCATGCCCGCATAAGTAATCGTCACTGTTTTGCTCACGGGCATCACCGCTTCAAAGATAGTCATCAGTCCCAGTGCGTCGTCAAACAAAGATTCCCTCTGGATAGACTCGTTCGGCAGCCTTGGTAAAGTTCTTTCCCTCGTGAATTGCAATGAGGTACTTAAGATGACGGAAATCCACCGAATCCGACATTGCGACCCACACCTAGGTGAACGCGAGTTGTTGCCAAATTGTCAATGCATTAGCGACCACCAAAGGGAGACCACCTGTCTATCTAGTCCGCAATAGCGACATTTTGAAACGCCGCCTTATCCGCCCTCCTCTTGACAATCGGTAGGAGCGTGCTTTACACATCTTGATTATCGAGAGGAGCAACCACGCGATGCCCGAATCACCAGCGACCTTGTTCAGGGAACTCTGGAAATGCTCGTCCTGAAAACCCTCGCCCTCGAGCCCATGCACGGCTACGGTATCGCGCTGCGCCTCGAGCAGGTCAGCGACGGCGTCTTCCGCATTAACCCGGGCTCCCTGCTGCCCGCCCTTAGCCGCCTCGAGCGCGCCGGTCGAATCAAAGCCGAATGGCGCGCTACTGAGAATAACCGCCGCGCCCGCTACTATCAGCTCACCAATCGCGGCCACAAGGCTCTCGCAGAAGAGCGTGCGCAGTGGGATCGTCAGATCTCCGCCATCACCCGCATTCTCGAAGCCTGACCGAAGGACCGCTCACCATGTTTACATCCCTCATCGCCGGACTTCGCGCTCTCCTCCGACGCGACCGCCGTAACGCCGATATCCAGAGCGAACTCGATTGTTTCTTCCAGGCGTCCATCGACGACAAGCTGCGCCGCGGCCTCTCCAGTGACCAGGCCCTCTGTGCTGCCCGTGCCGAAATCGGCAGCGCCGAGACCGTTCGCCTCAAAGTTTGGTCCGCCGGCTGGGAATCCGCGGCCGATGCTCTCCTTCAGGATCTTCGCTTCGCCGTCCGCCAGTTGCGTAAAAACCCAGGATTCGCAGCGACCGCAATCCTGGTACTCACCCTCGGAATCGGCGCTGCTGTCGCGATCTTCAGCTTCGTCGACGCGGCGCTCATCCAGCCACTGCCCTATGCGCAGCCCTCGCGCCTCGCCATCGTCTACGAGAGCAACACCCTCGGACCGCATTTCCATCTCTCCTACCAGGATTGGCTCGACTACCAGCGCCGCAACACTGTCTTCACTTCGCTCGAAGCCTTCGCGAACTACGGCTTCATGCTCGCAACGCCCGATGGGCCTCAGCCCGTCCACGGTACGCGCGTCACCGCCGGATTCTTCCGTACCCTTGGCATCTCACCCGTACTTGGCCGGGATTTCCGCCCCGATGACGACCAGCCCGCTGCGCCCTTTGTCGCGCTCATCAGCTATTCCGCATGGCAGCATCGCTTCGGCGGGCGCCGCGACATCATCGGCCAAACCGTCACCCTCAGCAGTAACGTCACCTCCATAATCGGCGTGCTGCCGCCGAGCTTCCACTTCGCTCCCGCCGAGCCCTCCGAGTTCTGGGGAACCGAGCGCCCGGATGGCGGCTGCGAAAAGGTGCGCGGCTGCCACAACCTCATCGGCCTCGCGCGCCTGCGCCCAGGCGTGGGCTTTGCCGCCGCTCTCGCCGACGCCCAGCGCATCGGCCTCCAACTCGCGCAGCAGTACCCCGGCGACGACCACGGCCGAGGAGCCACCCTGGACCCGCTCATCGACGCCATCCTGGGCAGCATCCGCCCGCTTCTGCTCATGCTGCTCTCCGGTGCCGCGCTGCTCCTACTCATCGCCGCCATCAATGTTTCCAGTCTTCTGCTGGTCCGGACAGAGCGCCGCCGCCGCGAAATGGCCGTCCGCGGAGCCCTCGGCGCTTCGTCCTCGCGCCTCGTCTCTCAGTTCCTCACCGAAGGCATCGCCCTCGCTGTGTTCGCGGGCACGCTGGGCCTCGGCTTCGCGTTCATGCTCATCCGGCTCGTGCTCGGTCTCATCCCCAAAGACTTTCTCGACACCATGCCCTACGTGCGCGCCGCCGGCATCAATGCGCACGCCCTCGCGTTCACCGCAGTGGTCACGCTCCTCGCCGCGATGGTCTTCTCGCTGCTGCCGGCGCTGCGCGTCTCGCACGCCGACCTGCGCGATGGCCTCCAGGAAATCTCCCGCGGCGCATCCGGCACGGTCTGGCGCCGCTTCGGTTCTAACCTCGTCATCGCCGAGCTTGCGATAGCCATGATCCTGCTGGTCGGCGCGGGCCTGCTCGGCAAAAGCTTCTATCGCCTGCTCCACGTCGATACCGGACTCAACGCCGATGGTCTCGCCACGCTCGATGTCTCCGGCACCATCAAATCCGGTACTGAGCCGGAATGGATCAGCTTCGAGCGCCGCATCCACGCGGATCTCAGCGCGCTGCCCGGTGTCGCCTCCGTCGCAATCACCAACCAGGCGCCGCTCGGCGACGGCGACGGCTCCAGCAATTTCGTCATCGTGGGCCGGCCGCCTGTCGATCACAACGAGGTCATCATCCGCGACGTCAGCGCAGGCTATCTCTCCACGCTGCAGTCGCGCCTTGTCCGCGGCCGCTTCTTCGCCGATGATGAGGACCAGTCACGCCAACGCGTCGCCGTCATCAACCAGCAGCTCGCGAAGCTCTATTTCCCCGGCGAAAATCCCGTCGGCCAGCAGATCGCTATGGAAGACGATCAAAAAAGCGCCATGCTCGTCATCGGCGTTGTCGATAGTATTCAGGAAGGCCAGCCTGACGCCGCTCCGCAGGCCGCCATGTATCGGCCCCGCAATCAGAATCCGTCCCCTCCAAACGATGGATTCACAGTCGTATTGCGCACCGGTCAATCCGAAGGCTCTGTCCTCTCCGAGGCCGCATCGGCCATTCGCGCGGCCAATCCAACCTTGGCCGTCTCCGATCCCGGCACAATGCTTCAGAAGCTGCACGATTCGCCTTCCGCTACGCTGCATCGCGCCTCGGCATGGATGGTGGGCAGTTTCGCCGCGCTCGCGTTGCTGCTTTCTGTTGTCGGCCTGTACGGCGTCGTCGCGTATTCGGTCAGTCAGCGCACACGCGAAATCGGCGTGCGCATGGCGCTTGGCGCGCAGCGCAGCACGGTCTACCGCATGATCCTACGCGAAGCCGGCGGTCTCGCCGTGGTCGGCATCGTGCTCGGGCTCGCTGGATCGCTCGCGGCGACCACGCTGCTGGGCAAGCTACTCTTTCAGGTGCGCGCGTGGGATGTGACGACGCTCGCGGCCGTCTCCATCGTACTCGCCATTGCCGCTCTGGTCGCCAGTTTCCTGCCCGCCCGTCGCGCCGCATCGGTCGACCCCACAGAGGCCCTTCACGCCGAGTAAGTTTCCATGTGCGCATCATCGACAGCACGTCTACCGACGCCGACTATTAAACGAAAAGTCGGCCGGCATCCAGTGATCTGCCGTGCTCCAAAATGTCAACGATTGCGCAAAGAGCAAAGTGTCATCAACGGTGAATGTTGAGACCGAATACGGGAATTGAGCGCGCCTGAAGAACGGCTCGCCTGCAGCAAGCGCTTCGGATCTCGGCGTCAAAAGTGAACACCATTTGAACACCATTAAGGATTCACGCGAGCCGATGCACATCAAACCCAGGAAATCTGCATCGCCAGAAAGAGACGCCTGGAACGCTAAATTCTTTATTTCCGTTTGACAGCTATCTTCCCAAGCTGAATGTCGCCGGTTCGATCCCGGTCTCCCGCTCCACAAATCCAATACCTTGCAACATCTCGCCTGATCCTGAATTTTCACATGAACACCAACCGGTCGGGACATCGCTTCTTAGAATCAACGGATCGAGTACCATGTTGAAGCTGGATCGCTATGTCTGTTCGCTCCCTACAAGCGTGGCTGATTGCTGGCCTGTTGCTAACCGCATTGCTGGCCCTTTCTGGCCCAGGCCAGGCACAGGAATCTTCGTCCAATCTGAAACAGGCCGACGCCGATTATCGATCTGGAGTCGCCGCATTATCCCGAAATGATCTGAACGGTGCGCTTGCTGACTTCGAGAGGGTTGTCCGCCTCGCCCCGTCGGCGGAGCCGGGGCACAGTGCTCTCGGAGCGGTTCTTGTGCGACTCGGACGCAGGACCGAAGGGATTCGGGAACTGGAAAAAGCGCTGGCTATTCAGCCCAACGATAGCAGCGCACAGTTGAACCTGACTCTCGCCTACGAGCAAAACGGTCAAGCTGCCAAAGCGATCCCGTGGTTTGCAAAGCTGGACGCCGCATCTCGCGCTGAGAAACACGTACTGCCGCCGGCTGTCCTTGCCTCCTATGCCCGGGCATTGGCAGCAACCCAGCAGTTTTCGGCTGCGGTGACGAAATTGAAAGAAGCCATCGAGGCCGATCCAGAGAATGCGGAATTGCATGATGAACTGGGCTCGGTTTATGCGCAGCATAAGGACTGGTCCAATGCGGGGCAGGCATTCACTGCCGCCATTCAGCTGAATCCTGATTTTGCGATGGCCCATATGCATCTGGGCATAACATTGCAGGCCGAGCAACAACCCGGCGCAATGGATGAGCTGACGAAGGCATATCAACTGGCGCCTCAGAACGCCGTGATCGCTATGCAGATGGGGCAAGCCTTGACGAGTGCGGGCCAGGATGAGCAGGCGATCCCTGTGTTTGAACATGCTTTGGAGCTTGAGCCAAATTTGAATGCGGCAGCTTACCAGCTGGGCCTGGCGCTGCAACGCATGAATAAGGTTCAGGATGCGATTCCTCTTCTGCAAAAGGCCGCGGCCGGAGACCCTAAGAATGCAGAGATCCTGACTAATTTGGGGATGGCTCTTTGCCAGGCGCAGCAGGCCAAGAGCGCAGTTCCGATTCTGCAGCGCGCAGTGGAGCTGAGACCAGGCAATGCAACAGCTCATCAGGACCTTGCGGCTGCGTACATCCAGCTCAATCAGCTTGATGATGCAGTGAGGCAGCTGCGCGAAGCCTTGAAGCTGTCTCCGAATGTTCCACAGCTGCATTACAACCTTGGGCTCGCGTTCAAGATGCAGGATAATGCTGCGGATGCGATCCAGGAACTGGAAACGACGGAGAAGCTCGATCCATCCGAGCCTGAGGCGCCCAATGCTCTGGGCGTCTTGTATTTGCAGGCTGGACGGTACGCTGACGCGGCGCGGGAACTGAACATTTCATTGAAGCTGCGTCCTGAGAACGGCGATGGCTGGGCGATGCTGGGCAGCGTTTACAATCATTTGGATAAGCTGCCGGAGGCGGCAGCAGCATTAAGGGAGGCAATCCGGCAGCTTCCGCAGCAGCCTGATCCGCACCTGACGCTTGCGGCTGTGCTGGTGAAGCAAAACCAGACTGCCGAGGCCGCAGCAGAGCGCAAAGAAGCTGCTGAGCTGATGCGCTCCAATATGAATCGCCAGCGTGCCGAGGTTGCCAGCAACTCAGGAAATTCCTTATTGAAAAGCGGCAAGGTGGATGAGGCGATCGTGGAATTTCGCGACGCAGTGAGTTATGACACGAATTATGCAGAGGCACATATTGGGTTGGCGCAAGCGCTGGAGCAACAGGGAAAGGTGGTAGAGGCGGCAGCGGAGCGACAAAAGGCGGAAGCGTTGGAGAAAGCTTCCCAGGAACAGCACTAAGCCGGAAGAACAGAAACTATAGAGTTAATTGCAGCGTATCCGGCGGACATATACAGCCGTTTGTTGCATTCGCTATAGTGCAAGTGCTGGGATTTAGCCGCTTTCGATTGCCGTTTCTCTGAATAGTCGGCGGCGCTGCTCCAGCCGTACAGAATATGAGTGCTTTTGGCCGGCGCGTGATCGTTCTTGTCCTGATCCTGTCGGGAGCTTGCATCCTGTGCCTGAAAGCAATTCGTGGCGCCGAGGACCAGCGTGCGGCAGAAGCGAGCATACGCAAGGCATACGCTGACAAGATTCGAGAAACATATAGTTTTCCCTTTGCGAAAGACAATATTTCGTTGCCCGGAAACGCGTCCGCTGAGGGTGGCGACTTTCTTGAACCAACTGCCTTTCCTGATGCTGAATACTGCGGCCATTGCCACCAGGAGGCATACCATGAGTGGCGTCAGGCGCTGCATTCCAATGCTTTCCGGACACCGTTTTACCGCGCCAGTGTCAATATCCTGATCCGGGCAAAGGGGATTGAATACGCACGCCATTGTGACAGCTGCCACAATCCAATTGGCGTTTTGGCGGGCGCCCTTGACCCAGGTTCCACACTTGACCGTTCTTTCGACCGCGATGGCCTGACCTGCAGTACGTGCCACTCCATCCAAAGCGTGCAAACAAAGCTGGGAAACGGAAGTTTCGTGATGGGCGTACCTGCGGTCATGGTTGATGAGCAAGGCAATCGCATGCCGGGCATCGTGCCCGATGGCGAGATCCTCGCTCATCTCGATCGGCACTCAAAAGCCGTGATGCAGGACTTTTACCACACACCGGAATTCTGCTCAGCATGCCATAAAGCAAATCTGCCGTCACCACTCAACGACTATAAGTGGATTCGCGCTTTTACCGCTTACGACGAATGGCAAAGTTCGAAATTTTCGCAACGCAACCCTCTTACTTTCTATTCCGCCGATTTCACTACCTGTCAGGACTGCCACATGAAGCGCGAAGCAATCAGCATGCCCGATTACGGAGCCAAGCACGGGACATTGGCTTCGCACCGCTGGCTTGCTGGGAATACAGCAGTGCCGTTTTACTATGGCTTCGATGAGCAACTCAGCCGGACAATCGACTTTCTGAAGAGCGGCAACTACCTCAACGTCGATCTGTTCGCACTGAGGCTGGGAAGCTCTGGATCCATGATCGCGCCGCTGGGCTCAACGCCCTTCACGTTGAAGCAGGGTGAGATGGTCGAAGCATACGTTGTCGTTCAGAACAAGAATATCGGTCACTCGCTGATCCCGGAGGTTCGGGACCTTTATGAGGCGTGGACGCAGTTCACAGTAAGAGATGCGTCCGGCGCCGTGATTTACGAAAGCGGTTCCCTGAAGCCGGACGGCATGCTCGATCCAAGTGCCCATAGTTTCACGAACCGGCCGGTAGATCTGACGGGGAACTTCGTA
>DATGAD010000263.1:0-3578 GCA_035313725.1 Alloacidobacterium sp. | reverse complement strand
CCCTCATCGCCAAACAAGATGACGAGACAAAGGCGGCGCTCGATCAAGCGCTCAAGTTGAGCAAGTCAGAAGGCGTTCTCAACAGCAGTGGCCACTCGCCCCAGTTGAACGACGCTTACTGGGGTGCGTTTTTTGCCACGGGCAATCCTAAGTTCGTGGACAAGGTCGTGGATCAGGTGAAGTATTTCGACGAACGCACTGACGAGGCGCTGTTTTTCGCGGGAGCGACAGCCATGTGGTCCCTGGCTTCAAATGCACGCACATACACTTTAGTTAATTCGGCAGTCGAGAGCGCCAAGGTTCATGCTGATAAGCGTACTCAGGAATTGATTGCTCAATTGCTGAGCGACGATCCGGAGCGGATCAAACAGGAGATTGCAGAAGTGATCAAAACGCAGAGGGGCGCTGGTATATGGAAGTGAGCTTTCGTAAGGAGTTTCCGACCATAGGGTCAGCTCTTGATTTTGGTACGTCCTAAGTCACTTGGCCGAAAAACGTCAGTACTCTATCGGAGCTGCTCCGCGAAGGACGGTCTTGCGCAGTGAGATGAGGATGGTCGGAGCAGGTCGGATAGAGCGGTTTGAAGGAAGCCGCTGGTGCGGCGGCAACGGGTGTTCGCTATGGGGTTTCAATCGTCCAAGGGAGCCACGCAGTTAGTAGCGCGGGATAGCAAGTGAGGCCGATCAGCTGAGATGGCGTGTTAGAGAGTGCTGAGGACGATTTCGCATAGGAACTGACGGATGGAAAACGGGCTGTTAAGAGGCTGTGTTTGGACTGGAGGCGCACGTGGAGTGGGCATGTCTGGGAACACGCAATCGTCGCCGCGTTAGTCCAGCTTCTATGAGGAGTCAAGGGGGAGGAACTCCTTTCGATCGGTAAAGAAGAGCTGGGCGGCCGAGAGCGGTTCGACGCGATGCATGAGGCCATGGCAGTGCGGGCAATTTCGTAGAGTTGATGTGGTGATCGAAGGCACATCCGCAGAAGGAGCCTGGTTGAGTCGGGCGCGGCAGAGCGGCAGCATCCGGGTTCGCCTGCGGTTGGAGAGCCAGCCGAAGTAGCGAATGCGGGGGAAGCCTCGCGGCAGGACATGTTGTACGAAGCGGCGCAGAAACTCTGCGGAGGTAAGTGTCATCGTGCGTTGCTTGCTGCCGTGGGCATAGTCCTTCCAGCGGAAACGAACCTCAGAATCGGATACGGTAAGCAGCCGGTGGTTGGAGATGGCAACGCGATGCGTGTAACGAGCTAGATAATGGAGCACGTGCGAGGGGCCGCCAAAAGGCGGCTTGGCATAGACGACCCAGTCCTGCCGATAAAGCTTGCGAAGGAAACTGGAGAAGCGCTTGCCTTCAGCAAGCGGGATGCAGTCGCCGAAGAAGCGTAAGTGACCGTGGGCGAAGAGCCTCCTCAATCCAGCGACGAACTTGCCTCGGAAGACGCGACTGAGCACCTTGACCGGCAGCAGGAAGTTGGAACGCGAAGCGATCCAGCGCGAGTGGTCCGGCGCGAGGCCGCCGCCGGGCACTACGCAGTGGATATGCGGATGCGGAGTGAGGGTCTGTCCCCAGGTGTGCAGAATCGAGAGGAACCCCAGCTCGGCGCCGAGATGCTTCGGATCTGCGGCAACCTCGATGAGCGCGGCAGCGCTTGCCTCAAACAGCAGTGAAAAGAGTTGCCTCTTGTTCTGCCACATCAACGGCACAAGCTCATGTGGGACGCTGAAGACCAGATGGTAATAGCCCACATCCAGAAGCTCCTGTTGGCGCTTGGCAAGCCATAGATCGCGGGCACCTGCCTGACACTTGGGGCAATGCCGATTGCGGCAGGAGTTATACGAGATAGCCTCGCGCCCGCAGCTCACGCACTGGTCGCGGTGTCCACCGAGCGCGGCGGTGCGGCAGCGCACGATCGCATCCAGCACCTTGCGTTGCGGCCAGGTCAGCGAACTCCCGTACTGTTGCCGAAAGCCGTCGCCACCAGTACGAATTACATCGGCCACCTCGAAGGGCGGCCGCTTCACCGTTTCCTGCCTTCCTGTCCTGGACGTAGTGCAATCTGTTCCAGCGGGTTGATGGCCGCATGCAGATGCCGTTGCGAGAGATGGAGGTAGATGGTCGTATCCTCGAGCCGCTCATGGCCCATCAGCAGCTGAATCGTGCGCAGGTCGGCGCCGGCTTCGAGGAGATGCGTCGCAAAGCTGTGCCGCAGCATGTGCGGATGGATCTTCTTGGTGAGCCCAGCGCGTGTAGCCGCGACGCGGCAAGCGTTCCAGATGGTCTTGTCGGAGATGGACTGATCGACGCCGCGTCGACCTGCCGTGCTGGGGAACAGATAGCCATGCGGCTTCTTCCATCGCCACCAGCCGCGCAGTTCTTCGAGCAGCTTCGGGGAGAGCGGCACATCCCGGTCACGCGCACCCTTGCCCTGCCGGATGTGGATCACCATGCGCTGGCTATCGATGTCCTCGACCTTGATCCGCGCCGCTTCGGTTCGACGCACCCCTGTGGCATAGAGCAGCACGAGGATCATGCGGTACAAGCGGTTGGGCGCGGCCTCGATAAGCCGCACGACCTCCTGCTGACTGAGCACGGTCGGCAGCTTGTGCGGCACCTTCGGGAAGATGAGATCGTCGAAAGCCAGATCGCGCCGCTTCAGCGTGCGCTTATACAAGAACCGCAGTGCCGAGATGCGAATCTCGACGGTGCTGGGCTCGAGCTTCTTCTCCCGCAAGAGAAACAGCTGGTAACGTCGCAGATGTTCGGGGCCTAACTGTTCGGGTGAGCGGTGGAAGTGCTCGGCGAACTGCTGGACAGCACCGAGATAGCTGCGAATGGTGGACGGCGAATAGTTACGGCGCTGAAGCTCGTGAAGCATGCGCTGACGAAGCGGGGTCACGGGAATATCCTCCTGTGACCATTACCCTAGTCGCACCTACCCCGCTCGGCCCACCACAACTCTCCATCCGCCGCGCCAGCGGCTTCGTTCTAACCGGATGTTCGGGCAATTGAGGCCATCAATCGAATTGCTTCATTTTCCCAAATCGGGAATTCGGGGAACTAATCCTAATTTCATCGTCGAAAACACTGGAGAGAATCTTCCTATTCCGACTACTCTAAATTTAACTAATTCCTTCCCAAGACGTTTCCCCCCTGGAGCGCGTAAGCTCCATCCTGAGTGCAAACCTCCTTAGAATCCCAAATCGGCGCACTTCGGTGCGCCCCCTCCTTAAGTTGCTCACTAGTCCAGGCATAGGAACACAGGATTGCCGACATTCGATCAAAGGATTTGAGATGTTGAATTCCAGCTTAGTCGATGGCTTAAGGCCTGCGGCACCCCGAGTCATCGAGGAATTGTTCATCCACCGCGACGCGATTGTGCGTCACCTGACGGCTCCGATGCTCGACGAGCGCGGTGCATATCTGGAACAGCTTCTCGCGTTAGGACACAAGCGGCAGTTCGTCGCCGAGCGAGCCTCAATGCTTAGGAATGTGGTTGAACACATGGGCAATCTCTCGTCCGCCCACATCACAGAAGAGGCCATTGACGGTGCAGCGAGGCGGTGGGCAAGTATTTTGAACGGA
>DATGAD010000262.1:0-5183 GCA_035313725.1 Alloacidobacterium sp. | reverse complement strand
CATGTGATCGTGGAAGAGAACTGGCGCGAGCGGCGCGGGTTTGTGGAGTCGCTCGATTGGCGCAGACAGTTGGAAGAGTTGGGTAAGAAAGAGGACGAGTAGCAGGGGTCCTTTTCCCGAGAAGTTTTCTGGATTTGCATCGTGAGTCGAAAAAATTCCCAGGTTGGCTTCGCGAACCTGGGGCACCCGTTTTCGTGCTGCCCGATCCTGACTGCAGGTCCCCTGCTTCGCTCGGATGACATTCTGATGAATGGCTATGTTATTCGCGGACGCTGATGCCTAGCGTTCGCATTTTTCTGTACAGATGGCTTCGCTCGAGGCCGAGTGATTCGGCGGCGCGGCTGATGTTACCGTGGCACTCGTCTATTTTTTTCAAGATGTAGTCGCGCTCGTAGGCTTCGCGGGCCTGGTGGAGTGTGCTGAAGTCTTCGCTGCGTTTGCTAACGCCGCGATGCACGAGCATGGGCAGGTGTTTGCGCTCGATACGTGGCGCCTGCGGGTTCAGGATCAGGACTCGCTCGATGAGGTTCTTCAGCTCGCGGACATTTCCTGGCCAGTGGTATTGCTTGAGCAGTTCGATTGCGTCTTCGGCAATGTCTAGGCGTGAGCGGCCATACTCCCGACCGAAGGCGCGGAGGAAATCGCGCGCAAGGAGCGGGATGTCTTCTTTGCGGTCGCGCAGCGGCGGGACGTAGAAGGGGATTACGTTGAGGCGATAGAAAAGGTCTTCGCGGAAGTTTCCCTTGGCGATTTCTTCTTCGAGGTTTTTGTTGGTCGCGGCGATGACGCGTACGTCGACGCTCATGGCGTGCGTCGCGCCTACGGGTGTGAAGCGCTG
The DNA here is from genome assembly GCA_035313725.1 of Alloacidobacterium sp. Taxonomy (GTDB): domain Bacteria; phylum Acidobacteriota; class Terriglobia; order Terriglobales; family Acidobacteriaceae; genus Alloacidobacterium. The sequence continues at coordinate 4,345 of DATGAD010000262.1, read as the reverse complement.
TTCATCGAGGGCGCGCAGGACTTTTGCCTGTGTCTTCAGACTCATGTCGCCGACTTCATCAAGGAAGAGCGTTCCGCCGTCAGCGCGCTCGAAGGTGCCGCGCTTCTCTGCGGGGCCTCCGGGGATAGCGCTGTTGCGATAGCCGAAGAGCTCGCTCTCGATGTAGTCCTCAGGGATAGCGGCGCAGTTCAACTCTACAAAGACACGCTCGCGGCGCTGGCTCTCGGCATGGATGGCGCGCGCGATCAGCTCCTTGCCGCTGCCGGATTCGCCGAAGATAAGCACTCGGCCATTGGTGGGGGCCATGAGCTTGATTTGCTGACGCAGTGCTTTCGCCGGGACGCTTTCACCGGTGATAGGCGTTTGCAGCGCGAGCTGGCGCTTGAATTCCTGGTTCTCACTGCGCAGGCGCTTGGCTTCGATGGCGTTCTTGACGACGATGAGCGTGCGTTCGAGCGAGAGTGGTTTTTCGAGGAAGTCAAAGGCGCCGAGTTTTGTAGCGCGTACTGCTGTTTCAATGGTCCCGTGGCCGGAGATAATGATGACTTCCGGCTTGTTCTCAGTTTCGAGCGAGCGAATGTCGCTCAGCACTTCGAGTCCGTCGCGGTCCGGCAGCCAGATGTCGAGGAGCATCACGTCATAGCTCACGTCGCGCAGCAGCACGAGCGCTTCGTTTCCGGTCCCGGTGCTGGCTACGGCGTACTCCTCTTCGCGCAGGATTTCTTCGAGGAGCTTGCGAATGTCGGCTTCGTCATCCACAACCAGGATGTGGTTCATCGAGCGGCCTTGTCGAGAGCGGGATGGGCGGGAATGGTTTGCGCCGTGTCACCGCTGCCGTTGACGCTGCCATTTGATGTTGCCGCGAGCGGAAGCTCGATGATGAAGCGAGCGCCGAGAGGATAGTTCTGTTCGGCGCGAATAGCCCCATGGTGATCCTGAATGATTTTTGCTGCGATCGCCAATCCAAGTCCGGTGCCGCGCTGCTTGGTTGAGAAGTAGGGCAGGAAGAGACGCTCACGTGTTTCATCGGTGAGGCCATGCCCGGTGTCGGTGATGGTGACTTCGGCCATCTCGTGATGGTCGGTGAGTCCGGTTTCGACCGTCAATACGCGCAGGCGGCTCTCCTGCACGGCTTCGGCCGCATTGTCGATGAGGTTGGCGAGAGCGCGTTTCAGCGCTTCCGCATCTGCCATGACGGCTGGTAGCTGCGGCGAGAGATGCACGTCGACACGAATATCGCCGAGACGGTCCTCAAAGAGGCGCAATGCATTCTGCACGATGAAATTGAGGTCGGCTGGCTTTGGATGCGCGGTTGGAAACTGTGCCAGTACTGCGAATTGATCGACCAGTGTGCGGAGCGTTTCGACGGAGCCGAGGATTACGTCGCTGCAGGAGCGGATGACGCCCGGCGACTCCGGCGCGTTGCGGTCGAGGTGTCTCTTGATGCGTTCGGCGGAGAGGGCGATGGGCGTGAGCGGGTTCTTGATTTCGTGCGCTACGCGCTGCGCAACCTCTTTCCATGCGAGCTGCCGCTGCGCCTGCAGAAATTCCGTCACGTCTTCGAGGACGAGGACGGAGCCGCGCCGGTTCTGACCGAGCTGCAACATGGCCATGGTTGCCGCGAGGTTCAGCTTGCCCTTGGGATTGCGCATTTCAAGCTCGGTTGCGGCAACGCCCATGCGCTGCGCGCGGCGGGCGAGCAATTTAAGTTCGTTGGCAATGTCTTCTGGAACGATGCTCGTGAGAGATACGCCCTGGAGGGATTGCGGCGCGCCCGGAGGCAGAAGATCGATGAACGCCTGATTAGCCTGAGTGATCTGCAACGTTGCGTCGAGCGTGACGACGCCGCCGGGAATGGTTTCGAGAATTGTTTCCAGCTCGCGGCGGCGTTCTTCGAGCGTGGCATTGGCTTCGAAGAGCTGCTCCGTAGACTGCTCGGCGATCATGCGGCTCTGTTCGAGATCGGCGGCCATGTGATTGAAGGCCTGCAGCAACTCGCCCAGCTCTTCCGTCGCGGAGATGGTGACGCGCTGTTGGTAGTGGCCGGCGGCGATCTCGTCCATGGCGTTGGCCAGGTTTTCGAGCGGACGCGTGATCTGTTTTGAGAAGAACCATGCGAGCCAGCTGCTGGCGAAAAACGTAAGCGCGGTGACCAGGAGCAACAAGAGCAGATATGTGCTCCGAATGCTGCGGCGCTCGCGATATACGGCCCAGTATTGCTCGGTGCCGGCGCGGATCTCACCCACCGTTTTGCTTAGACCCGAGGGAAGGGGCAGGCCGACGACGATGATTCCTCCACCGGAGGTCGTTGCCATGCCGAGCGCGTAGTCAGTGTCTCCGATCAAGGCAACCGGTTCATCGGTTCGCTGCGCGGCTTTGCGGACCACCAAAGCCAGCGGCTGTCCGCTTTGTACCTGAATTGCCGCATCGTCCATCCAGGCGCGAATTTTGACCGGACCTGCTGCCTGGGGCAGCTCGTATTGCACGATCGGCGTCTCGTCCCGATAGATGATGGCGAAGCCGCCCTGGAGCGTGATGCGGTGCGTTCGAAGTTCATCGAGCAGAGCGTTTGTATTTCCTGCCTGGTAGTTGAGTGCGATGGCTTCGGAGCGGGCGACCGATTCGGCTTCTGCCCGCGCGTTCTGCGTGACGTAATGAGAGAGTTCGAGCGCGATGCGCGTCGAGTCTTCGCGCAGCTCCGACACCGGCTGCGAAAACCAGCGGTCGATGGAGCGGTTCATCAAGCCGAAGCTGAAGAAGAACATGAAAGCGGCGGGCGCGAAAGAGAGCAGCATTGCTCCCACAAGCAGGCGCGAGCGTAGACGTGAGCCCAGCAGGCGGCTGCGGCGGTCGGCGTAGATCCTGAGGATGTTGCGCGATAGGAGCACAACCATCAGGAGGAAGAGCAGAAAGACGATGACCGTGAGCGTGGTGAAAAGGAAGATTGCTGCGACGCTGTGCGGGTAAAGGAAATTCAGCCGGAAGGCATTCAGCGACGCCAGCACAAGAAGCAGCACAAGTACAATGACTCCAAGAACGGCAATTGTGACTCGCTTGTGCTTTATGTTTGGCACTCCAGCATTATAGGCGTTCGCGTTCGGCTATCTGTCTCTTTAAAAAGACGAAGCAGGACGGTCCGGGATTACACAACCGCAGAATTTCTCAAAAGCATCAAAAGGATTGCTATGAAAAACTTCAGAAGCAGTTCAGTTGCACTTACTTTGGCATTGGCGATGGTGCTGTTCACGGGTGGCTGCAACAAGAAATCAGATTCAGCTGCCAACCCTGCGCCGCAGCCTGCCGCAGATCAGAGTTCTCAGACTGACGCGACGGCTCCGGCGCAATCTCCCGCTGCGTCCGCGCCAGCCTCATCGAGTGCGGCACCGGCACCGGTGCCTGCCTCTACACCGCCGGCGCAAACGGCTGTGGCGCCGGCACCCGCGCCTCCACCTCCTCCGCTGGTGATTCCTGCCGGCACGCATATCCGCGTTTCACTGGGACAGGAGTTGGGCTCGAAGGTCAGCCAAACAGGGCAGAGCTTCAACGCTACCGTTGCGGATGCAATTGTGGTGAATGGAGTGACGGTGGTGCGCGCAGGCGCGCCTGCTTCGGGCACAGTGGTTGACGCGAAGTCGCTGGGACGCTTCAAGGGGCAGGCAGAGCTTGCGATTCGGCTGGACAGCGTTCGCGCGGATGGCGGTACCTATCCGATTGCGACCAGCACGGTTGAACGGGTTGAGAAAGGCAAGGGCAAGCGGACGGCGGGATTCATCGGCGGCGGTGCGGGCTTAGGCGCTCTGATTGGTGGACTTGCGGGCGGCGGCAAAGGAGCGTTGATCGGCGGCCTTGCTGGCGCGGGCGCTGGAACTGCAGGCACTGCTTTTACCGGCAACAAAGAGATTGTGATTCCGGCGGAGACTTTGCTGACGTTCCGGCTGGAGCAGTCCGTGCCATTGCGACAGTAATGTTTTCAAGCTTGAGAAAAAGGGTGGCGCGCAGCCACCCTTTCTGTTTGTGTGGAAGCTATGCGAGCAGTTCGCGGACCGGCTTCCAGTCTTTCTTTTGCGATTTGGCGACGGGCTCGCAGGTGAGGATGCCGTCATATGTGTTGACACCGTCGCGGATGCCGTCGTCTTCAAGGATCGCCGTTTTTGCGCCGCGCTGGGCGAGGCGCAGGACGTAGGGAAACGTCGCGTTGGTAAGGGCGAGCGTCGATGTATTGGGGACGGCGGCGGGCATGTTGGTAACGCAGTAGTGGACGACGCCACTGACTTCGTAAGACGGATTGCTGTGCGTGGTGGGCTTTGCCGTTTCGATGCAGCCGCCCTGGTCGATGGCCACGTCG
>DATGAD010000261.1:0-2655 GCA_035313725.1 Alloacidobacterium sp. | reverse complement strand
GCCTCATCGCCGCAGCAATCTCGGCATGAACTAGAGAGCCTTGCAGATATACTCGATTCACAAGCTTCTGAACCCTCAAGACCTGAACTACCCTATGAGCACAACGCCGCAAAAGTACACCCGGAATAATCCATACATGTCACGCATGCTCGTCAACGTATTGATGACGACGGCCGGCTCGGAAAAGCAAACACGTCATATTGAGCTGGAGCTTGAGCCGGGCATGGAATATACCCCTGGCGATGCTGTTGGAATCGTGCCCGAGAACCGTCCCTACGAGGTAGCCGAGGTGCTCGCACAACTCCACTTCAAAGGCGATGAGCGCGTATTGGACCACTACAAGGTCGAGATCAGCCTGGAGGAAGCGCTGCGCACGCGCCTGGCTATCGGCAAGCTCACACGCAGCGCTGTGAATGCCTACGCAAAGGTCGCTCCAGCCTCGGTGCCGGGATTCGACGCTCTGAAATCGTTGACCCTTCCGGACAACCGCTCCGCAGCAGAGGAGTACATTTGGGGCCGCGAGTTCATCGATCTCATCACGGAACATCCCGGCGGAATTACCGCGCCACAGCAGTTGTTCACCGTGCTGGCGCGCCTCACTCCGCGCATGTATTCCATTGCGTCATCGCAATCCTTCGTGAAAGACGCCGTGCATACGATCGTGCGCGTTGTTTACTTCACAAGCCATCAACGCGACAGGCAGGGGCTGTGTTCCGGTCATCTGGGAGAACGCGCGCCCGAAGGCTCAACAATGCCTATCTTTCTGCATTCGAACAACAACTTCCGTCTTCCGGAAAATACCGATACGCCGGTCATCATGGTAGGTCCGGGCACAGGAATCGCGCCGTTCCGCGCCTTCCTGCAGCATCGCAAGGCGCATGGCCACAAGGGCGAGAACTGGCTTTTCTTTGGCGAGCAGCGCCGTGCTTCAGATTTTCTTTATCGCGAAGACCTCGAAGGAATGTTCAATGACGGCATTCTGACGCGTTTCGATACAGCCTTTTCCCGCGACCAGTCGCATAAAGTGTACGTACAGGACCGCATGCGGGAGAACGACGCGGAACTATACCGTTGGCTGGAGCGCGGAGCGCATTTCTATGTCTGCGGCGACGCAAATCGCATGGCAAAAGATGTGGAGACCGCGCTTCTGGATGCCATCGCCAATGGTCACAATTGCACGCCGGACGCGGCACAGGAATATCTCGCCAGCATGAAGAAGGCGAGACGTTACCAGACAGATGTTTACTAGCTCTGCAAAACGACTCCACCGTTACAGATCTCGCCGGTAGCCTACATCACACCCACGACGCACAGCGTGTCGCATTTTGAGTTGTGCCTGTCACGTCCTGCGGTTCATACTTCGATGGTGGCAGGAGCCGTGCAAGATGAGCCTACCGGCCGAAACGACACAGAATCACAACCACCACTGGCCGACAGCGATCGCTTCTCTTATCGTCGGCAGCGCATTCTTCGCGCTGTGGTTCTGGCTGCTGCCGGGCTGGCTCGGCTTCCAGGTTGACATAGCAAGCGTGGCGCCCTGGCGATGGATCGCCGCCATCCCATCCGTCCTCGGCTTCGCGGTGGCAGTGCGCTGTATATGGGACTTCGGCTGGACCGGACGCGGAACGCCCGCGCCAGTCGCGCCGCCGCAGCGGCTGGTCGTCGTCGGCTTCTACCGCTACGTCCGCAACCCGATGTACGTCGGATTCTTCACTGGATGGGCCGGCCTCTGGATCATCTTCGGCCGGATAAACACTACAGCACTCACGGTAACCGCCACAGCCGTATTGGGCGTAGCCTTGTTCGTAATCTTTTACGAAGAGCCAACGCTGCGAGGAAAGTTCGGCTCCGACTACGAAGAATATTGCCGCAACGTACGTCGATGGCTCCCTCGCCTGCGCCCCTGGACATGATCCGCCAAATGAGAAAGCACACCCTGCGCACGATCACCTACGGCGGCGCCGTCAGCCTCGACGGATTCCTCGCCGGCCCCGACGGCTCCATCGACTGGCTGCATTTCAGCAGAGACGTCCAGGAAGTCATGACCAGCTATTGGAAGGATGTCGACACCATCCTGATGGGACGAAAGACCTATGAGGTATCGGTCGCTCAAAATCGCGCAGCAGCTGAGAAGGCGCAGAAGACCGAAGCCGGCAAAACCAAAGAGCCAACCATGCGCACCTATGTCTTCTCGCGCACAATCCCATCGATCGATACGCCAGGCGTGACACTAGTATCCACCGACGCGGCCGAATTCGTCTTCCACCTCAGGCAGCGCCCGGGAAAACAAATCTGCCTCATGGGCGGAGGCGAACTCGCACAGTCTCTCTTCGCCGCGGATCTCATCGATCAGGTCGGCCTGAACATCCACCCCATCCTCCTCGGTTCCGGGATCCCCACCTTCCGTGATCCCGGACATCGAGTCCGCCTTGCCCTCACCGAATGTCGCCCGCTCGCAGGCGGCTGCATCCTTGCGAACTACAAAGTCCTGCATCCGCGATAGCGGCATGCGGCGATTTGCCATGCATCCTCTCCCGGAGGTACGTTACCTGGCAAGCTTGTCGCGACGCATGGTTTAACGCAGAAAATCGCACGCAGGGAGAAAATCAATGGCCGGATCACCTCCACCAACAAAGATCATGATCATTCGTCACG
>DATGAD010000260.1:0-4002 GCA_035313725.1 Alloacidobacterium sp. | reverse complement strand
GTTGCAGGTCTGACTAATCTCCTTTACGAGGTCCTATGGCCTCACTAAGCAAATGCAGCCCGCAACCTGCCTGCTCCACAGCTCCTGCTGTGGAGCGTATCGCCTCAGAATCTTGATCTCCTATTCATGCCATCTCCTATGTTATGTTCGCGGTTTGGGCCGCGCCGTTTTCGCGTTGTCTTTCGTTTTTGTGGGTGTAGATGTATCCATGCGGTCGAGGTAGCGTTCGAGGGCATCTACGTGATCCGACCAGAACTGCCGGAATGGAGCCAGCCAGTCATCCAGCTGCTGAAATGGTTCCGGCTTCAGGCGGTAAAGGCGGCGCTGAGCGTCCACGGTGGATTCGACGAAACCGGCTTCGCGCAGCACGCGCAGGTGCTTGGACACCGTCGGCTGCGACATACGAAGCCGACGCTCGATCTCTCCTACTGACTGTTGTGAGGAGACGAGCAGGCTCAAGATTGCGCGGCGGTTCGGTTCCGCAATGATTTCGAATACGGATTCCACGCTCTTTATATACTCTTTTATGTATATACGTGTCAAGGCATATATTGGGAGGAGTGCCTCCTAATCCGGACCTAACGTAATTTCCAATTGCGCTTCGCTTAACTGACGCTGAAGCTCTTCGTTTCTCGATGAGCGCACAAGGCTGTTGCCGCTAACTCATAAGCGAGTCACAAAATAATCACTTGCTTTTTCTCGTACACTACGCACAGAATTGATTGGTAACCAGTTGTACTCTGCTGAATAAAACCCCACGGTCGCACCTCCTCCTCGATCTCTATCCTGTTTCAGCCCCAGCGACCATTGGCGGCTAAATCGGGGGATGTCGGAAATACCCTGAGGCCCCCAAAGAATTCAGTCTTTGTATATCCATGACGCAATCTTCACCATAGTGTGCGTTCATGTCAGAGGCTTTTGCTGTCTGCTCGGAAGCAGCAGGACGAAAGGCTCAAATCGGAGGATGTTGAGATGGTAAGTAATTGGAAAACCGTGATTTGCGCTCTACTGACAATCGCAACCGGCGGATGGAACTATGCCCACGGGCAGGCGGCAAGTGAAGCGCCGCGGACACCGTCGCGCGTAACGGGCCCGATCAGTGACGCAAAACTGGTGCAGTTGCGCGGGAACATTCCTCCTGCGGCACGACCCGAATTCGATCGCGGTCAGGTCGATCTGCAGCTGCCCATGGAGCGCATGCTGCTGATTTTACGGCGCAGCCCTGAACAGGAAGCCTCACTCGAAGCCTTCATGGCCCGGCAACTTGACCCTAAATCGCCCGATTTCCACCATTGGCTGGAACCCAGCGAATTCGGCGCCTTATATGGCCCGTCCGACTACGACATCCAAAGCGTCACGACGTGGCTCCAGAATCGGGGCTTCACTATCAACAGTGTGAGCAAGGGCCGAGTGTTTATTGAGTTCTCAGGAACAGCCGGTCTCGTCCAACAAGCCTTCCATACGCAAATTCATCACTACATGGTGAGGGGCGCGGAACATATCGCCAACAGCTCAGACCCGAACATTCCCGAAGCGCTCAGCCCGGTTGTCACTGGTATCTTCTCGCTGCACAATTTCTTTACCAAGCCATTGCATCGTGATATGGGCTCGTTCCGGCGTGATGCCAAGAACGGAAAGTGGACGCCCGTTGACGACACCACCTTAACCAAGCCGCTCTTCGGTGTTCCTACGTATGGCGCCGAGTTAGTATCGCCTTTTGATTTCGCCACTATCTATAACGTTCTGCCCCTGTGGAACGCGAGCATCGACGGGACCGGCCAGACGATCGCCATTGCCGGACGCAGCGATATCAGCCTGACAGATGTGGCCACCTTCCGTTCATCTTTCGGCCTGCCCGCTAATGCTCCGACCATCATTGTCAACGGAACCGACCCCGGGATACCTTCCGCAGACGACAAGGTGGAAAACACGCTCGACGTTGAGTGGTCTGGCGCAGTAGCTAAAGGCGCGACTATCAAGTTCGTCACCACCGCCAGCACCTCTACCACCGATGGCGCGGCGTCGTCAGCGGCATACATTATCGACAATAAAACTGCACCCATCATGAGCTTCAGCTACGGAGCGTGCGAACTTGCTTTCGGGACAGCCGGAAATGCCTTCTATAATGCGCTCTGGCAACAGGGCGCTGCCGAAGGAATTACTGAATTCGTAGCATCAGGCGATCAGGGATCTGCAGCCTGCGATGGCGGGGGCACCCCACCGTATGGCGCTATTGATGGCTTTGCGGTGAGCGGAACTTCGAGCACTCCTTACAATGTCGCCGTTGGCGGCACGGACTTGAATTGGGCGAACAGCAGCACAACGTATTGGAATGCCACCAACGCCGCAAATGGTTCCTCCGCAATCGGATATATTCCCGAAGTCCCCTGGAACAGCACTTGCACCAGCGATGCGGTGGATGAATTTTACGGTTTTACGGGGGCAGGTTTCGACGAGGAGCAGAGCTGCCAGTACATGGTGGCTAATGATTTTGACGTCGGCCTTGTCCAAGTGGTCGGCGGAACAGGCGGCGTCAGTGCGTGCACAACTCCAAGCGGAACCACTCCGGCAACCTGTTCAGGTGGATACGCCAAGCCATCCTGGCAGACTGGCACAGGCGTTCCGGCCGATGGTAAGCGCGACGTTCCCGATGTCTCTCTCTTCGCATCCAGCGGTGTGTTGAACAGCGCTTATGTCATATGCGATTCGGATATCTCTCCCTGCACTTACAGCAATGACACTGACGCTGTTGACCAGGGGGTTGGCGGTACCTCGGTGTCATCGCCGGCAATGGCGGGCATCATGGCGCTCGTCAACCAGAAAATGGGTTCGGCGCAAGGCAACGCGAATGCTGGTTTTTATGGCCTTGCCGCTCTGGACAACCGCTCGAGCTGCAACTCGACGACTGTGGGCTCCGGAAATGCTTGCAACTTCTATGACATAACAACCGACAACAATGCCGTGCCTTGTATCCCGAACTCTCCGAATTGCACAGTGCATCACAGTGGGGATGTTGTAGGCGTCCTGAACGGCTACACTTCGACCCCCGGATATGACCTCAGCACGGGCCTCGGCTCGGTCAACGCCAACAATCTCGTCAACAATTGGCATCTGGTCGCCGCTGCGACAGCTATTCCGGCCGTTTCAACTGGAGCAGCCAGCTCGGTGACCACTACCGCGGCCACAGTGGCAGGTACCGCGAACCCTGAGGGCAGTTCAACGCAGGCTTACTTCCGCTACGGAACCAGCAGCACGCTTTCCAGCTCCACGAGCACGACTATGCAGAGCATCGGAGCGGGCAGCAGTAACGTGAACGTCACAGCCAGTCTCTCCGGCCTGACCGTCAACACCACGTATTACTACCAAATCTGGGCCACGAACAGCGCCGGGACAGTGGCCGGCCCCATCAACAGCTTCACTACGCTGGCGACCGTGCCATTGCCGACCGTCACCACCGGAGCAGCCACATCGGTGACCTCCAGCTCGGCCACCCTGAGCGGCACCGCGAACCCGAACGGCGCCAGCACCAATGCTATTTTCCGCTACGGAACCAGCAGCACGCTTTCCGGAGCTACCTCGACCGCGAGCCAGAACATCGGCGCGGGAGGCACTGCCGTGAATGTCAGCGCCGGTATCTCCGGCCTTACCGCCAACACCAAGTACTACTATCAGATTCAGGCCACGAACAGCGCTGGCACGGCTAGCGGGGCCATCAACAGCTTCACCACTTCTCCAGTCACAACGACAACGGGCCTGCAGTTCATCCCGGTAACGCCGTGCCGAATCGCGGACACGCGCAACGCGACCGGGCCGTTTGGCGGCCCGGAACTGGCTGCGAATACCAGCCGCGCATTCAATATCCCGCAAAGCGCCTGCAGCATCCCAACGACTGCGGTTGCGTATTCGCTCAACGTCACGGTAGTGCCAGGTGGGTCTCTCGGCTACCTGACCCTGTGGCCCACCGGGCAGACACAGCCCGTCGTCTCGCTGCTGAACTCAGAC
>DATGAD010000259.1:0-29806 GCA_035313725.1 Alloacidobacterium sp. | reverse complement strand
GGGCATGCTGCCCAAGACCAAGATGGGCCGCAAGATGGGCTCGAAGCTGAACGTCTATCGCGGCGACCAGCATCCCCATCAGGCACAGAAGCCCCAGCCTCTGGAAGTAAAGGCATAACAGGTTTTCGGCCAGATTAAGGCTGGCAAAAGGATAAGCATGGCAGATTTGGTTCAGTATTACGGAACGGGACGCCGCAAGTCGGCGATTGCCCGCGTCTTTCTGCGCCCCGGCAGCGGCGTGTTCAAGGTCAACGGCAAGGCCTATGAGACCTACTTCGTCACCGAACAGCAGCGTGTTTCCGCGAAGCGTCCGCTGGCTCTGACCGAGACCACGGCGAGCTTCGACGTGATTACGCGTGTCGCCGGCGGCGGCGTGAATGCGCAGGCCGATGCGGTGAAGATGGGCATTGCCCGCGCCCTGCTTGAGTTCAACGCTGAACTGCGCAAGACGCTGAAGAGCGACGGACTGCTGACTCGTGACGCGCGCGCCAAGGAGCGCAAGAAGTACGGTCAGAAGGGCGCTCGTAAGCGGTTCCAGTTCTCGAAGCGCTAGTTTTCTTGGGATCCCACCCTGTCGCAAACTGCGCGACAGGATGGGGCACCCGGAGTTAGCTGCTGCATAAGAGTTTAAGTAGTTAAATCTTCCCAAATAGGGGAATCAATTCCGGCGACCTTAACCATTGCCGGGATGCAATCCACGAAGGAGGCTGTTTGGCCACGATCACCATGAAGGAGCTGCTCGAAGCGGGAGTTCACTTCGGGCACCAGACGAAGCGCTGGGACCCTCGCATGAAGGAATACATCTTCGGCGAGCGCAACGGCATTTACATCATTGACTTGCAGAAGACCCTGAAGATGTTCAAGGACGCGTCGAAGTATGTGACCGACCTGACCGCCCAGGGCAAAGTGATTCTGTTTGTCGGCACCAAGCGCCAGGCACAAGACGCGATCGCTGAAGAGGCGACTCGCGCCGGGATGTTCTACATCAACAACCGCTGGCTGGGTGGGCTGCTGACCAACTGGGTGACGGTGCAGAAGTCAGTGAAGCGCCTTCAGGAACTGGATGAGATGGCCACCGACGGCCGCTACGAACTGCTGACGAAGAAGGAAGTGATTCGCCTGGAGCGGGAGCGCAAGCACCTGCAGGCGAACCTCGCCGGCATCAAGAACATGAAGCGGCTGCCCGATGCGCTCTTCGTGATCGACTCGAACAACGAAGCGATTGCCGTGAAGGAAGCTCGCAAGCTGGGTATCCCGGTTGTCGCCGTTGTTGACACGAACTGCGACCCGACGGTAGTTGACTACGTGATCCCGGGCAACGATGACGCGCTGCGCGCAATCCGCCTCTTCGCTTCGAAGATTGCCGATTCGGCGGTTGAAGGCGTTCACATGGCCGGTGACAAGCAAATTGCCGAAGTGGCTGGCGTCACTGCCGATGGCGCAGCTGGCGATGTCGAAGCCGGGTCGGTCGAAGGCATTCAGGCTGGTGCTCTCGAGTCTCCAGAAGAGGAAGTTGACCTGGAAGCGGCTCTGGGCGGAGTGATCCGCAAGGCTCCGGTTGCGGTCAGCACACTGGATGATGCCGAGGCAGCCGAAAGCAGCTTCTAAGACGTAAGACGGCTTACATCGATTCGATGCAGGCTGCGAAAGTATTCTTCCGGAAGCGTGGCTGCAGTTCTGATCAGGCCACGCTTTCGTTGTGTTTAGGGTTGATTGCCGCGTAACGCGTGCGTGTTATAGAAGGGAATTGGAAAAGGAATGTCGACTGTGAGCGAAAAGATTGATGCAAAGCTGGTGAAGGAGCTGCGCGAGAAGTCCGGCGCCCCGATGGGCGATTGCCTGAAGGCGCTGCAGGAGTCGAAGGGCGACATGGAAGAGGCTTTCGTGATCCTGCGCAAGCGCGGCATGGCCTCGGCGCAGAAGAAGGCTTCGCGCACCACGAACGAGGGCGCGGTGGGCACCTACATCCACGCCGGCGGCAAGATCGGCGTGCTGGTGGAAGTGAACTGCGAGAGCGATTTCGTTGCCCGCACGACAGACTTCCAGGAACTGCTGAAGGACATCGCGATGCACATTGCCGCGACCGATCCCCGCTACATCCGCGCTGAGGACGTAACGGCGGAGGACCTGGAGCGCGAGAAGGACATTTTCCGCGCGCAAGCGGCTGCGACGGGCAAGCCCGCTCCGGTGATCGAGAAGATCGTGGAGGGCAAGATGAGCAAGTTCTACGAGGAAGTCTGCCTGCTCGATCAGCCGTTCATCAAGGAGCAGACGGTTTCGATCAAGGACCTGATTGCGCAGAAGGTTGGCAAGCTGGGTGAGAACATCACTGTCCGCCGCTTTGCCCGCTTCAAGGTTGGCGATCCCAACTGGACTATTGCCCAGACGAAGACTGTCACGGAAGAAGCGCAGTCGTAAGCGATTTGATTTTTGTGGAATAGGAAGGCCCGGCGTTTGCCTGGGCCTTTTCTTATGCCTGGTGGTTCTGCTTCTGCTTGAAATAGAGAATCAATTCCAGATCATGCTGAGCGGCTTCGTAGTTTCCGCCGCTTTTCTTCACTATCTCGATCGCCCGGCGCTGGAAAAACTCAGCGGCGTCGAGTTCGCGTTCGAACATCAGGATGCTGCCGAGGCCGTTGAGTGCGCTTGGATCGCGAGGATCGACGCAAAGCGCTTCGAAGAAATAGCGTTCGGCCTGTTGCAGCAGGGGGTCTTTTGGAGCGCGGCCGGCCTGGATCGCGTCCCAGTGCGTGAACATGTAGTTGTTTTTGCATTGATAGCCGGAGAGGTTCAGGACCATCAGATCAAACGGTGCCATTTCTCTGAGGCTGCCGAGGGCGCTCTCGACGGACTTGTGCGCTTCTTCGGCTTTCTCGAAATCTTCTGTCATCGCCTGCACAACGGCGATCTGGGCGCCCCCAATTCCGTTGACGAGCGACTCAACCAGCGATGTGCGGCTGTTCAACAACGGCGCCGGCTTGTTGGCGCTGTCAGGAGCCGCGGATACGGCGCGCGACAGCTTTGCGCCAATGTCCGCGTGATCGCGTTTCATGCTGAGGTACGCAGAGGTTGCAAGGAACTGCGGCAACGGCGTTGCGTCGAGCACGTAAGGAATGATGAAGCTGTCGAGATGAAAAGCGGTGAACATCTCGGCCATGACCCAGCGCGACTTCGCTGCCGATTCAGACCAGAGCAGGACCAGCACGCGGCTCTTGCGCATGGCAGCCTGCAGAGCATCACGCAGCAGGCCGCCAAAGGCCAGATCAGAATGATCGACCCAGGGTTTGAGACGATGAGCCTGAAGCGACTCCTCCAACTCGGAAGCTATGGCCGAGTCCTGAGAAGCGTGGCTGAGAAAAGCATCGAAGACGCGGTTCTTGCTGGAAACTGCTGCTTTCATGGCGGTGAGCCTTTCGTCCTCTGTCACCGCGTATCCATCGCTAGAGGCTGGAATGCTGTCGAGCGTACGCCAGATACGGCGGACGTTCTTCTGCAGAATAGTGATGCTGACCCGCCAATAGTGTCAACATCTGGATTGCTATTTTGCAATTACGTCGATCACTGTTGCATCAGAGCCAGTCCACGCCTGCGCTCCCTCGTGCGTGAGTTGGTGTGACACGTCGTTCCAGTGCAGACGCGTGATCTTTGTGTCGCCTTTCTCATACGCATAGGTGTTGCCGTCGTCCTGGAAGAGGGTAAAATCGGCGTCTGCTCCGGGGTAGATATGGACTTTTGCGATCTGCTGCGCCTGACCGGTGTTTTCGATGTAGGAGCCGGTCGGGATGATCGAGCCTGCGCGGACGAAGAGCGGAATGGTATCGATCGGCGCGTTGACGGTGATGGTCTGGCCGCCTTTTACGTGTTCGTTCGTCCAGTAGTTGTACCAGTCGGCGCCCGCGGGCAGATAGACTTTGCGGCTGGTCATGCCTTGTTCTGTAACGGGTGCGACGAGAAATGCCGGGCCGAGCATGTACTCGTCTCGAATGTCAGTGACGTTCGGGTCCCTGGGGAAATCCATGAAGAGGGCGCGCATGAAGGGCGCGCCGCTCTGGTAGGTCTGGTAGCCAAGCGAGTAGATATAGGGCAGCAACTCGTATCGTAGCTTGAGGTATTTTTCGAGGATCGGCTCAGCCTGTTTTCCGTAGGACCAGACTTCGTTGTAGCGGCGGCTTCCGTGCGTGCGCATGATGGGCAGAAACGTCGCGTACTCGAACCAGCGCGTGTAGAGCTCAGGAAAGTCGTCGTAGCCGCCGACGTTATCGCGAACATCCGACGGGTCAATGAGTGGCGGATGTTCAGGATGATGGACAGCAGGCAACGGCTGCCAGCCGCCGGTATCATTGCTCCAATATGTGAGCCCGGAAGCGGCGAAGTCGAGTCCCGTTGGTACCTGGCGCTTGAATGCGTCCCATGTTGCCGTGATATCTGATGACCAGAAGATGGCGCTGTTTCTTTGCGCGCCAAGATACGCGTCGCGCGAAAGAACCAACGCGCGGTGCGGCGTGTCGCGGCGGAAGCCATCAGCGAGTGTTCCCGTGTGGAAGAGCGGATAAGTGTTGAAGAACTGGGTGCCGGGGCCGATGCTCAGGTAGCTGCCATTCGGGGGCAGATCGGGCTCGGTTTCGTCGGCCCAGATTGAGTCGAAGCCTTTGCTCAGGATGTTTTCCTTAATCGTGTTCCAGTACCACTGCGCGGCGTCGGGGTTCGTCGTGTCGATGTCGGAACCGGCTTTGTCATAGGGCAGGCCGTTGGTCGGCGTGCCGTCGGCGAGATGCTCGAACCAGCCCTTCTGCTGCACGAAGTCGTAATACCGAGAGCCATGTTCAAAGCGCGGCCACACGCTGATCATCGTCTGGAAGCCCATCTGATGCAGTTGCTGGTTCATTGCGGTCGGATCGGGCCAAAGATCGGGCACGAAGTCCATCTGCCCCATCTTCGAGTAGTAGAGCCAGTCGACCACGATGACATCGGCGGGCAGATGCCGGTCGCGATAGCCCTTCGCGACGGCCATGACCTCTGCCTGCGAGCGGTAACGCTGCTTGCACTGGATGTATCCGTAGGCGGCTTTGGGCAGGAGTGGTGTCGCTCCGGTCAGAAGGCGGTAGCCCGCGTAAATCTCGTCCGTTGTCCTCCCCGCGATGAGAAAGAACGAAACCCGATTACCTACTTCCGAGATCCAGCTGGTGCGCTCGTTGAAGTGCGGCGCGATGGTGGTCTTTGAAGGATTGTCCCAGACGATGCCGTAGCCGTAATTTGTAACCATGAAAGGCACACATACGCTTTGGCCACCGGGAGCATTGTAGTCGTGCCAGCAGTGCACGACGTGGCCGCGATGATCGAGGTAGCCTTCCTGGTTCTGACCGAGGCCGTAGTAGTGCTCATCGTCGGGCGAAAGAAAGTCTGCTCCTACCTGATAAAAATCGGGGTCCGTCGGCCTGCGGTCGTAGAGAACCTGAGAATTGCCATCCTTATGGTTCGGGACGGACATCGACCAGCCATTCAGCTCAGCAATCTTTTTGCCTTCGGGAGTTGCGAAGGTAATGTCGGCGCCCGGAGTCGAGCCGCTGAAATATTTGCCGGGATCCATGACAGATTGCGGCGGAGGCGTGCCGCCTTTGCGCCAACCCTTCAGAGTTACGACCATGCGCGATGATTTGTAAACCTCGTCCGCGCCATCCTGTGTGTGGCTCCAGTCATCGGCCGAAGGCGTTGCGACGAAGCCGTATCCGGGCGCGGTGAGCGCAGCGTCTTTGAGAAGGCTGAGCGTTACACGGACGATGTTCGGCGCATAGGGCTCAAAGACGATGGTCGATTTGCCGCGTTCGAGCACGACGCGCTGATTGTCATTTTGTGCGTGCGCGAATGCGACCGCACTGAAGATCAGTGCAGCAAGCAGAATGGCAGAAAAAGGTCTGCAAATCATCTTTGGTGTATCAGCCTGTCCGTGTAAGGGATGTGACGCTTTGCGGAGATGAGTATAAAACGATTTAGCAAAGGTCGTCTTTATACTTTGCTGGAGACTGCCTGGACCTGCTCTCGCAGCCATTGTTGTGCGGGCTCGGCTGTCAGTCTCGGATGCCACGCCATCATGTAGTTGAACTTCGGCAACTCTACCGGAGCTTCGATGGCGCGCACCGTCTGCAGCGGCGCGACAATCTTTGCCAGACGGCGCGGAACGGTGACGATAGAGTCTGTGCCGGAAACCGCCAGGATAGCGACGACGAAATACGGTACGGTCAAGGCGACTTGGCGCTGCACGCCCAGATCTGCCAAGGGCCGGTCGACCAGTGTTTGCTGTCCGGCGCGGACGTTGACGACCACGTGCGCGAACTTCAGGTATTCCGCGATCGTCATGCGCTTGCGGCGCTGTGGCCGAGATGTGCATTGCAGGCAGACGAAGTCTTCTTCGAAGATGATTTGCGATTCGAGTCCCGACACAAATGCCGACACTTCCATCGCAAGGTCGATCTTGCCGGACTCCAGATCATCGAAAACGTTGTCGTGATGTGCAACGATTTCAAGCTTTACCTTTGGCGCGGACGCCCGAAGGCGCTGGACAAGGCCGGGAAGCAGGACGACTGAGGCAAAGTCGGTCATCGAAATGCGGAATCGTTCCTGGCTCTGTACCGGGTCGAAACTTTCGCCGCGAACTATGGCGTCGATGCGCGGCAGGATCGATTCGAGTTCGCGCAGCAGGCGCTCGCCGCGCACGGTGCGCTCGTAGCCGCGTCCGGAGCGGATCAGCAACTCATCCTGAAATGTTTCGCGCAGGCGTTCGAGGGCGCGGCTCATGGCGGACTGGCTGAGGAAACAGCGTTTGGCGGCACGCGTGACATGGCGTTCTTCAAGCAGCGCCTGCAGGGTGACCAGTAGGTTGAGGTCGATATTCGATAAATGCGTTTCCTGCATGATTGTTATTCTAACAATGCATGATTCAGATAGTGCTCTTCCTGTGTCTATTACGTGGAAGCAGAAAGGAAGGTTCGAAATGAGCGACACACAAAAGGTAGCAATCGTAACTGGAGCATCGCGCGGAATAGGCCGCGCAGTAGCCGCGAGGCTCGCGCGCGAAGGCTTTGCCGTGGTGGTGAACTATGCTGGCAATCACGCAGAGGCAGCGAAGGTGGTCGAAGAAATCGAAAGCGCAGGCGGGAAGGCCATTGCGGTGCAGGCCGATGTATCAAAGACGGTGGATGTTGCGCGCCTTTTCGATGAAACCGAGAAGGCATTCGGCGGCATCGACGTGCTGGTGAATAACGCTGGCATCATGGCAATCAAGCCCATCGCAGAATTCGACGACGACACATTCGACCGCATCTTCGCTATCAATGTTCGCGGCACGTTCAACACTATGAAGCAGGCGGCGAAGAGAATTCGCAGCGGTGGACGCATCATCAACTTTTCGACCAGCGTGACTCCGCTCACCCTGCCCGGATATGCGCCCTACAGCGCTTCGAAGGCGGCAGTGGAAGTACTGACGACTCATTTAACGAAGGAGCTTCGGGGGCGGAATGTAGCGGTGAACACCGTAGCTCCAGGCCCGGTAGCTACGGAGTTATTTCTGGACGGGAAGACGCCGGAGCAGGTAGATCGTCTGGCGAAGTTGAATCCCTTTGAGCGCCTCGGTCAGCCGGATGATATCGCAAACGCTGTTGCGTTTCTTGCGGGGCCGGATGGCGCATGGATCAACGGGCAGACGCTACGCGCTAACGGAGGCATGGTCTAAGTCTCACAGCCGAGCGCAGGCTGCTTGAGGACATCACGAACGGCTCGTATCGCGAAGTTGCGGCGAGCCTGAGCGTGTCCGCGTGAGATCCTTCGCGATGAGATTCCGCAGCCATACTTGCGCGGGATCGTCATTCCGTTGACGGTGCCAGACCATTCTCAGAACGAAAGGCGGCAGGCCGAGAGGCTCCGGGCGGGAAACCAGTCCGAGGTTTCGGCCGAAGGACTGCACGACGGACTCCTGAATACACGCGACGAGATCGCTCGACGCCACGGCATGCAATACCGAAAGGCAATGCGGAAGTGCCAGTCGGAGACGGCGGCGCAGCCCGCGCGCGGCGAGTTCGTTGTCGATCAGTCCCCAAGGCTGATTGCGATACATCACGGCTGCGTGGTCCAGCCGCGTAAACCTTTCGAGTGTGAGCCTGCGCTTCCACACGCTATGCCCTCGGCGGGCGATCACGACGTTGTTCTCTTCAGAGAGTGGCTCCATGATGAAGCCCGATGAGAGATAGCGTGCGTCCGGGAAATATCCGATGGCGATGTCGAGGGTTCCGTTGCGGAGCTCGCTTTCCGGCACGGTGAAGAGCCAGTCCAGGCGCCGGGTCTGCATCTGCAGATCGCCCGACAACATTGATCGTGCGAGCAGTGGCGCCAGGCGCAGCTCGATATCATCACTCAAACCAATGCGGAAGCGCTGCGCGCTGGCGGATGGATCGAAGGTCTGCGGCGCTTCAAATGTCTGCCGGAGCTGGGCCAGAGCCGCCCGGATGGGGCCTGCGAGGCGCTCGGCGCGTGGCGTCGGCATCATGCCCTGTGAGGTACGCACGAAGAGCGGATCTTCAAGCCGGGTACGCAGGCGGGCGATCGCATTGCTGAATGCCGGCTGGCTGAGGCCGACCCGCTTTGCCGCTCGGCCTACATGCCGCTCGTCCGCGAGCGACTCGAATGCGAGCAAAAGGTTCAAGTCGATCCCGTTGATATTCACACATTGAATAGTACACATTATCAATATCCACTTCACGAATGAGGATGGACTCGGCTATACCAGCATCATGCTCAAACGCGTTGCCATCGTCTCCGTTCTCCTGTTTGTGGTTGCCTTGCCTGCAGCGCACGCAACCGACAGCCCAGTCCTTCAGGTCTTCAGGCAATGGCTGGAAGCCTTCAACTCCGCCGATGCCACGAAGATGGCCGCCTTCTGGAAGAAATATGGGAAGAATGCGGCCGATGACCACTCGCCGAGCGACCTGCGGCTGCGGCAAATGACGCAAGGCATGACGATCTTCAAGGTTGTTGAGGATACGGGCACGCATCTTGTAGTGCTGATGAAGGAAGGCCGCGGTATCTATTCGGAATCGACGATGGATCTCGCGACGACGAATCCGCCGACGGTCGAACGCATCTCAGGACACCCAGTACCGCCGCCGGTGAGCGAAGGCGATATAGCCACCAGCGATGAGGACCTGGCGAAAAAAGTGCGGGAGCGTGTGGCCGCAACGCAGGGCCCGAATGCGTTTTCTGGAGCTATACTCATCGCGCATCACGGCAAGGTTGTTCTCGATCAGGCATGGGGCATGGCTGACGACAGCAAGCAGATTCCGAATACAGTCGACACGCAGTTCTGCCTTGGGTCCATGAACAAGATGTTCACCTCGGTCGCGATTCTTCAGCTCGTGCAGATGGGCAAGTTGTCGCTCGACAAGCCGATGGCCACCTACTGGCCAGATTATCCGAACAAGGACCTCGCTGCCAAGGTGACCATCCGCGAGTTGCTGAGCCACACGGGCGGCACTGGCGATATTTTTACTCCGGAGTATGAGGCGCATCGCGAAGAGATACGGACGCTCGCGGATTACGTGAAGCTTTTCGGAAACCGGCCTGTCCGCTTCGAGCCCGGGACCCGGATGGAGTACTCGAACTACGGCTTCATTCTGCTGGGGCGAATTATTGAGCTGGTCAGCGGCGAGCCTTATCAGGAATATGTGCGGAAGCAGGTGTACCTGGCTGCCGGGATGCTTCATACCGATTCGCGACCGGAGACCGATCATGTGCAGGGCCGGGCGACAGGTTATACCCACGGCCCGAATGGACTGACGCCCAACACAGCCACCATGCCGTGGAGCGGAACATCGGCTGGCGGGGGATACTCCACCGTTAGCGATCTGATGCTGTTTGCGAAAGCGCTCCAGTCGGGGAAGCTGCTGGATCCAGCGCTCCTGAAGGAAGCAACGACAGGGGAGGCGACCCATCCTGACTATGGCCTGGGTTTTTACGTGCTAAGCAACGGAGCGTACGGCCACGGCGGTGGAGCACCGGGCATCAATGGCGAGTTGCACATTCTGCCGAAGCAGGACTATGTGCTTGTGGCGCTTGTGAACCGCGACCCGTCGATGGCCAGCGCCATGGTGAACGTGATCGCGGAGATTCTTCCCACGCAACCGGGCAACTGAACCTACCGGCGAAGCATGCCGTTTGGACGCACAAGCCGGTACTTTTGTTCATCATTTGTTTCAGAATTCGATCCGGCCTCGGAAGGCAATCATACGCGGTGCGCTGTCGCCGCCGAGGCCGACGCCCAGTAATCCCGTGGGCGGAGAGACCGTGCTGTTGATGGCCCCGAATGCGGTCTGCGTGGATGGCACGCCGGGAATGCCCGCCTGATTGGTGGGCAGGGCAAAGTTGGGATGATTGAGCCAGTTGAAGAACTGTGCGTCGAATTGAAATGTGAGGTGCTCGCGCAGCGGAATGCGCTTGGTAACGTAGATCTCTGAATAGGTGAAGCGCGGGCCGCGAAAGTCGTTCCGACGCGAATCTCCAACCTGGCAGTTCGCGGGTGAATCGCCGCCTACGCATGCGCCCGTGCCAGGATCGACGACGGAAGCGAAAGCATCCGGATTGAGCCACTGCAAAGTTCCCGGTTGCGTCACGTCTGCAATCGTGTGCTTGTGCGCGTAGAGCGGCACGCCGGGAACGCGGCGCGCGAACTGCGGTCCGCTGCCCTGAAAGATGCCGTTGCCGTTTGCGGTGTAGGGACCGCTCAATACGCTGAAGGGCACTCCAGTATGGAAGAAAGCGGTGCCGGAAAGCTGCCAGTCGCCGAAGACGGAACGCAGCGCCCGATGCGACGAGTGAAAGGGAATAGCGTAGAGCGCAAAGGCGGAAAGGTTGTGGCGGATATCGTAATCGCAATTGCCATAGTTACGACTTAGATCTCCTGGCAACGGAGAGAGCACGCCGAGGCTCGAAAACGCCAGCAGCCCGCCGTTCGAAACTTCATCGAGGCAATGGCTATAGGTGTAGTTGCCGTGCAGCGTGAGCGTGCGCAGCTGCTTTGTCACAGCGGTTTGCAGTCCGGCATAGATGCTGCTGGCTCCGGTCTGGAATTCATTCACGCTGCCGAATCGGCGGTCGAGCGGCTGCTGATAGGGGAACGGAGCGAAGCAGCCGTCGCATACAGTCTGATAGCCGTTGACCTGCACCTGATACGGCTCATGCAGGGCGCGTGTGCCGACGTAATCGACGCGCAGCGAGCCGCGCGATCCCAGTTCGTGTTCGATGCCGAAATTCCACTCCAGAAAATAGGGCGTCTTCAATTTGCCGCTGGGAAAGGTGTTCAGGCCAACTGCCAGTGGGCAACTCGCACTATTGCATGACGAGGCTCCTGATGCGAATTGCTGCTGGAAGGCGCGGTTCGCGTTGGACGTTGCATCGACGGAACTGTAAGTCACGCCGGGAGCGACGCCGATGCCGCCTACCTGCCCGGCAAGTCCGCCGGTAAATTGCGGATCGTATGGAGCATTCATCGATCCCAGGTCGGCGACCTGTCCGGGGATGATGTCGTTGAAGACGCCGAAGCCCGCGTGGACGGCCGTTTTTTCAGAAGCTTTGATCGCTACAGAAAAACGGGGTTGCCAGACCAGTAATGGAGTGCCGGGGAAGAGATGCTTTACCTGCGTCTGGATCGACTGATTCAGCGGCAGGCTTTCATCATGCGGAATGTCGAGAAAAGACGCTACCGGACGGGCGAAGAGCCGCTGCTGGTTTACCGGATTCGTGTTCCATGTAGCCCGCAGGCCTGCTGTCACTGTTACACGTGGGCTGGCTTTGAAGGCGTCCATCGCATACATGTCGAGGTTGCCGAGCGCGATGCGTTCTTTGTTGGTTATCGGATAGCTGACGGTCGTTGTGTATGCCGCGCCATAGGTGAATTGGGCCAGGTCAGTGTAGGTGACCAGCGGCACGGTGCCTTCGCCCATGTCGTAGTTGCTGATGTCGAGCCGCCGCGAGTTCTCGCCGAATTTGAAGGTGTGCTTGTCGCGGGTCCACACCAGGTTGTCGTTGATCTGCCACTGCGTCACCTTGCGCCCCTGCGGGAAGGTATTGTTCAAGCCGCCGAACGTGGTGAAGGGTGCGTTGGCGCTTCCACTTTCGAGAACGATGGGAAAGGTGTTCAATACCTGATCGAAGTTATTGGGCTCGAAGATGCTCGCGTACCAACTGGCCCCGGGATTGAACTGGTTCACTAAGTTTGGCGTGAAGAGATGCGTATAGCCCACGACGAGCGTGCGCTGCGGCTGCGGGGAGTAGGAATTAAAGATCGGGTTGATAGCGTCGGTCGATGCGGCCTGCAGTCCGGTGTCCTGCTGAAAACGGTACCAGACGCTATTGTTGGCGTCGATGGTGTGGTCGATCTTTACGACGATGAGGTTTTCTGAATCGGAGTTGTTGAGCGAGGCCGTGCGCCGGTTCGCGCAGCCTGCTCCGTTGAGGAGATTGCCGGGACTTTGCGTGCCGCTCAGCAGCGCTCCGTTCGCGTCAAGCGGGCAGGAGAGCACAGGCACAGGCGTTCCGCTGGCGTCGCGATACAGAGCGAACATGTTGCGGTAGAAGCCGACCTCCTCTGGCTGCGGCGGCAGAACCGTCCCGTTGATGGAGTCACTTCCGCCGAGAGGAAGCTGTTGCAACACATAGTTCTGATAGGCGGGCGAGGCGACGGTCGTCTGCTCCACCAGCGGCAGGGCAATCCGTATGCCTTCGTAGTGAGCAAAGAAGAAGAGCTTGTTTTTGCGGATAGGGCCGCCGGCACTCGCGCCGAACTGGTGAACGTTCGAGCGTGGTTTGGTTGCATCGGAAGTAGCGCGCAGAAAATAGTTTTCAGCGTTGAGCACCGAGCCATTCCAGATTTCGTAAAGGTCGCCGTGAAACTGGTTCGTGCCCGACTTGGTGAAGTAATTCACCTGCGATGCGCCGTAACGTCCCTGGTCTACCGAGAATGAATTGGTATTGACGGTAGCTTCCTGCACCGCATCGAGGCCGATCACGAGATTCGTTGAAAGTCCGATGTTCAGTCCCAGAAACGGATCGTTCGTATCGTAGCCATCGAGAATGTAGCCATTCGACGTGGCCGGAAGTCCGTTGAACTCGACGTTCCCGTAACCGCCCGCAGCTTTGAAGTCATTCGACGACCCGGCAGTGTTCATCAACGCGCCCTGCGCAAATTGGGCGAGATAGGTCAGGTCCTGCCCAGGGTTCGGCAGGTTCTGAATCGTTTCCGCTTCGAGCGTGGTAGAGGTGTTGGGATTTTCGAGGCTCATCAAGCCAACCCGCGCCGAAATCTCGACGGACTGCGTGCTGACGGCAGGCTTAAGCGTGAAATTCAGCGTGACCGTCTGCCCCACGGCAACACGCACGGCTTGGGAGAGCCCGGAGGCAAAGCCCTGAGCGCTTGCCGCGACTCGATAGGTGCCGGGATTGATCTGCGAGAAGAGAAACCCGCCCTCGGCATTTGTCTGCACTGTGCGGACAGCCCCGGTGTTCATCTCGGTCGCGACGACAGTGCCTTGCACCACAGCGCCGGTTGAATCGGTAAGGACGCCGCTGAGCGCGCTGCTGATCCCGCTTTGCGCGCGCAGGGAAAGAAATCCGGCGAGGCTCAACACCACAAGCAGGACGCTGCCGTACAACCATCTGAGGTGCTTTATCACGGCATTCCTTCTGCAATTACAAGCAGAACCAGCCTGATTTAACTATAGTTAACTATGAATGTAAAGTTAAAGTTATTAAAACTGGGAAATCATTGCTAATCATCCGGGACCCCGAATGTCTGCGAATTGGGTTGCGCGGGACATCGGGGGCCGGACTCGCCCTTGGCGGCTCCGCATGCGATACTCAAAAGGAATGTATAACCGCGTCGTTCTTAAGCTTTCAGGAGAAGCGCTGGCTGCTGGTCGCGGCTTTGGCGTCGATGTCGATCGTGTGCACGAGATAGCCGGTGAAATTTCCGAGGTCCGCGACCTGGGCGTCGATGTCGCCATTGTCGTCGGGGGAGGCAATTTCTTTCGCGGCGTAGCCGAGCAGGCCAAGGAGATGGACCGCGTCTCCGCGGACCACATGGGCATGCTGGGGACGGTGATCAATGCGCTGGCGATTCAGGATGCGCTAGAGAAGCAGGGCGTGCATGCGCGTGTGATGTCGGCGATTGAGATGCACCAGGTCTGCGAGCCTTACATCCGTCGTCGCGCCATCCGGCATCTCGAAAAAGGCCGCGTAGTGATTTTCGCCGCCGGAACCGGAAATCCGTACTTTTCCACAGATACCGCCGCTTCTTTGCGTGCCATGGAGATCAAGGCAGACGTCTTACTGAAAGCGACCAAAGTGGAAGGCATCTACGATGCCGACCCGGTTATCAAAACCGATGCGGTCAAATTCGAGCAGATTACGTACATGGACATCCTGCGGCTGGGACTAAAGGTAATGGATGCCACAGCGGTAAGCATGTGCAAAGACAACAATCTGCCCATGATCATCTTCAATATGAACCGGCCCGGGAATATCCGCCGCGTAATCAGCGGAGAGAAGGTCGGGTCGCTGGTGACGGCCTGAGTGTAGAGACGCAAAACGTATCCTCGGCTGCGGTGGCCTCGGCTGCATTGCTGGAACCGCCCGCAGAAGTACTACATCCTTCTCCCGAGACCAGTGTTCCCGTAACAGTCAAGAAGCCGGAGAAGAAGTCGCTGCTGCCGGCGCTTTCGGGGCTGCGGGCCTTTGCCGCGCTGAACATTGTTTTCTACCACTTCTCGAATCCTAAGTGGTTCGGGCCATTCGCTCCGATCGTCGACAATGGCTACACCTCGGTCAGCTTTTTCCTGCTGATGTCGGGCTTTATTCTGGCCTACAACTACAGCGACCGGGCGCAGAGCGGCCAGCTGAACGTCCGGCATTTCTGGACTGCGCGCTTCTCGCGACTCTATCCCGTATACATCTTCGGGCTGATCGTTTCGCTCGGTATGCTGATGGCCGAATGGGAGGTACGCACGCACGGCGAGTTTGCGCTTGGCGTCGTCTTGACGCCGCTGCTGCTGCAGGGCTGGTCCCCGAAGCTGGCGACATTCTGGAACACACCAGCATGGACGATGTGCACGGAAGGCTTCTTCTACGTGATCTTTCCGGTCGTGGTTTGCTGGAAGCGCCCGAAGCACTGGCGTGGTTTGATCGGCCTGCTTGCACTGTTATGGATCGCGGGCATGGCGCTGCCGACGCTTTACACGGTCCTGCAGCCGGACGGTCCTCATCCCGGCCGCTATACGGAAAGCTTCTGGATGCGTGCGCTCAAGTTCTCGCCGCCGCCGCATGTGCCGTCATTTTTATTTGGGATTGTGTTGGCGGACGTTGACGCTCGCCTCGTACGCGACAGCCGCTGGCGGCTACCGCTGGGTATCCTGGGAGTCGGCGCAATCTACACCGTGCTCTATTACGGCGACCACATGCCCTTTGCCCTGATGCACGACGGCCTGATGATGCCGCTCTTCGGCCTGGCTATTCTTGGGCTTGCGGGACACAACCTGATCGCACGCTTTTTTGGCTTCTGGCCTTTCGTCGCAGTTGGCCAGGCGAGCTACTGTCTCTACATCCTGCACTTTAATCTGTGGGACCTGATCCACAAATCGCATCTGCTGGAAGCGACGCATCTCATCGCGCTCGATCCGTGGATCAGCTACGGCCTGCTGGTAGCGGCGGCGCTGCTGACGATGAAGCTAATCGAGAAGCCTGTGCAGCGGTGGATTCGCGGGTCAATTCGCGAATAACTGCTCAAGCTGTCGCAAGAGACGCATCGGCCATCACTACCTGGTTCCGGCCATTGTGCTTAGCCATGTAAAGAGCGCGGTCGGCGGCGCGCAGAATCTCTTCCAGATTGGCGCCTGAGTGCGGGAAAGCGGCGACGCCAATCGAAATCGTTATTTCACTAAGAGCTTCGCTGCGGAAACGAACCCTGAGCTGGCTTATCCGTTCGCGAATGGCTTCAGCCCGATCGAGCGCCGATGCCTGCAACGTTTCCGGCAGGATGATGACGAACTCTTCGCCGCCGTAGCGGCAGATAATGTCTTCCTGCCTGACTGATTGGCGGAAGGTTTCGGCGACCTCGCGCAGAATACAGTCGCCGGCCTCATGCCCGTAGGTATCGTTGAATTTTTTGAAGTGGTCGACATCGAGCATCAGGATGGACAGCTCGTTGTTATTTCTCGCGGCCCGGCGCATTTCGCGGTCGAGCGAGATTTCCATGAAGTGCCGGTTGTAGAGGTCGGTCAGGCCATCGCGAATGGACTGGTGCTCCAGGCGAGACCGCAGATTCAAGCCGGCCACGGACATGGAGGCGATCTCGGCTAGCTCTTCCAGGCTCTCAAGGTTGCGCTCCGCATCGACAGCGATCAGCGACGTCGGACATTCGATATAGAGGATGCCCAGCGTGTCGCCGTGTGCCGCCAGCGGGAAGCAAAGATAATTCTCAGGCGGGGCGCCGATGAAGTGGTTGCAGTGCACTTCCGATTGCCCGGGTTTTCTCCACCGGAGGCGACCGGAACGAAGTCCGCAACAGGCATCGAGCGGGAATCCATCGAGCAGCTTCGTTTCGCCTTCTGAGGATGCGGCAATCTCCACCAGGTGACGCGAATTGTTGATCATGACCAGCGCCGTCTCGACGGAAGGAAGCAACTGCCGGGTATAACGAACAACCGCCTCATGCGCCTGCGCCGCGCTGGTGCAAAGCTGCAACTCTTCTCTGGCGGACATAAGCAGCGCAGCCTCGGCGGCGCGCTTTTGCAGCGTAAGAACAGTGACTTCCAGCTGGGAGTTCGTGCTGAAGATCTGATGATCCAGCGTTTGGCGGCGACGCGCGTCGCGTATCAGGAATCCGAAGAGGACGACGACGACGACAAGAGAAACGATCAGGAAGCCGACGCCGGCCAGAAGGCTTCGATAGTTGCTTTTCTGCGATTCCTCCGTGCGCTGCGTCAGAACCGTGCGTTCCGATTCCTGCATCTTGCTGACATCGTCGCGGCACTCGAGAATTTTTTTGTGCGGGCTCACGCCCTGGGGCAGGGACTCGTTCACCTGCTGCTTTAAATCGAGGACGCAGGTGTGCATCGCGTTTGCACGTTCCACCTGGGCAGCGTTGTCTTTTACCAGGTCGACCAGGTGAACGAGGCCGGTATCGAGCGCAATCGCATTCGACTGCACGGCCGCGAGATCGTCCTCATTCTTGCCCACCAGAAAAAGCCGACTCGACAGGTCAACGCGGTCCAGACGCTGGGACGTGAGCAGCAATGTGCTCAGCACTTCCTGGGAATGATCGCGCCAGTCGCGGGAAGCAATCAGGTCTTTGGTGGTGTTGTAAACGAAGAAAGCCGACGCACATACGAAAAAGAGCGTACCCACCGCCCCGAGGAGCAGCAGGGGCACGGTGTGGTCTCTACGGTTCATCGTCGATGGAGTTTTAACGTCCACACAATACGAGTATCGGCCCGAAAAGATGAGCCGAGAGCATACCTTTAACTTTCTTGAGAGTGTCTTCAGTTTACTGGAGCAGAAAGCCGGATGAAAGCTAATTCGCGAAGAAACAGGATATCTTCGCGCAATGCTAACCGCGTTTAGACGGCAATGGCCGACTCGGCCGCTACAACGCGGTTGCGCCCCCTTTCTTTCGCGCTGTACAGGGCGCGGTCGGCGGACCGGACCAGTTCCTCGACCGCCTGACCGGCTTGTGGATATGTCGACACTCCGATAGAAATTGTCACTTCCTTCGGCGCTTCTCTGTGAAAATCGAGGCGCATTTTACTCACGCGCTGGCGAATGTCTTCCGCGCGATGAAATGACGCCTCCGCTCCCATGCCTGGCAGAATAACGAGGAACTCTTCGCCTCCGTAGCGACAGACAATGTCTTCCGTGCGTACTGACTCGCGCAGAATTTCAGACACTTCACGCAGTATCTGGTCGCCCGCTTCGTGGCCAAACGTATCGTTGAATCGCTTGAAGTGGTCAATATCGAGCATCAGCAGGGAGAGCTCACCTTTTCTTCGTGCGGCAAGGCGCAGTTCGCGCTCGAGTGCGATTTCCATGAATCGCCGGTTGAAGAGATGGGTGAGTCCATCGCGGATCGACTCTTCTTCGAGGCGGGCGCGCAGATTAAGGCCGGCGATCCACATGGAGCTTAATTCCATTAGGCCCTCAAGGAAATCCAGATGAGAATCCAACCGCGAGCATGTGCTGGTGTCTGGACATCCGAGATAGAGAACGCCCAGGGATTCTCCCTGCGCTGCCAGCGGCAAGCAGATGTAGTTCTCCGGAGGAGCACCGCGGAAGTGCATGCAGTCAATTTCAGAAACACCTGGTCTGCGGTGGCGGAGGCGCGCACTACGCATCGCACAGCAGGCATTGAGCGGGACGCCATCCATAATTTCAGTCTGGCCGCCGGAGGTTGCGGCAATCTCCAGGATTTGCTGCGAACGGTTGACGGTGAGCAGCGTAATCTTCGCCGCTGGCACAACCTGCGCCATATAGCGCACGACAATCTGATGCGCTTCGGCGGGAGTGGCGGATATCTGCAGTTCTCCACGCATGGCGGCCCGCAGCTTATTTTCGTCCAGCTTTTCCTGAAGCGTTTGCACCGTGCTGTTCATCCGCAAGTTGGTTTCGAAGAGTTGTTCTTCGGTCCTCATGCGCTGTCCGGCATCGCGCAGCAGAAAACCAAACAGGGTGAGCACTACGGTGAGCGATACCAGCAGAAACGCAATTCCCGCGACTAGATTCCGATACGTTCCGCGATGCGCAATTTGCATGCGCTGTTTCAGCAGGGCGGCTTCCTCGACCTGCATCCGGCTGATGATGTCGCGGCATTCCAGGGCCTTTCGGGTCAGGCTCATTCTGCCAGGTTCAGTGTCCTGCTGCATCAGCCCGTTGACCTGACGCGTAAGTTCCAGTGCGCAGTCATGGGCACCGTGGGCCCGGCTGCGCTGGTTACTGTCCCATATAAAGTTTTCCAGTTGAGCCAGGGTTGTATCCAATTGCGCTGCCGTTGCCTGAACCGTATTCAGGTCGTCTTTGTTCCTTCCAGCCAGATAAAGACGGCCGAGATAATCCATCCTCTCCATGCGTTGCGCTGAGATTTCAAGCAGGCTTGATACCTGCTGCGAATGTTCTTCCAGGCCGCGGGACGCGAGTAATTGCTGTGTGTTCTTATAAAAGATGATGGCGGCGGCGCAGATAAACAGCACTGCTCCGAGAGCGCCGAGCATGAGTAGAAGGACGGTGCGTTTTCTGGCACTCCGAAATGCTGGAACCTTTGTGTCCACGGGCCTGCACCAATGCGACAAGTGTATAGCACAAGAGATAGTGCAAAGAGCGAATAAACAGCGATAGCAAAGCTTGAAAGCATATCCCGCCTGCTACACTAAAAAGTTTTGTGATGACGGAATCAACCACACTGCAACCCGCCCGTTCTCTGCGTGTCGCCGAGAGCATTGTCGAACTCATGGGGCAGACGCCAATGCTGCACCTGCGTCGTCTTGCAACAGCCCAGATGGCTGATGTCTACGCCAAGCTTGAGTTCCTCAATCCTGGCGGCAGCGTGAAGGACCGCGCCGCTCTTGGCATGATTCTCGACGCGGAAGCACGCGGGGTTCTGAAGCCGGGCTCGACGATTGTTGAGGCCACGGCGGGCAACACCGGCGTGGGGCTTGCTCTGGTTGGTGTCAATCGCGGATATAAGGTGGTGCTCTTTGTTCCCGAAGGCTTCGCGGAAGAGAAGTGCATCCTGATGCGCGGCTTCGGCGCGACGGTGGAGCGCACGCCCGAAGTTGAGGGCATGCGTGGAGCGATCGAGCGCGCTCGATCATTGGCAAAGGATGACGAGAGTATCTTTCCTGCGCTGCAGTTTGAAAATCAGGCCAATCCAAAGTATCACTACGACACGACGGCGCAGGAGTTGTGGGAGCAGATGGAGAGCCGCGTCGACGCCTTTGTTGCCGGCGTAGGCACCGGTGGAACCTTCTCCGGCATTGCGCGGCTGCTTAAGGAGAAAGACCGCAACATCCTCACCGTCGCCGTCGAAACCCAAGGCTCCGTTCTGCAGGGCGGCGCGCCGGGACCGCATAAAGTTGAGGGTATCGGCGCATCCTTTATCCCCGGGACATTTGATGCTGAGGTCGCCGACGAAATTGTGCAAGTCACCGATGCTGATGCCTTCGCGATGGTCAAACGTCTCGCGTCTGAGGAAGGTGTGCTGGCGGGATCAAGCTCTGGGGCGATGGTGCATGCAGCGCTGAATGTCGCCGCAAGGATAGGACCTGGCAAGCGCATCGCGACCATTATCCCGGACTCAGCCGAGCGCTACCTTTCTAAGAAGATTTTTGAGGGCGGACTGTGAGAAGAAGTGTACTGAATGTCTGTTTCGGAGCAATGCTTTTATTGCCTATCCATTTCATCCAGGCACAGTACCAGCTTGAGATAATCGAGCAACCAGTCGAAGCCAGACAATTAGATGGTTGTGTGAGAATTGCTTCAGGTCAACAAGGTGTGCCGAATGTTCGTGTTGATGAATGCGACCATGCATGGAAACAGGTCCTCGATTCAAGCGTCACCGACAAAGACGGTCACTTTCACCTAAAGCCGAAAGATCAAGGGACAATCCACTACATACGCATCTCAAGCCCTGGCTTTAATCCACGTCTTTATACTGTGAGGCTTTCCAAGCATTGGTCTCCGACTTTAGATTTAGAAATCAATGTCAGTACATAAATTCAGTAATTTAGAGGGCTCCTTGTCCGATACGACCAAAACAAATCACGGATTCTCTACCCGCGCCATTCACGACGGACAGGCGTCCGATCCGCTTACAGGCGCGGTGAACGTGCCTATCTATCTCTCATCCACTTATCAGCAGGAAGAGATCGGCAAGAACAAGGGCCACGAATACGCGCGCGTCTCGAATCCAACACGCGATGCTCTGGAGACGAGTCTCGCCTCGCTTGAAGGCGGCACGAGCGCGCACGTTTTCGGCAGCGGCATGGCTGCGATCATGGCGATGGTCACGATGTTCAAGAGCGGCGATCATGTCATCTGTGGTGAGAACGTCTACGGAGGCACTGCGCGCCTCTTCGACAAGATTGTCGTGAACTACGGCATCGAGTTTACCTATGTCGATACCTCGAACGCCGAAGCAGTGCGCCGCGCCATCCGCCCGCAGACCAAGCTCGTACACATCGAGACACCGACGAATCCAATTATGACGTTGACGGATATTCGTGCCGTTGCCGATGCGTGTCACGAGCGCGGCGTTGAGTTGAGTGTCGACAACACCTTTATGTCGCCTTATTTTCAGCGCCCCATTGAACTCGGCGCTGATATCGTGATGCACTCAACGACGAAGTTCCTCAACGGCCACAGTGATGGATTAGGCGGAGTCCTGGTCGGCACCAAGCCAAAGCACAAGGAAGACTTTGCATTCGTGCAGAAGTGTACGGGCGGTATTCTCTCGCCGTTTGAAAGCTGGCTCGTTCTGCGCGGCATTAAGACGCTGGCGGTTCGCATGAAACAGCATGATGAGAGCGGACGAAAGATTGCGGCTTATCTCGCGCAGCACAAGAAAGTAAAGCAGGTGTTCTATCCGGGATTGCCAGACCACCCGCAGCACGAACTGGCGAAGAAGCAGATGACGGGCTTCGGCTCGATGATCTCGTTTGAAACCGGATCGCTCGAAAAAGCGAACACTCTGCTCAAGAGCGTGCGCGTCTGCACGCTGGGGGAATCGCTGGGCGGTGTCGAAACACTCATCTCGCATCCGGCTACGATGACACATGCCGCCGTCGGCGATGAGGAGCGGAACAGGCTCGGCATCACGGACGGTCTGGTGCGCATCTCGGTTGGCATCGAAGATTTGGACGACCTGCTCGCCGATCTCGACCAGGCGCTGGCTCTTCTGTGAAGAGGATTCTTGTTTCCTGGAGCAGCGGCAAAGACAGCGCCTGGGCTCTGCATCAGCTTCGGCAGTCAGGCGAATACGAAATCGCAGGATTGCTGACGACGGTGAACACTGCTTTCGATCGCGTCGCCATGCACGGCACACGTCGCGAAGTTCTGGAAGCGCAGGCCGAAGCAGCAGGGTTGCCGTTGTGGACGGTCCCGCTGCCGTGGCCCTGCTCCAATGTTGAATACGAAGCAGCCATGAGCACAGCCTGCGAACGCGCTGTCGCCGCTGGCATCGAGGCCATCGCATTCGGTGATCTGTATCTCGAAGATGTGCGTCGCTACCGCGAAGAGCGCCTTGCTGACACTGGCCTGCGACCGGTCTTTCCGCTGTGGGGAATCAATACACGAGAGCTGGTGAAAACGATGCTTCGCGCAGGAGTAAAGGCGCGCATCGTCTGTGTCGATCCGAAGAAGCTGCCGAAGGAATTCGCCGGATGCGATCTCGACGAGTCACTGCTTGAGAAGTTTTCGCCAGAGATAGATCCGTGCGCCGAGAACGGTGAGTTCCACACCTGCGCCTATGCGGGACCTATGTTCAGCAAAACAATTCGAATTGAAGGTGGGGAAGTGGTCGAGCGCGATGGGTTTGTTTTTGCAGATGTGAAGCTTGCTCCGGATGCCGTGGGAGCATCCGGAGCAAGTAGCCGTTAGCGGCGACCATAGTAAGGATGATAGTAGTGCGCATGGTAGTAGGGCCGCGCATAGTAGGGGTGGTAGTAGCTCCGATAAGCCCAGCGTCCCGGCACCCAGACTGCACCGGCATAATAACCGGGAGTCCAGAAATAGCCCGGTCCCGGGCAGTGCGTTGCATATACGGCAGCGGGCCCGACGCGAACCGCAACCCCAACCTGCGCGTGAGCAGCCGCAGTGGTGAATAAAGTACCAACCGCAAGGGCGAGAGTGTAAAGTGCGCGTTTCATCATGTTCATCCTCTTCCGCATTCGCAGGCTTCGCTTTTGTCTTCGAGCCTGAATGCTCATTCTTTCCATCAGTGTGAACAGCATCCGCCTGCAAATGTTGCGGTGAATTTGTTGGCGTGCACAAGCAACTGAACGACATGAAAGCCTGCATCGTTCCAGCGCTTTCGTGCATCGCGCTGATACATTAATCAAAGCGTTCTGAAACTATGTTTGCAAAAGCACAGCGTGTGCATTTCATCGGTATTGGCGGCATCGGCATGAGCGGGATCGCCGAAATTCTGCTCAACCTCGGCTACGCCGTCTCCGGCTCTGACCTGCGCCGCTCATCCATCACAGAAAGACTCGCGACACTCGGTGCGATCGTCTTTGAAGGCCATGCAGCCGCGAATGTCGTTGGCTCGGGGGTCGTCGTCACCAGTTCTGCGGTGAATGAGCGCAATCCCGAGGTCATCGAAGCGCGTTCACGCAAAATCCCAGTCATCCAACGCGCGGAGATGCTGGCTGAGTTGATGCGCCTGAAGTACGGCATTGCCGTCGCCGGGATGCACGGCAAGACCACGACCACATCGATGATCGCAACAGTGCTGGCTGCGGGAAATCTCGATCCGACCGTAGTTGTCGGAGGCAGGGTCGACGCCCTCGGCTCGAATGCACGCCTCGGGAAATCGCAGTATCTCGTAGCAGAGGCCGATGAGAGCGACCGGTCGTTTCTGAAGCTGTCGCCGATCCTCGCCGTTGTGACAAATCTCGACCGCGAGCACATGGACTGTTATCGCGACATGGCCGATGTCGAAGATGCCTTTGTCGAATTTATGGACCGGGTGCCATTTTACGGCAGCTGCGTCGCCTGTATCGACAACGAGCAATTAGCAAACGTCCTGCCGCGCGTCCGCCGCCGCGTCTTCACATATGGCACCACGCCGAAAGCTGACTTCATCACGCGTATGCTGCCGCCCTGCGATGAAGCACGCGCCCGTTTTGAAGTTGCCGCAAATGGAGAGGTCTTCGGTCCGTTCTCGCTGCACGTTCCCGGGCGTCACAACGTCCTCAACGCGACTGCCGCGGTGGTCATCGCTGCGCAACTTGAGATCGCGCCCGAGGCCATCGCACAGGGGTTGCAGTCTTTCCGCGGCGTCGATCGGCGCTTCCAGCTCAAAGGCTGCGAGCGCGGCGTTGCCGTCATCGACGACTACGGCCACCATCCGACAGAAATTCGTGCGACGTTGAACGCGGCGCGCGAATGCAATTACCGTCAGGTGCACGTCATCTTTCAGCCGCACCGCTATTCGCGAACCCGCGATCTCTTGCAGGAATTCCTCACGGCCTTTGAAGGCGCGAACACAGTCGAAATCCTCGATATCTATGCTGCAAGCGAAGAGCCCATTCCGGGCATCACGGCAAAAGCGCTGGTCGAAGCAATGCACCAGGACGGAGTTGAGTACGGGGCAAGCTTTGAAGAGGCCATCGATCGCGTTGTCGCCAATGCAACTGAGGGCGACGCGATCTTCACCCTAGGAGCGGGCAACGTCTCGCAGCTGGCGCCGCAGGTGCTGGAAAAGCTGAAGTTGCGTAGCTAGTAAGGACTCGCAAGCCTGCGATACGATACCCTAATTGATAGTGATTTCCGCACGAATAGCCGCCGTTCTGATGGGCCTCGGCATCCTTGGCCTCATCAGCTCAACCGTCTTCAGCGGACTTGTTTTCGCCGGTGCATACCGCTTCGTCGCGGATCGTCGCAAGCGCCGAAACGTGGCGCGGGCAGACTTTCATCCGCCCGTCAGCCTGCTCAAGCCGTTGCATGGAGACGAGCCGAACCTTGACGCGCACATTACCAGCTTCTTCGAACAGGATTATCCCAACTTCGAGATTCTGTTCTGCGCACGTCAGGCCGATGACGCCGGATTGCAGACGGCGCGCCGCGTCGCTGCTCGCTATCCTTCGATCACGACGAAATTTCTGACCACCGGCGAGAACACCTACATCAACGCCAAGGTCTCATCGCTCGAAAAAATGGGAGCGGCGGCAAGCACCGACATCTTCATCATCAGCGACAGCGATGTACGCGTTACGCCGAGTTACATTTGCGAAGTCGTCGCTCCGTTTGCCAGCGCAAAAGTAGGCGCAGTCACCTGTCTTTATCGTGGAGTCGCGGCCAAAGGTCTCTGGTCGGAACTCGAAGCGGCAGGCATGTCGATCGAAATGACATCCGGCGTACTGGTCGCGAACATGATGGAGGGCATGCAGTTCACGCTCGGCCCAACAATGGCTGTGCGCCGCAGCTGCGTCGATGAGATGGGCGGATTCGGCTACATCGGTCCGTATTGCGCCGATGACTTTGTTCTTGGCAACCAGGTCGCTGTTCACGGACATGAAGTCATCCTCTCCGACCACGTCATCGATCACATCGTTCTGAATCTGAGCTTCACCGCATCCGTGAAACATCAGGTTCGATGGATGAAGTCCACACGTTTCTCGCGTCCCAAGGGCCACTTCGGAACATCGCTGACCTTTGCCGTGCCATTTGGATTGCTCGCGGGATTTAGCGCGTGGGGCCTGCACTATCCATATCTCGCGCTGATGTTCATCGCTTACGGTGTTATAGCGCGCGCGGCGATGGCCGCAGTTGTAGGCAGGGCTGTTGTCGAAGAGCGCCATCTCCTGCGCACGACTTTGCTTTACCCATTGCGAGACCTGCTCGGATTTTTCTACTGGGCAGCAAGCTACGCCAGCAGCAAGATACTATGGCGCGGCCGCGTCTACCGCCTTGCTGAAGACGGCCTGATGCTTCCTGTCACGGATGCCACGCAGCCGGAGCAGAAGACAGCGATGACAGCTTAGAAAGCAGGCCGCTACTCACAGCGGTCTGTCCGTGTACAGCGTGTTGTGAGAAAGCTCCTGCAGCTTGTAGAGATGCCCGGCCAGAAGCGCCTCCACATGATCATGATGATCGCCCGGCACAAAGAGGAACTTGCGCGGACCGTTGCCCCACATCGCAATCAGATCTTTGTCTTCGACGAAGATCTGCGGCGCATCCGGATAGGACGATCCCCAGATCATCGATGACGACTTGCCATTCACCAGCAGGGCCTGCCGATGCGTGTAGAAGATCACCGATGATCCATCCGCCTGATCGCCGTACAGAATTAGTTGATCGTCCGGCGATGCCAGACGGTTGATCGTGTCGGCTATGGCACGGGACGAGAGCATCGGCTCAAAACGAACGAAAGCGATGTGCGCCGCGATCAGAAAGACTGCAGAAGTAAAGGCGACCGACACGGTCGATTCAAACGAGTGCCCGCGCTTCCGCAGAAGCCACGCCACCAGCGGCCCTGCCAGCAGCGCGATGGCAGCGATCGCAGCGGGCAGGCGCAGCGCCGCAAACGATGGCCCGGTGAGATCGAAGAAGTGAGAGGACGCGAGCGAGTAGTCGCCGACGCCGCGATGCGCAAGCAGCGTGCCTATATCTGAGACGTAAGGAAGGCTCCGCGAAGCCCACAGACCGCTCACCAGGGCAACAGCAGCAGCAATCCCGACGACGGCAAAGACGGCGTGCGCGCCCCTCAGCCACTTGCTGCGCGCATTGAGCCAGCGTCCCGCCTCGGGAGCTTCTTCAATCGCGCCCAGCGCACCCGCAGTTAGAATCAGCAGTGGCAAATAAGCAGGCCATGTGTAGTATTCCTGATTCGTCGAAACAGCAAAGAAGAGCAGGATAAACCCCGCGTAAAGCAGCAACAGCAGCCCCGTGCGCGCGCGGAAACGCACCCGCGCCGCCATGGTTGCCGCTTCCACAGCTGTGCTGCGGGCGTCGAGAAAGTGTAGCGTATCGGATGCGTTATAGCGCACATCGGCCCACGCGAGCTTGCGATTGCGCCACGCGCGCTTCAGCGCAACCGGGAAGTACAGGCTCCAGGGAAAGAGCCACACCAGCTGCCCCACCCAGAAGACCCAGAACGGCTGCTTGTTGTAATCATGCGGATAGCGCTTGCCGAGAAAACGCAGCACATGCTCGTTGATGAAATAGAAGTAGAAGAATCCGTGAACGTGTCCCGGTGTGGGAACATTGCCGACCGGGTTACCGTGATCGGGATTGCGCAGCCCGGCAAGGATGTGCCACGGTGCTGCAATCGCTAAAAATAGCAGAAGGCCAGTCAACAGACGCAACTGCCGCCACTTGCGCCACTCACCCGTGATGAATAAATACGGAATTACCGCGGCAAGAAAAAATACAGGGGCAATCAGTCCTTTCGCAAGCACCGCTATCGCCAGCGAAGCGTACATCAGGTAGATGCGCGGGGGTTTTCGATCTTCAAGGCCGGTAAGAAAGCAATAGAGCGCAAGCCCGATGAAGAACGTCAGGATCGATTCCGGAATATAGAAGCGCGTCCAGAGGAAGACTCCGAAGCTGGTCAGCACCGCCAGCGCCGCGTAAAAAGCAGAGCGCTCCCCATAGGCCCGTCGCGTCCAGAACCAGGCAAGCAGGGCGCAGGCCAGCACTCCCAGCGTCATCGGAAGGTGCGTTGCGAATACGTTATAGCCAAAGATGTGATAATCAATCGCCACCATCCAATAAGGCAGTGGCGGCTTTTCGAGATAGCGAATCCCGTTGACGTAGAGCGTAACCCAGTCCCCGCTCGTGGCCATGTGTTGCGCCGCGTTGGCGTGGGTCGCATCCGCGTCATCCAACAGGGACGGCGAAAACAGCGCCGCAAAATGCACGGCGAGAAAGACAAGCAGGAGCAGCGTCCAGGTTCTTACCGGAGACGAAAGCAGCGCAGGTCTGCGAGGATTACTACCAGGCAGTATCGATTCAACCATGATGATCCAAAGAATTAGGATATCAGCGTAGTGACCCAAACCCGCTCAATCCGAACCTCTGCCCGCCCGCAAGCGCGCAAGCCTGATGCGCGTGAAGAACATCTGCGCAAGCTCACGGCAACGCTGCGCGGCAATCTCGAAAAGTGCGCGACCGATCCTGACATCGATCCAGTGCACGATCTGCGTACCGGCACGCGCCGCCTGCAAGCCATAGTCGAAGCTATCCTGCGCGAACGCGGCGACGATTCGCTGCAGGAGCCCGCAGAGGAATGGCTCGACGCGCTCAAGAAAATGCGCCGTGCCGCCGCCCCGGTGCGCGATCTCGACGTGCATCGCAAGCTCCTGCAAAAGCTGGTCAAATACGGCAGCGAGGGCGGAGCCACTGGCATCGTCACCAGCCCCGCTCCTGACATCGTCGAAGCCCCCACAATCGCACTCGCTACCGACCCAGTAGCGCATCAGGCCGAGCACCTGGACGCATGGCTGCATCATGCGCGCCAGCACAATGCCACAGCTCTCAGAAAGAGAGCCGCAAAGCTTCTTTCAAAATTCGACAACAAAGCGGAAGCCTTCGAGACCGCGATGACCCAGGGGCCGCGCACACGCCACCGCTCGCGCAGTGCCGCCATCGTTGCGCTTGAATCCTTTGCCCGCCTCGTTCACGAGATGCAGCAACTCGACGCCGCTAACCTACACGACTTCCGCAAGGGTGCGAAGAAGGCCCGTTACATCGCCGAATCCACCGCCGAAGACGCGCACGCGCTTGCCATTGGCAAGGCTCTCAAGAAGCTGCAGGACGACATCGGCGACTGGCACGACTGGCTCGTGCTCGCCGACGAAGCCCGCGACGCGCTCGGTGATGAGGGCAAAGACCTTATCGCGCTCCTCGATGCGGAACGCGATGGCCACTACGTGCTCTCGATGAAAACAGTGAACCGTCTGCGCGGAAGGCTGCTGGGCGAATGGCTGGCTACGTCGCAACCACGCCGTCGAGTTCCATCTGCTTCCGCCAAGAAAAACGGCACACAAAAGGTATTGTCATCCTGAGCCACACGGGAGCTTTTCCAAGCACGCCGCAATCTTCCTCTGACATACTTCGTGTATCTTTCTTGGAGACCATAAAGAATTCTTAGAGCACACTCCCCAAGCATGCAGACGTTTGCCGCCATCGACATAGGTTCCAATTCCTGCCGACTCAAAATCGCCCGCGTCGTCCAGCACCAGCTCAAGGTTTTGCACGAAGACCGCGAAGTCACGCGCCTCGGTGGCAGTGTTTTCGAAACCGGATTAATTTCGCCGGAATCCATGGCTGCCACGCTCGAAGCGTTGAAGCGCTTCTATCGCGCCACGCAGTTGCACGGAGCAGACAAGGTCCGCGGCGTCGCCACCGCCGCCATGCGCGATGCGCGCAACGCCCGCGCTTTCCTCGCCTGGGTGCGCGACGAAACCGGCTGGGAGGTCGAGATCATCTCCGGCCTTGAGGAAGGCCGTCTCATCCATCGCGGAATCATGAACAACGAGCCTGGCACCGCCGGCCGCTGCCTGTTAATCGATGTCGGCGGCGGAAGCTGTGAAATCTCGCTCTCCGAGCATAAGCGCATCAAGGAGACGGTCAGTGTCCCCCTCGGCGCCGTCCGCCTGACGGAAGAATTTCTGCAAAGCGATCCGCCCTCGAAGGAAGACATCGCGCGCCTCAAGCAGTTCATCGCCCGCGAACTGCGCAAGGCCGAACGCCGTGTCCAGCCGGTGCAGGTGCAGACCGTCATCGCCACATCGGGCACGGCGGCGGCACTGTCCGAGGCCAGCCATCTCGTTGAAAAACAGCGCTCCGGTAAGAAGAGTCCCATCACTCCCACGCAAAGCGTGCGCAAGCTCACCGAGAAGCTCACCAAAATGAATAACGATCAGCGCATGAGCGTGCAGGGCGTCGGCCCCCGCCGGTCAGAGATCATCGTCGCGGGCGCGCATGTTTTTGCCGAGTTGCTGGAAGCCTACAGGTTGCCGGGCTTTCGCTATTCGACGATGGGCCTGCGTGACGGCATCCT
>DATGAD010000258.1:0-14976 GCA_035313725.1 Alloacidobacterium sp. | reverse complement strand
TTGCTTGGGACTCGTCACTGGCAGCTTCACGACGAACTCCGTATTGCCGGGCTCGCTGGTAAAGCCGATCTCGCCGCCGTAATGGCCAGTGACGACGCGATGCGCGATGTCGAGACCGAGGCCGGTGCCGATTCCAACAGGCTTCGTCGTGAAGAAAGGCTCAAAGACCTTGGCGCGATGCTCGGGCGGAATGCCGGGGCCCTGATCGGCAATGCCGACGCAGACCCACTCGCCCTCCATCCAGGTGCGGACGATGATCTTTCCAAGCTCTGGAGACGCATCGACTGCGTTGTCGAGCAGGTTGGTCCAGACCTGGCTGATGCCTGAGCCGCAGGTCGTGAGCACGGGGATGTCGGGAGCGAACTGCTTTTCGATCGTTACCTGTTTTTGGCGGAATTTGTGACCGAGGATGGTGAGGGTGCTCTGGATGGTGTCGTGGATATCGAGCTTATGCTGCTTGTTCTTGTCTTCGTAGGCGTATTTCTTGACCGCCATGACCAGTTCGGTCACTCGCGCGATGCTTTCTTCGATGGTTCCGACAAGCTGCATGTTGGAAATCAGTGCTTCGAGGTAGTTGAGCGCGTCTGAGAGCACATTTGAAGGAAACGATTCCTGGGCGCATTCAACATCGCCGCGCGTCCAGCCTGCGGCTACGAGCGTGGGACCCATCTTCCAGGCATTTTCCACGCCGATGCTTTCCAGCCACTCGGTAAGCGCTTCCTCGGCGTCGCTTTGTTCAAGCGAGCTCATAGACTGGGCTTTGGTAGGGCCAAAAACCTCTTCCTGCAATTGAGCCAGGCATTCGAACTGATCGGGAGAAAGCTGCGCACGGGACATGCTCAGGCTCAGTTTCTGCTGGCGCGTCATGTTCTCGCGCAACTGAGATGCAGCGCGCTTGGCCGCTGCTCCGGGATTGTTCAGCTCGTGCATCAATCCGGCGGCAAGCGTGCCCAGCGAGATAAGCTTTTCTCGATGGAGCGTAAGAGCTGTATAGGCCTCGAGCCGGCGCGACATGTTTTCGAGGACATTCTTGCGGACAACCGGGCAAGTGGCCATCAGGTTCCAGAACTTTTCCGGCCGTACGCGGCCCAGGGTGCAGTCTGTGACCGCCTCACATGTTGCTGAAGGCGCTGGGTGCCCAACCAGAATCGTTACCTCGCCAAAGGTGTCGCCTTCCTTCACGATGCTGATCGGTATCGGAGCGCCATCGCTGTCGGTCTTATATGCGCGCAGCTCGCCGCGGAGCAGGACCCAGAAATAGACCAGCCCTTCGCCGGCCTTATAGAGTACCGAACCCGCGGGAAATTCCAGCACCTCGATATCGCCAAGACAGTCAAGGTCCTGCTCCGAAGTCTGCGAAAAGGTGGGAATCCTGTGCAGTTCCGTATAAAGTTCACGGGCACTGACGATTCTTGCGTTGGCGGTAGCGAGTTGTTCGGCCATCTTGTTCTTATCGAATTCCTAAAAACGAGCGAGATACTGGTGCATAAACTGAACGGCGATGGAGCCTTCTCCAACGGCCGAGGCCACGCGCTTCACGGAGCCGTGCCGCACGTCGCCGACGGCAAAAACCCCGGGAGTGCTGGTTTCGAGCAGATACGGAGGGCGGTTCTCCTTCCATATCTTCGGCATCTTGCCTTCAATCTGGAGGTCCGGACCCGAAAGCACGAATCCATTGGGATCGCGCATGATCGCCTCCGGCAACCATTCTGTCTGCGGCGCGGCGCCGATAAAGATATAGAGCGATGAAGCCGCGCAGACAATATCTCCCTGCGAATTACGCACCTTAATGCACTCCAGGCGGCCATTCCCTTGTACTTCTCTTATCTCGGCCCCCGTCTGAACCTCAATATTGGATGTAGCAGCAATCTGATCGATCAAATATTTTGACATGCTCTTTTCGAGCGAAGAGCGCACCAGCATCGTAACCTTATGAGCGTACTTGGCAAAGTTCATTGCGGCCTGTCCGGCGGAATTGGCACCACCGACGATATATACATCTTCGTTACGACAGGAGCTTGCCTCGGCCTGGGCTGCGCCATAATACACGCCAGCGCCCGTGAACTGGTCGAGTCCGGGAATATCAAGCTTGCGATAGTTTACGCCCACAGCAATCAGCACCACATGGCAGGAGACTTCCCTGCCGTCCGCGAGCTGGATGAAGTGGTACGGGCCTTCTGAGCGGAGGACGGTGGCTCTCTGCGTGAGGAATTCGACACCGAAGCGAGACGCCTGGGCGTAAGCGCGACGGGCCAGGTCGGCGCCGCTCAAGCCTGACGGGAAGCCGAGATAGTTTTCAATCAGCGAGCTGCTGCCGGCCTGTCCGCCCGGAGCGTCAGGCTCGATCAGCAGGGCTTTGAGTCCTTCTGACGCGGCGTACACCCCCGCTGCCAAACCTGCCGGACCGGCTCCGACGACGACCAGATCGTAGAACTCTTTTTGCGCCTGCGTCCGCAGACCGATGCGCTCGGCCAGTTCGATCTGGGTAGGCTGCATGAGCGATGTTCCGTCGGGAAAAAGCACCGCCGGAAGCTTGTGGTCATTGACCTTGAAGCGCTCCAGAAGCTGAACGGCCTCGTCGCTTTTCTCGGGATCAAGCCACACGTAGGGAATTTGATTGCGTGAAAGGAAATCGCGCACCAGGTAGTCATTTTGCGACCACCGGGGGCCAATCACGCGCAGCCCCTCGAATGGCGGCTTGTAACCTTCCTTCCAGTTTTCCAGCAGGTCGTCGAGAACCGGGTAAAGCTTTTCCTCCGGCGGGTCCCAGGGCTTTGTCAGGTAGTAACTGATTTTGGCCGTGTTGATCGCCCTGATTGCCGCCTCGGTGTCTGCATAGGCCGTTAGCAGGGCGCGCTTAGCCTCGGGATAGAGCGCCTGTGCCTTCTCCAGGAACTCGACGCCCGTCATGCCGGGCATGCGCTGGTCGGAGAGGAAAAGAGCAACGGCGTCGCCCCGCTCCTGTAGCTGCGCACAGGTGTCCAGGGCCGCCTGGCCTGAGGCTGCGCGCAGGATGCGGTAATTTGCCCCATACTGGCGGCGCAGGTCCTGAATCACTGCTTCGAGGACGCTGATATCGTCGTCTACTGCGAGAATGACCGGCTTAGGCATACTTTTCCAGTTTAAGGGCTTTGGCGTTGTAAAGGTAATCGCGAGGCTGCGAACTACGACAAAAGGGCTGATGAAAGGGTAAAATACTTACTTGGACGGCTCCCAGGGCAGGGTGACTCTTAAGTCATCCATAAGTAGACGAGTTCTGCAACCCCGGGAGACAAGCGCTAATAATAATTAGTATTCCTTCCAAATTTTTATTTCCAAAACGGCACTTAGTCATGTAGGCTTACTTCCACTAAATCAAAAAGTTGTTGACACAGGGGATTTCTCAAAGAAGAAACCCTTTTCCGAGCCCTGAATGTTCTCAAAAAGGACACTTGGGACCCCGGGATTTCTGCGTAGTCGATGAAGTTATGGCGGCCTGGGCTCTTTATCCAGGTTGTACGCGAGCTGTACTAACTCACTGGACCTTGGACT
The DNA here is from genome assembly GCA_035313725.1 of Alloacidobacterium sp. Classification (GTDB taxonomy): domain Bacteria; phylum Acidobacteriota; class Terriglobia; order Terriglobales; family Acidobacteriaceae; genus Alloacidobacterium. Next base: position 11,445 of record DATGAD010000258.1, on the reverse strand, counting down.
CTTTCGTTTTTGGGCCAGCCAATGCCTTCGTTATGGGGAACGGACGCACGCTAAAAATCTATGAACAAAATTATTCTTGCGGATAATCAGGCGATCTTTCGCGCAGGCACGGCGAAGATACTGGCCATGGAAGACGATTTTCGCATCATCGCTCAGTGCCCGGATTCAGATCGGTTGTACCAGGCCATTGACGCTTTTCGGGGCGTGGTGCTGATGTTTGCATCCACGCTGAAAACCGACCTCAAACTGCTGATGGATCGCATTGCCGGCGCCGGCAGCCGCTCTATCGCAATTCTCGAAAACAACGACTCACCTCAGCCCTTTCTCGCAGCAGGAGTAGAGGGACTGGTTTACCGCAATGTGAGCGGCCCGGCCATGCTGGACTGCGCACGGCGCGTCGCTGGGGGCGAACGCTTTCACCAACCCGCCACCGGCATCCTGGAGCAGCAGGAAGTGGACGCTGTAGGCGCGCGCGTCCGTGACCGTCTCACCTCGAAAGAGATGAAGATTGTCGCTCTCATTACGCAAGGCTGCAAAAACAAGGAAATCGCCATAAAGCTGGGAACAACCGAGCAGGTGGTGAAAAACTATCTGCGCAGTATTTATGACAAAACGGGAGTTTCCGACCGGCTGGAGCTGGCTCTCTTCACCATGCACCACAAAATGCTGGCGGAAGCAGCGGCGGCGGTAGGCGACTTAATGATGCAAACCGTGTAATTTTCTGACATTTTCGTGCGAATTTCTGCACAATTAAGGGCCGATTTTATCGGCCCTTATTTTTTTCCGCTGCTGTCACTCAAGAAAACCAGCCTCACCGGCATATACCGTTCGCAAATGCATGGTGTACAGATGACAATAATCTCCGTGACCGTCAACGCTACTTTAGGCATCGTTCTCGCACTCTGGGTCTCTCAATGTCATGTCGTTGTCTCTTCCTTGGCAAACAAAGGAAACCGGATCGTTCAAGAGTCCATGGTTGAGAACGAGAAATCATCGTCACCACAACAAATGGAAAGACTCACCCGCGCACTTGCCGGAGAGTGGATCGCTGATGAGACCTATGACCCAAGCGATCTTTTGCCGACTGGTGGTAAAGGACACTCCGTAGAGAGCTATCGAATTGGCCCTGCTGGCTTATCGCTGATTCAGGAATACCACGGAGATGGCGCGACGGGAAAATCGTGGGGTACCGGAATCATCTGGTGGGATTCTGCAGTCCCCGGTTTCCATTTCGTCTGGTGCGATACCTACGCTCTGGACCGGGGCTGCAGGGTCTCTTCGCAGATAGGCAAGTGGGAGGGGGATGACTTTGTCCAAACCGATACGCATGAAGTGTCAGGCAAGAGAGTGTTTGAGAAAGAAGTCTGGTCCAACTTCACTCAAAACTCGTTTGTCCAGACGCTCTATGTTGGTGAAGCGCCCGACAGGCTAAAACGATTCATGACGGTCACTGCGAAACGGTCCAGCAACCAACAAAAGGTGAAATAGTTCGAGTTGCTATCGACCTGCATTCCCTCTTTGGTGAAGATCAAATCAAGGTCTTCTGGATACATGGATCGGCGAGCTTTCATCATTGGCTTGGGCGTGCCGACGGCCAAGCCAGGCTAACCGAACTTCTGATCAAGGGGCCGATTTCAATCGGCCCTGTCTTTCTGGACCACAAAGAGGACGCAGAAGGGCTCTAAGATGGAAAGCGATTGTGATAGACTTAGTCTACTAAACTAGACTAGATAATGCGATGAAAACTATTAACATTCATGAAGCGAAAACCCACCTTTCGAAGCTGGTCGAACTGGCCGCCAAAGGCGAATCCTTCGTGATCGCCAAGTCCGGCAAACCGATGGTAAAGGTGATTGCGCTCGATGCGCCCGAAGCGTCTCAGGTGAAGCGCTTTGGGTTCATGTCCGGTCAGATGAAGCTGCCGGAAGATTTCAACACGATGGGTGGAGACGAGATTCAAAAGCTATTCGAGGACGAGGCGTGAAGTTATTACTGGACACGCACCTGCTCCTCTGGGCTGCGGACAGCATCGAGAGGGTTCCATCAGGCGCTCGCGCCCTTATGTCCGATCCACAGAACGAACTGCTTTTCAGCGCCGCGAGCCTATGGGAGATCGCGATCAAGAGCGGGCTGAATCGGCCTGATTTTTCTGTCGATGCGCGCCGGCTGCGGCGAGGCCTGATCGACAATGGATATCGCGAGCTGTTGATATCCAGCGAGCATGCCTGCGCCATCAACACCTTGCCGCCTATTCATAAAGATCCGTTCGACCGGCTGTTGATTGCGCAGGCGATGATCGAAGGCATCTTATTGCTGACTGATGACGCGACTGTGGCGCGGTATCCGGTCCCGGTACAGCTGGCTTGAGAGGTGCCAGTTATCGCAGCTTTTCGGCCACAGATTTTGCCTGCGTGAACAGGTACAGGTAATCGGGACCGCCAGCCTTCGAGTCGGTTCCGGACATGTTGAAACCGCCGAAGGGATGCGCGCCCACCATGGCTCCGGTGCATTTGCGATTCAAGTAAAGGTTGCCGACGTGATAGCTGCGACGGGCGTGGTTCAGCTTCTCGCGATCGGTGGTGTAGACGGCTCCGGTCAGGCCGTATTCGGTGTTGTTGGCGATGGCCAGGGCGTCGTCGTAGTCCGTTGCCTTGATGATCGCGAGGACCGGGCCGAAGATCTCTTCCTGCGAGATGCGGGCGTCGGGCGCGACATCGGCGAAGACGGTCGGTTCGAGGAAGTAACCCTCTTCGGGAGTCTCAACCGCATTGCCGCCGGCGATCAGACGGCCTTCCTTTTTGCCAATTTCGATGTAGTCCTGAATCGTCTTCATCGCCCCTGCGCTCACTATCGGACCCATATTCGGGTTCTTCGTAGGGTCGCCGACTTTTAGCTGCTCGACACGCTCGCGGACGCGTTCGACGAAGACGTCGTAGAGCGGCTCCTCGACAATGGCGCGGGAGCAGGCCGAGCACTTCTGGCCGCTGAAGCCGAAGGCGGAGGCTACGACTCCGGCGACGGCATCGTCCAGCTCGGCGTCGGCGCTGACGACGATCGAATCTTTGCCGCCCATTTCGAGGATTGTGCGCTTGATCCAGATCTGTCCGGACTTCGCCTTTGCGGCACGCTCGTGGATGTCGAGGCCGACTTCCTTCGATCCGGTGAAGGCGATGAAGCGCGTCTTGGGGTGCTCGACGATGGCGTTGCCGAAGGTCGCGCCGGAGCCGGGGCAGAAATTGACTACGCCGCCGGGCATGCCTGCTTCTTCGAGCACATCGACGAAGCGCGCAGCGATGGTCGGCGATTCGCTGGATGGTTTCAGGACGACGGTATTTCCGGAAACGATGGCTGCCGACGTCATGCCGGCCATGATGGCGAAGGGGAAATTCCACGGCGGAATAACCGCCCCTACGCCGAGCGGGATGTAGAGCAACTCGTTGCGCTCCCCGGGAAGCTGGATCGGCGTTGTTGCTTTCGAGAGCCGCAGCGCTTCGCGGGCGTAGAACTCGAGGAAGTCGATGGTCTCGGCTACGTCGGCGTCGGCTTCGGCCCAGTTCTTGCCGACCTCATAGGTCAGCCACGCGCAGAATTCAAACTTGCGCTCACGGATGATGTGGGCCGCATTCAGCAGCAGCGAGGCACGCTCTTCGACGGGCGTGTGCTGCCACGTCTCATAGGCCTTGAGAGCGGCCTGCATGGCCTGCTCCGCGTGCTCGGCGCCTGCCTTCTGGTGGATGCCGACGATCTGCGCGGGTTTTGCCGGATTGCGCGATTCTATTTTTGCTGTAGTACGCACACGTTCGCCGCCGATGACCAGCTCATACTCGTGGCCGAGAAGATCGCCGACGTGCTCCAGCGCGTCCTTCATGGCGTGCGCGTTTTCGTGCTTCGAGAAGTCGACGAAAGGCTCGTTCCGGAATTCGCCTTGCGGCGAACGCGGCAGGATGACGGTGGGGATTTCTAAGGTAGCCATAACCCACCAGTTTAGCGCAATCAAGGGCTCTGAAGCGCGCTGAGTTAAAATGCGAAGGAAGAGGAACGAAAGGCATGGCGACGGCACCATCATCGACACTACTGCCTCTTGAGACCTACCTCCACACATCCTATGAGCCGGACGTGGAGTATGTGGACGGTGAGCTTGAGGAGCGTAATGTGGGCGAGTTCGACCACAACATGATTCAACGTGCCATTTTGTTCTGGTTCTATTCCCATGAAGCCGAATGGGGTATCCGTGCCATTCAGGAACAGCGGACCCGTGTCGATGCCACCAAGGTCAGGCTCCCGGACGTGAGCGTTTTCTCACGTGAAACACCGATTGAGCAGGTATTCACCCGGCCACAAGTGATTGCGATCGAAGTGCTGTCTCCTGAAGACCGGCATTCTCGCATGGCCGAGAAAGTCAGCAACTACATTCGCTTTGGTATTCCGAATATCTGGATCATTGACTCGAAGACGCGCGAAGGCTGGGACTGCAGCAGTGGCGACTGGGTGCGTCGTGAGCACTTCGAAGTTGCTGGTACACCGATGTTCCTGTCGTTGCCGGATCTATTTGCCAAAATCGACAAAGAGAACGTCTGAAGGGCATCCTCATTTGATGCGGGCGGCCACAGTCCAAGTATTGTTCCGGAGTTTGTCGAGCATTCTTAAAGAGAGCTCTCCTACCTGCCATCAGCGGCGAGGAAATCGATGATTGAAGACCGGTTTGCCCGGTATCCGAGCCTTAGCGAGAAGGTGGTGTTGGTCACCGGAGGGGGCTCGGGGATTGGCGCGTCGATGGTTGAGCACTTTGCATACCAGGGTGCGAAAGTTGCCTTTCTGGACGTGGCCAAAGATGCTTCGAAGGAGTTAGTCGAGAAACTCGCCGGCAACCCGCCACTGTTCCTTCGTTGCGACCTGACGGATATCTCCGCCCTCCAGTCGTCGATCAGGCAGGCGGAGGCGAGCCTTGGCCCGATTGACGTGCTGGTGAACAATGCGGCGAACGACCAGCGTCATAAGTGGGAAGACGTTACGCCGGAATACTGGGACAGGATGATGAACGTGAACTTGCGCCATCATTTCTTTGCGATTCAGGCAGTTGCGCCGGGGATGAAGGCACGAAGGCAGGGCGCGATCATCAACATGAGTTCGATTTCGTGGGTGATTCCGAACGTCGGGATACCTGCTTATACGACGGCAAAGGCTGCCATCGTGGGGCTTACGCGCACGATGGCGCGCGAACTTGGGCCATGGGGCGTCCGGGTGAATTGCGTGCTGCCAGGGGCGATTCAAACGGAAAAACAACGGCGTCTGGTGTATACGCCGGAGTATATCGAGAAGATCATGGCCAGCCAAAGCATCAAGCGCCAGCTGATGCCGGACGATGTTTCCCGCCTCGTTCTCTTCCTCGCATCGGATGATTCCTCTGCGATCACCGGCCAGAACCACATTGTGGATGGCGGCTGGGTCTAAAGCTAGCCCGTGACAAGGGCGATGACAAAGCCGTCGTAGCCCTTGCTGCCAACCGTCTGCTGGGCCGTACACAGAACGCGCGGCTCGGCGGACAGTCTTTCGAACAGGCTGCGAATGCCTTGAATATCAGCGTCTTCGCTCTCGGCTTCGACTACGCGGCCATCGCGCACTACGTTATCCACAATGATCAGGCTGCCTTTGCGCGAAAGCCTGAGCGCCCATTCAAAGTATTCGAGGTTGTTGCACTTGTCGGCGTCGATGAAGATGAAGTCGAATGCTTCAAGGCCCTCGGCGGCCAGTTCCGGCAACAGCTCAAGAGCCTTGCCTTCGCGCAATTCCACCATGTCGGTGAGCCCGGCGTTCGCAATATTCTCGCTCGCAACCTCCGCGTGTTTCGGATCGAATTCCATGGTGATGAGACGGCCATCGGCGGGCAATGCGCGCGCGAGCCAGATGGTGCTGTAGCCGCCCAGCGTGCCGATTTCGAGGATATTCTTCGCATTCACCAGGCGCGCGAGCATTTGCAGCAGCTTTCCCTGGCTGGGCGTGACGCTGATTGCGGGCAGGTCCGCCTCAATGCAGGCTGCCAGCGCAGCATCGAGTGCCGGATCGGACGGCACAATCTGCTGGTTGATGTATTCGTCTACAGCGGTCCACATTTCTTTGTTCATAGTCTCGTCTCTAATCAGAGTGGCAGGTGGAGGTATGGGTTTCTGCGGTCGAACGCGAGGCCCGCCAGCGCAATCAGCATGGGGAAACATTCAAGTGTATAGCGGGGCTCAGGAGATTCAATCGTCACTAATAAAGCACAGCGGAACAGGATGAAGAGCAGTATGGCTCCGGCAAAGCGCGGCCAGCGGTAAAGACCGATCAGAGCCAGAATGATGTAAGCCAGGTTGAGCGCGGCGTAGGCAAAGGCGAACTCCGTCTCGGCGTGATGCTTCGAGTATTCCCACCAGCGCAGCTCGATCCACAGCAGCTCGGTACGCGGGCGCAGCCACATATCGGCCAGGCGCAGCAGAGGCATCGCTATGTAGTAGCGGGACGGGCTGGCGTTTACGCGCTCCTGCGCAAGCTCGGCAAAGCGATCGTCGAGCTCCGGAGTGAGGGTCGTCGTTTTGTTGTAGTCGGCGAAGAGCTGCTTTGTCTTTGCGTATTGAGCAGACGAATCAAACGCACGCGTGGGCAGACGGTCGAAGGGCAGCACATCGCTGTTCGCGTTCCAGTAAATCTCCCACGTACAGGTGAAATCGGCGCAAACGGTCTTCGTCCAGCGATTGAATCCCGGATTGGTGTACTCGTCCGGGTCCATGGCGTAGCGCGGAGCCAGCGGCTGAATTACGTGGAAGGTCCGCCAATTGCGAATGGCCCACGGGACGAAGGGCAGCACAGAAAGGACTCCGCAGACCAGAGCCATACGCAGCATCAGGCGCGTGCCCCATAGCTTCGCTCCGTAGACGACAAGCGCCGGGCAGAAAGCCACTGCCAACAGCGCGCCGTCGGGGCGCAGAATCGCGGCGTAACTAAAGGCAAAGGCTAGCAGCAACACCCAGCGCCATTCCGGGTTTTCTAAGAGGCGCGCAAAACTGAAGAGAGCGAGCGCGATGGAGAAAAGTTCCAATGTTTCCGTGAGCGGCGTCGCGGCATAGTTCGCGGTAAAAGGGCAGAGCGCCGCGAGCCAGAGAGCAATCCACGCGGCACGCGGCGACGCGATTTTCGCGGTGAACCCGGCGATGAGCAGGCATGTGAGCAGGTCGATCACTGTCTGCACATACATCACGGCGTGGTAGTGCTCCAGCCCGAAGAGCCGGAAGCAGAACACCAGAAAGAGTGGATAGCCGGGCAGGCGGATGAGTGTAGGACGTATGCCTTCAGCGCTCGACAGCCCGTAGACGCCGTGCGTCATCCAGTTCTTCGCGATGTCGCCGTAGATGAGCGGATCGCCCTGCACTTCAGGATAGGCGTGGATGAACCAGAGCCGCAGTGCGGCTCCGGCAGCGAGCGCAAAAAGAGCGATCCACCATTTGCGAGGAAGCGCAGCCAGCATGCAAATGAATCATACAAGGAGGGGGCGATTACGAAGAGTCCAAACCCCCTACAATAGAGAGATAGCGAGAAGACTGGGAGCGAATGAAACAGGTTTTTTATGATCCGCAGCGGAAACGCTGGAAACGGTTGCGCCGTGTTCTGGACGTCACCGCCGTTGTGCTGACCGTTGTACTCGCCGTTTTCGCTTTCAGCGTCATCAAGCGGCAATCGCTGCCGGAGCTTCTGCTGCCCACGCAAAAGCGCAACTACAAGGCCCTGAAGACGCAACCGGATCTCAAAAAGACAGCCCAGCGGCCAGCGCGGCGGAGGACGCACCGCAAGCCATCAGACATTCCGCTGAATTCCGACGAAGGCCTGCGCGCCGCCTTCTATGTCAACGACCCAAACAGTCTCGCCTCTCTCAAGGCGCATATCCACCAGGTCGATCTGCTCTTTCCCGATTGGCTGCACGTGAGTTCCGCAGATGGAAAGCTGCGCGCGGCAACTCCCCTTTTCCCGGTGAGTATTTATGACGTTGTTGATAGCAATGGGGTAGTACACGGCATCGATCCGGAAAACTCTGTAGCGCGCACGATTGCCGCTGCCAAGGAAGATACGGAAATCTTCCCAATGCTGAACGATTACGACGTTGCTGCTGGTCAGTGGAATGGCGATGTCATCGGCAAGATGCTGGAGAATCCAGCGGCGCGTGAGAGTCTTCATTTACAACTCGATAAATTTCTTGCGGCGAATCCAAATTATCGCGGCATCTGTCTGGATTTCGAGCAGGTTCCGGACGAGGACGCGAAACTGTACGCCGCGTGGATCGGGGAAATCTACAACGATTTGCGGGCGAAGAACCTGCGCCTGTATGTCAACGTACAGGTCAGCACGCCGGATGAGGTTCTGAAGGCAATTGCCAAAAACAGCGATGGAATCATCGTGATGAACTATGACCAGCACGAGGAGACCAGCGCACCGGGCCCAGTCGCGGCGCAGGATTGGTTCGAAGGCAATCTCACTCATGTCCTCAAACTTGTTCCCAAGCAGAAAGTGATCTGCGCTTTGGGAAATTACGGCTACGACTGGTCCACTCCGCTGCCGGAAAAAGGCAAGAAGCCAAGCAACAAAGTTCTTGATACGGATGATTTAACTGTGCAGGAGGCATGGCAACTCGCTTCCGACGCGGATGCGGATGTGCATCTTGAGGGCGACGAGTTAAATCCACACTTTGCCTACGACGATGAAGATGCGCACGTGCGTCACCAGGTGTGGTTCCTGGATGGCGTCACGGCGCTAAACGAGTTGCGCGCCGCGCGGCAGTTGGGCTTACGCACCTTCGCGCTGTGGCGGCTGGGCTCGGAAGACGGCTCTATGTGGGCGGTCTGGGACCATCCGGGCGCATCCGATGCGCCTCAGCTATTGCAAGATGTGCCCCCCGGCCACGATGTAAACACCGAGGGCGAGGGCGATATTCTGCGCATTGTCGCGCGTCCGGAGCGAGGCTCGCGCACCATCAGCATGGATGTGGACAAATTCACGGTCACCGACGAGCACATGGTGGCTCTGCCCCACTCCTACACGATTGGGCAGTATGGTTATCAGCCGAAAAAGCTGGCGCTCTCATTTGACGACGGCCCTGATCCCAAGTGGACACCGAAAATCCTGGACGTCCTGAAGCAATACAACGTCAAGGGCGCGTTCATGGTGATCGGCGAACAGGCCCAGGAGAATCCCGGCCTGCTGAAACGCTATGTACGTGAAGGGCACGAGATCGGCAACCACACCTTCACACATCCGGACATCAGCGAAATTTCGCAGCGCCAGCTCGATCTCGAACTGAACCTGACAGAGCGTCTCTTCGCTGCTGAAACAGGTGTTCAACCACTCTATTTCCGACCGCCGTACTCAATCGACCAGGAACCGGAAACGAACGACCAGGCTGCTCCCGCGGATCGCATTGAGCAGATGGGCTACATCATCGTCGGCAACAAGATCGACACCGACGACTGGAATGAGCATCCGCGCAGAACGCCTCAGGAGATTGTTCAGACGGTGCTCGACGCGCTGGCGGCGATGAAGGACAGGCCGGATTTTCGCGGCAGCATTATTCTGCTGCACGATGGCGGCGGCGACCGCTCTGTCACTGTCGCGGCACTGCCTCTGCTCATCACCACGCTTCGCGCCAAAGGCTATGAGTTTGTTCCTGTTTCCGCGCTGATGGGCAAGACTACCGCAGAGGTCATGCCGCCAATTGCGCCGCAACTGCGCTGGCAGGCGCGCATCGATTCCGTCGCCTTCTTCATCTTCAGCTTCTTCGGCCACTTTGTCGTAACCGTCTTCTTCGTCGGTGACGTGCTGATGAGCGCGCGCCTGATTCTCGTCGGCCTCTTCGCTTTGATCGAGCGTCTGCGCCGGCGCAAGATTCCTGACACGGGCGTATACGAGCCGCGCGTTGCGGTACTGATCCCGTCTTACAACGAAGAAAAAGTGATCGTGCGCACGGTGCGGTCGGTGATGAACTCGACCTACAGGAATCTGCGCATTGTTGTCATCGATGACGGATCGAAGGACAAGACCTACGATGTGGTGCGCGAGGCGTATCCCGAGGAGATTGCTTCCGGGCTGCTGACCGTCCTGACGAAGCCCAATGCGGGCAAGGCCGAGGCGCTCAACTTCGCGCTCGAGCGTCTCGATGAAGAGATTTATGTCGGCATCGATGCCGATACAGTGATCGCGCAGGACGCGGTTGCGAAGCTCGTAGTCCATTTTGCCGACGAGCACATCGGCGCGGTTGCCGGAAACGCGAAGGTCGGCAACAAGGTCAATCTGTGGACGCGCTGGCAGGCGCTGGAATACATCACCAGCCAGAATTTCGAGCGGCGCGCGCTCGACCTCTTCAGCGTGGTCATGGTCGTTCCCGGAGCCATCGGCGCATGGCGCACGAGCGCAGTCATCAAGGGCGGCGGCTATCCCATAAACACGGTGGCCGAAGACGCCGATCTGACGATGAATCTTCTCGAACAGGGCTATAAGGTCATTTATGAAGACCGCGCACTTGCCTTTACTGAAGCTCCGACGACGATGAATGGACTCATGCGGCAGCGCTTCCGCTGGTCCTTTGGAATTCTGCAGGCGGTCTTCAAGCACAAGCAGGCGTTTCGCACGAACATCGCCATGGGCCTGTTTGCTCTGCCGAATATTCTTATCTTTCAGATTCTGCTGCCGCTGGTTTCGCCCTTCATTGACATTATGTTCGCCGCAGGCATCGTGCAGTACTGGTGGAACAAGCACTATCATCCGGAAGCGGCCAGCCCGGCGAGCTTTGAGAAGCTGCTGGTCTACTTCCTCGCCTTCCTGCTCATCGACTTCGTGACGTCGATTCTCGCCTTCACGCTGGAGCGCCGTCACCCCGCAAACAAAGGCGATGGCTGGCTGCTCTTCCACATCTGGCTGCAGCGCTTTTCGTACAGGCAGATTTTTTCACTGGTGCTTTTCAAGACGCTGAAGCGCGCTATCGACGGACGACCCTTCAACTGGGACAAGCTCGAACGCACGGCGAAGATGTCGCGGCAGACGGAGAAGATCGCCGCTGGAGGATGAAGCGCACTCAGGCGCCCCAGCGCTTTGTCATCCCGAGCGAAGCGAAGCGCAGCCGAGGGACCTGCAGTTCGCTCGTCTACCGAGATTCAACGCGCGTGATCTGAGAAACTGCAGGTCCCTCCACTTCGCCTTCGGCTCCGGTCGGGATGAAAAGTCTTAAGACACCTGAGGGGTTTTCACTTCCGGCTTATTTGTGTATCGTCTGCGTGCCAGGCGCGACCTTGATGGCAAAGGCGCTCGCTGGAAGCTGATTCATCTGGATATTCGAATAGACCGCAGTCCGCGTGTCGCCGCTCTCCTGAAAGAAGATCTGCTTGAGAGAGATCGCCCGCGCGGGATCGATCCAGATGGTGATGTGCGTGA
>DATGAD010000257.1:0-2678 GCA_035313725.1 Alloacidobacterium sp. | reverse complement strand
TCATACCGCACTTCAAAATTATTCAGATACTGGACGCGTTGCGCATAGACGAAATACGCTGCCGGTTGCGGTTTCTCCTGCAGCGCCTCATACTTCGCATTCTTCACCACGCCGATAATCTCGATATCGCCGCTGTGCGCCGGATCATCGCCGAATCCATATCTGTGGCCAACAGCCGAGCCGCCAGGAAAAAACTTCTGCGCCATCGTTTCATTGATGACCGCGACCTTCGGCGCACTCGCGATATCGTGCGCATTGAAGGTCCGTCCCGCAATGACCGGCAGCCCCATCGTCGAAAAGAAGCCAGTGCCGACCACGTTGTTTAGCACCTCATGACTGTTCTCCGGAGTGCGCGGAATGCCCTGCAGAGTTACATCCTCTGACCATTCGCCCTGATTGAACGTGAAAAAGGAAAAACTGGCTGCCTTCACTCCCGGCACGGACTGGACCCGTTCCTCAATCTGTTGCAGAAGAGATCCCAGGCGCGCATCCTGCTCGAAGCCCGCTGCATATTCGTCAAGCTGAAAAACAAGCACGTTCTGTTTGTCGAATCCCGTATCCACGCTCGTCAGCTTCACCAGGCTCCGCACAAACAAACCCGCGGCAACCAGCAGAATCAGAGAAATCGCGATCTGCGAAACGATGAGCGTTCGCGCCAGAGAAATCCGCGAGGGAGCGGAAGTTGTGCCGCGGCCCTCCTTGAGCGACGAGGTCAGGTTGAGCCGCGTGGCGCGAAGCGCCGGAACCATTCCGAACAGGAGCGTGGTAAAGCAGGTGAGCATCAAGGTAAACAGCAGCACACGCAGATCCGGAGCCACCGCAACAATTGCCGGTTGCATCGGATCAGTCGCCATTCTAAGCAGCATCTCTCCGGCTCTCCATGCGAGAGCAACGCCCAGTCCCGCCCCGACGAGAGCCAGCAGAAAACTCTCCGTCAGCAGTTGCAGCACCATGCGCGAACGGCTTGCGCCGATCGCCATGCGTACCGCAATCTCCCGCGAGCGAACAGTCCCGCGCGCCAGCAGCAGGTTGGCAATATTGGCGCAGGCAATCAGCAGAACCAGCCCGGCGATGGTCATAAGAATTTCAAGAGGCAGCGTGAACCGGCCGCGCAGCTGCGAAAGCCCTCTGGCCGCAGACGTCAGCTCAATCCGGGCCTGAGCGATGCGTGTAAGCTCTTTTTGCGATGGCTGTGGACCGACATACTCATTGCGCAGAATCTGCTTGAAAAGCAGGTTCACGTTGGCCGTCGCCTGCTCTGTTGTGACCCCGGGCTTGAGTCGCGCGATCAGATAGAGCGACTGAAAGAATTTGTCGTTCAGCCCATTCCACCCCGGAGAGACTTCCTTCTCCATCGACAGCGGAATCCAGAAATCCGGCGACTGGCCAACGGAAGTGCCAAAAAATTCCGGCGGAGCCACGCCAACAATCGTGTACCCCTTTGTTCCGAATTGAACTGTCTTGCCGATCACGGACGGGTCGGTAGCGAAACGGCGTTTCCACCATCCATAGCTGATCACCGCGACAGGCCCGCTGCCGGGCGCCTGATCGTCGGAGTCTGCAAGCAGGCGGCCAAGAACAGGCCGTAGCCCGAGAACGGAAAAATATGTGCCGGAAACGAGATCGCAGTGCATCATCTCGCGGCCTCCGCCAGCAACAGTGCCCTGCGCGGCAAACTCGATGCTGTCGATGGCCGTCACACCCGAGAACACTTCGTTCTTCTGGCTGATCTCGCGATAAAAGGGATACGAGAAAAGATGCGTGCTTCCGTGAGGCAATCCGCCAGTACTTCCCACCGGATTGCCATTGCCGAACAGAACAAGCTCTTCAGGTTTCTCCACCGGCAGCGGCCGCAGAAGAATCGCATCGAGCAGGCTGAAGATGGCCGTGTTCGCCCCGATCCCAAGAGCAAGCGAAAGCAGCGCAACAATGGTGATGCCTTTGGTCCGCATCATCGCGCGCAGGCCGTAGCCAATATCCTGCAGAAGATACTCCAGCCACCGCCACCCCCATGACTCATGGCTACGCTCTTTCACCCGAGTCGTATTTCCAAAGCGCCGCGTCGCCGCATGCCGCGCATCATCCGGCGAGAGCCCGGCCTGCGCCTGCTGCTGCGCGCGCAGGTCCACGTGCAGGCGCATCTCTTCTTCCAGGTCCGCGTCAAACTGACGCCGCCGCAGCAGCATCCGGAAGCGTCTCCCGAGTTCATCAAGCTTTGGCACAGTTGCACCTCCTCACGCGGTCTGAATCACCCGCGCAATCGCCCCCATCACGCGTTCAAACTGCGAAACCTCAACTTCCAACTGCTTCCGACCGGCCGCGGTGAGCTTGTAATAACGCGCCCGCCGGTTCCCGGCTGTCGTGCCCCACTTCGCAGTCACCCACCCCTTGATCAACATGCGCTGCAGCGCCGGATAGAGCGAGCCCTCCTCCACCTGCAGCACATCTTCAGAAAGCTGCTCGATGGAATTCGCAATCTCATACCCATGCAACTCGCCCGAACGAGCCAGTGTTCTCAGGATCAAAAGGTAGAGAGTTCCAGGAGGAATTTCATCGCGTTGCAAGCGGATTGCTCCTTGCCCTAGTTAGACTATGGCAGTATCGGACGCCTGCAATAGGCTGTCAAGCGGATCGCACGGACTCTCGTGTTTTCTGGGATCACGTCTAGCCTCGATATC
>DATGAD010000256.1:0-24294 GCA_035313725.1 Alloacidobacterium sp. | reverse complement strand
CTGTTCGTTGCTGCGTCCGCCGTGCTGCTCTATTTTTCGTATGCCGAGAATCTGAAGAATTCGCTGGTCGGAACGGCGATTATTCTTGCGGGCATTCCCTTGTTTCTTGCCATCCGGCGCAGGTATCCGGTCTAGAAGGATCATTTCGGCAAATCGGGGCAGACGAATTCCTGCTTCACCGGAGTCAATGTTTCTTCCTGCTTTCTTCGCTGCGCGGGAGTTTCTTTTCCAGACGCAGCGTGGCCGACGTCAATTCCGTGATTTTCCATGTTGCGACGACGCGCTGATCTTCTGTGATTCGCAGAGTGGATGGGTCCTGGCTGTCGCGCGACCAGAGGGCTATGCGATACGGCTCCCCACAGGAGGTTTCGAGTAGGGTCCCGTTGGGTAGGAAGATGTAGATGCTGCCTTGAAAGGGTTGGCGGTCGGCTTTTGTGATTCTCCAGACATTTTTGAAGAGGAGCGCCATGGGCGGCTTTGACGCCGCCTGACTTGCATCCTGAGCCCACATTGGCACGCCAAGGACAAATCCAAGACACACGAGGCGGCTCACGCGGCGCATTGCGTCAGCTCCTTCTCTGCGCCACTTCCTCGTACACCTTGATGAACTCCTCGCTGGGCTTGGTCCAGGAATAATCCTGCGCCATGCCATTGCGCATGAGCGTCTGCCACGCGTCCTTATCCTGAAAGACGGCGAGTGCGCGTTGCACGGCCTTCAGATAATCGTCGGCGTAGTAGCCCTGGAATTTGAATCCCGTGCCGGTTTTGGTTTCGGGATTCCACTCTTCGATGGTGTCGTCGAGGCCGCCTGTCGCACGAACGACGGGAACAGATCCATATTTGAGGCTGTAGATCTGGTTCAGGCCGCAGGGCTCATAGCGTGACGGCATGAGGTAGATCTCGGAGCCCGCGTGAATCTTGTGCGCCAACGTCTCGTCATAGGTAATGCGGACGGAGATTTTTTCCGGGAATCTTTCGTGCAGAGAGCGGAAGAGGTTTTCGTAATATGGCTCGCCTGTGCCCAGTACGACAAGGAAAATGTCCTCGAAGGTCAGCCGCTCGATAATCTGCGCGGTCAGGTCGAAGCCCTTCTGCGTAGCGAAGCGGGAGACGATGCCAAGCACCGCTGTCTCATCTTTAATATGGGAGGCGCCGAAGGCGTGCAGGAGGTCGCGTCTGCAAGCGGCTTTGCCGCTCAGATCTTTGATCGAGTAGTGCGCGGCGATTTTGCCGTCCGTCTCAGGACTCCACTTGGCGTAGTCGACGCCGTTGAGAATGCCGTGCAGATCGGCCGCGCGCTTTTTGAAAGCGCCGTCGAGGCCGTTGCCGAATTCCGGCGTCTGAATCTCTTCGGCGTACTTGTGGCTGACGGTCGTGAGCGCATCGGAGTACACGATGCCGCCCTTCAGGAAGTTGAAGGTGTTGTAATGCTCGAGGTGGTCCATGGTGAAGATGTCCCATGGCAGTAGGAGGCGTTCAGTGGTCTGCGGCGGAAACCAGCCCTGGTAGCCGGCGTTATGGATCGTCAGGACTGTGCCTGCATTGCGCAGCACCGGATCGAAATAGTAGGTGGTTCGCAGATAGACCGAGATCATGGCGGTCTGCCAGTCGTGCATGTGGAAGATGTCCGGCACGCCGAGTTGCTTGCTGGCTTCGAGTACCGCGCGGCAGAAGAGTCCGAAGCGCTCCCAATTGTCGAGGTATTCGCCGGCCGCTGTGCCGTAGACGGATTCGCGGTCAAACAGCTCGGGACAGTCGATGAAATAGAACTGCACGTTGTCGCGCTTTCCGCCATCGATCACCGCGGCAAAGCGGTTGTAATACTGAAACGGGATGGTAATGCTGGGGATGAAGATTTTCTTGTCGGGAAAGTGGCTCTGAACCTGGCGATAGAAAGGCAGGTACACCGTGACCCTATGGCCGTGCCTGGCAATTTCTCGAGGAAGTGATCCGATGACGTCGGCGAGTCCGCCGGTTTTTACAAAAGGCACGCTTTCTGGCGCTGCAAAAACAATGTGCATGATGTGCGATCACTCCCCTGATTGTTCGTATGATGATGAAGACCGTTGACGTTTCATTCTATGGCGCACTGAACAGTGTAAGCCTTCGCAGGTTAACAACTTATATAAGATGCCGCAGAAAGCAAAATTAGGGCAGAACTTTCTTGCCGACCGCAGCGCTCGCAACCGCATTGTTGAGGCTCTTGGCGATATTTCCGATAAGACCGTTGTCGAGATAGGCCCGGGCAAGGCAGCGATCACGGAGCTTCTTGCACAGAAGGCGCACCGGTTGATTGCCGTGGAGTTGGATCGTGAATTGGCTGCGAATCTGAAGCAGCGCTTTGCCGGGTCGCAGGTTGAGGTAATTGAGCAGGACATTCTCGCCGTCGATCTGGCTTCATTTCGTAATGACGATGAGAAGTTGCTGGTGGTTGGAAATCTTCCCTACTACATCACCTCGGATATTCTGTTGCTCTTGTTTCGTTACCACGATGCGATTTCGCGAGCGGTGGTGATGATGCAGCGTGAGGTTGCGGACCGCGTTGCGGCGGAGCCGGGATCGAGGGATTATGGGCTGCTTTCGGCTACTACGCAGCTTTACGCCCGCGTGGAGAAGCTGATGACTCTGCCACCGGGGGCATTTTCCCCACCTCCGCAGGTGCATTCGAGCGTGCTGCGGCTTACGTTTGCGCCTCGGTTCGAGGAGCTTGGGGTCGATGCGGAAGGATTCATTGCGTTTCTGCGGCTGTGCTTTGCGCAGAAGCGCAAGACGCTGATGAATAATCTGCGCGCGGCGGGGTTTGAGCACTCCCGCATTGCAGCGGCTGCGGAAACCGCGGTTATTTCACCCCAGGCTCGCGCTGAGGCAATTCCCCTGCAAGCCATGTCGAAGTTGTATCGGGCACTTGAGGGTGGTGCGATCCGCATTTCGGACTTGGACACATAAAAAAGGCTGCCTCGCAGTTGCGTGGCAGCCTTTTGAGGCTTAATTCAATCTCAGTGCGGATGACCACCGCCGCTCGGCGCAGAGGAAGGTCCTGGCGATGACATGTGAGGAGCCGAGGACATTGAGGGTGCGGACGGAGCCGAATAATGTGATGAACTACCACCACCAGCGCTCGGAGCAGGGTGGTACGTCGGCGGAGCCGCCGTATTTCGAGGCATAGTAGGAGCAGCGACAGTATTGTGCACGCCTCCCGCCGACAGCGCTCCCCCACCCGAAGGATAGGCAACGCGTCCTCCTCCATTCGGGATTGCGCCTGAGCGGAAACCCGTTTGCGCAGGCGCGACATAGCCCGAAGCTACGCTGAAGCTTTCACCCAATGGACCGGACGCGCGTGGACGGACTACCGTATCGATCGGCTGAAGAGTTTTGCCCTCGAATTTGATCGGTCCTGCCACTGGCGTAATTCCAGGCTGCCGGGGATGAACCGCAACCGGCTCGCCGCGATTGACTGCGATCACGGCTTGCTGCGGCGGCATATGGACCGGTCCGCGCACTGGTGTGATTGGGCGCTTGGGCACAATGTAACCAGGCGGGACGTTCCACACGGTTGTCACCGGATACCAGCCATTTCCGTATGCTCCATATCCACAGTTGCCGGGGAACCACATCCAGCCGGGGCTATTGAAATAGTTCCATGCGCCGCAATGGTAGGGCATCCAGCCCCAGTTATAAGCTGAAATCCAGGTATAACCGCCGTATCCCCCATAGTAGCCCCAATAACCGGAGCCAAATGGATCAAATCCGGAGCCGACCCCGGCAGGCATCCATCCCATGCCATAGCCAGGCACGTCGTACCAGTTGCCGGAGGCGTCGAGATCGCTCCAGGCTGGATCATCCGGATTCCCGCCCATGGCGCGGGCCATCGTCGCCTTGGCGCCCATGTTGGCTAGCAGGTGATCGCGGTCGGAGTTCCACTGATCCCAGGAGTCTGCTGTGATGCTCTGAGCCACGTCGTAGCTGCTCGCGTCTTTCATGTCGAGCGAGGCTGTCTGGCTAGTGAGCACGTCGAGTCCGCCATCGTTCCCGGTGTCGATGTGTACCGCACCGTGCATGACAGCGACCTGCGCCGGGTTTTGATCGACCGCAACGCGAAAGATGGCGCTCTTGGTGGCCAAAATTGTATAGGCGCCGACGCGAACGGTATATTTACCCCCGCGGTTGTTGAACTCGTAATAGGTAAGACCCGCGGCGGCCTGTATCTGGGTGAGGGTATTACCATCGCTGGTGCGCTGCAGTTGATCGAAGCTGATCGCGCTGTTCGGTGTAATACGGGCGACGCTGCCGTCCTCGAACTGTACTTCGGCGCGGCCATCGGCGCCAGTTTTCAGGTGCATTTCCTGCGTGACGGGCATGTTGACATGCGCCTGGTCAAAGACGACGCCGTTGTCATCCAGTATCTGGACCGTGCCCTCGACATGGCTGATGCGAACGGCGCGGACATTGTTATTTTCTTGCGCGTAGGTGATCGAGGCTAAGGCAAGTGTGAGGAGTAATTGAGAAGTGAGGCTGGTCTTAAGCCATCCTTTATGCTGAGAACCTGCAGGGTGCCGCATGCGACACCTCCTTCCGGGCCCTTCGTTTCCCCGCCTTATTAGAACACCGAAGCTACGCCGCGGTCTTCTACATTTTTCACCTTGGCCTAACTAGACTTCGACGTAGCTGAAAACGGCAAAGTTGCAGGGAATCCTCTAGGGCCTGTTAACCCTAGCTCGACTTGCCACCGCTTCCCAGGAGCTGGCGCGCTCGAAGGCGGGCGCGTTCCATGACCTTCTCATCCGAGGCGATCGCCTCCAATTGGGTAGCGATGTTTTGGATCTGCTGCGCCCGGCCTCCCTTCACTGCTTCCTGCAGTTCTTCCAGTTCCGAGTCAAGGCCCAGCCGGTTATGTTCGTGTTCGACCGCCAGCCGACGGCCTTCTTCCAGAGTGAAGGCAACGGCGATGAGGTCGTCAGCCACTTTCATGATCTGCTGGTCGCGCGACCAGTTAAAAGTGCAGGAGCCGTTGCCGTCAGGGCCCGTGTACTGGAGCACCTTCTTGCCGGTAAAGGCAACCTTGGATTTCGCGCTGTCGCAGGCTACAGCGAAAAAATTGTGCGAGCGTGCAGTCTTGAAGAGTGCGCTGCGCAATGGTTCATCGATCTTGATGTCAGCATTCGCCGCCTGGGGCGCAATACCTTCCGGATCGGAAGAGTCTGCGCTTCCAGGCTCGGAATGGAAGTGACCTGTGCCGTCTTCGTTGATGTCGAGCACATAATTGGCCGGTTGCAGCTTGGGATTTTCGAAGACAAACCGAATGCGTGCAGTATTGGCCTGCTGTGCTGCAGCGACCAGCGTTCCCGTAACACATAGAAAGACCCAAACCCGCCATGCTCTCGTCATCTTTCAGCGACCGGCCCTTTGTAAAATAAGCGTTTGTGCCGTGTGCACATGGCAAATGGCTATGGCCAGCGCATCGGCCGCATCAGCTGGCTCAGGAGTGGCGTCCAGTTTTAACAGCCGAGTGACCATGAATTGCACCTGCTCCTTTTGCGCCAAACCGTAACCAACCACGCTTGATTTGATCGTGAGAGGTGCGTATTCGGCTACAGCAAGATCGGCGTTAGCTGCGGCCAGGAGGGCTACTCCGCGTACCTGGCCGAGTTTGAGCGCGGATTTCGCGTTGACAGAATAGAAAACTTCTTCAACAGCGACAATGTCGGGCTGGTGGGCGGCGAGCAGAGCGCTCAATTCCGCATAGAGTAGCGATAAGCGATATGGCAGCGGCTCTTTCTTGGGAAGGCGGATGCCGCCACACCCCAGCGAGACGAGATGCGGGTCGCGGTGGGTGTCGTCCCATTCGACGACGCCATAGCCAGTGCACTCGGTTCCGCAGTCAACGCCGAAAACTCGCATTGAGGATGAGTTTAGCTGATGGATGCTGTGTGAAACAGTGTTCGCATTGGTGCGATTTTGCTTAGCGCGAAATGCCTTCGAGTGGTGAACTCGCGGTGGCGTACAGTTTGCGCGGCATGCGTCCGGCCAGATAGGCCTGCCGTCCTGCGAGTACTGCATGCTGCATGGCTTCGGCCATCAGGATCGGATTTGCGGCAGCGGCGATGGCTGTGTTCATGAGCACGCCGTCGGCGCCTAGTTCCATAGCCAGGGCGGCATCGGAGGCCGTCCCTACGCCAGCGTCGACAATCAGCGGAACCTCGGTGATCATTTCCCGTAGGATATGAAGCGTGGCACGGTTCTGGATGCCGAGACCGCTGCCGATGGGAGCTGCCAGAGGCATAACGGCTGCGGCGCCGGCATCAATCAGGCGTTTCGCAAATACAATGTCATCAGAGGTATACGGGAGAACGGTAAAGCCTTCCTTTACCAGGGTCCGGGTCGCTTCGAGAGTAGCTTGGACGTCGGGATAGAGTGTGGCCTGATCGCCGATGACCTCGATTTTTACCCAGTCAGAAAGACCGACTTCACGGCCAAGACGCGCGGCTCGGATGGCCTCGTCTGCCGTGTAACAACCCGCCGTATTGGGGAGCAGGAAGTAACGCTGGGGGTCGATGAAGTCGAGCAGGGATTCTTTGGAGCGGTCGAGATTGACGCGGCGCACAGCCACGGTGACCATCTCGGCGCCTGAGGCTTCTATCGCGGCCTGAGTTTCCGGGCCGTCTTTGTACTTACCTGTGCCAACGATGAGCCGCGATTGAAATGCTTTGCCTGCGATGACGAGGGGTTCCATGGGTTTATTGTAAAGCGGGTCGTGATTACCAGATGGTACGCACCTCGCCCGATCGCCGGATTCGATCATCGGCGGTCACCAGCAAAGTTCCTTCAGTCAAAGCCGTAGCTCCAATAATGCGATCGGCAGGGTCACGAGGATATGCCTCCGAAAACTGCTGCGACAGATATGCAATCCTCGCAGTTATGGGCGCAATGAGGAATGTCCGTTCAGTCGTGTCGAGAAACACTTCGAGAGGCACATCCAGTTGGACTCGATTACGCCCGACTAACTGCCCAATCTCCAATAAGGTGATTGGGGATATACCCAAACCATCAGCAGACCTGGCTGCCTGAATTGCTCTTTTTGCTTTTTCTGAAAGCTGCTCCGGCTGTAGGGCAAGCCAAAGGACAACATGAGTATCAAGCAAAATCACTTAAGGCTCTCCCAATCCTCCAGTGGAGTAATGGGAGAAACGATGTCCCCGATGATTTTTCCCTTTCCACGCATGAATCCAAAGATGGGGTCTTTTGCCTGTTGAATGGGCACAAGCTTTGCCATTGGCTTTCCATGCTTCGTTATCACAACCGTCTCGTGTTTTGCATACACCTCATCGATCACGGCAAGACAATGCGTCTTGAACTTTCCTGCTGCAATTTCTTTCATATCCATAACTCCGACTATGGTCATCATACCATAGTCATAAATGCTTAGAGCCGTCTAGCGCACAAAGGCCCGCTGCCAGATTCGGCAAAGCGGGCCTTCGATACCGGTGAACTGTTGAGATTGACCTGAGGCACCCTTCGATCTGTGAGTGGGCCTCGGCGAATGTGTTTGCGGATCGCCAGGTCTAGAGCAAAGGGTGCTCTAAGCCTCAGTCACCTCACGTAGGATCGTGCAACTACTACCATCAGAACTTTTCATAGGCTGGATCAACCTCCTTTCCCGTGTACTTGAGACGTTATCGCTTGATGCTGAGGAAATCAAGTGGGGTGGTTGCTACCAGGAGTGCCAGAAGCCATCGCGTTCGGTGAGCGTCACTCCTACGCCGAAGAGATTTCGCAATTGGTCGACAGTAATCAGTTCGTGTCTTGGGCCGTCGGCGACAATACGTCCGGCGCGCATCATGATGATGCGGTCGATTTCCGGGAGGATGTCGGCGAGGTGATGCGTGACCATGATGATACCGGTTCCCTGCTGCGCGACCACTCGCAGAGCGTCCCTGAGCTCGCGCTGGGCGGCTAGATCGAGCGCGTTCGATGGCTCGTCGAGGAGCAGCATTCCCGGCTTGTGGACGAGGGCGCGGGCGATCATGATGCGACGCTGCTCTCCCGCGGACATTTCGCCGACGAGCTTATTGGCCAGGTGCGTGGCCTGCATCAGCGCCATCGCTTCCTGCGCACGTTCGCGCATCTCCGCCGTGATGTGAAGGTTGGGCCAGATGGTGGATGCGGAGAAGAAGCCGGCGACAACGACATCTCGGCCTTTTGATACTGGGGTGCGCTCACCCGGCAAATCGGCCGATACTACGCCGAGGTGCTGGCGCAATTGCGAGACATCCCAGCGCTCGCGGCCCAGGAGACGGCATTGCATCTCGGGTGTAAAGATCGGGTAGCACTCGCAGGTGATGGTCTTGATGAGCGTGGACTTACCGCAGCCGTTGGGGCCGAGGATGGCGACGTGCTCGCCTGTTGCGATGGTGAGATTGATATTGTGGAGAACGATCGCGTCGCCTCGTGCGACGCTGACCTGCTGCATGCGCAGAAATTCGGCAGAATGTTCGAAGGCCAATCTTTATCCTTCCTTAATTGGTATCTTGTTTAGAGTAAATACCAACGATGAATGATTCGTCCCTCGTCCCTTCTGAAGCGCTGCCGCTCGGCTTTCGCTTTGCTGCCGTAAAGGCCGGTATCAAACCTAGCGGCAAGGCTGATTTTGCCGTTGCCGTCGCGGATGCTACAGCCAGCGCTGCCGCGATGTTCACCGGCAATCGCGTTGTCGCTGCGCCCATCATCGTAGGCCGCAAGCATCTGGTTCGAAGCGGCGGACGCGTGCGCGTGGTCGCGGTAAATGCGGGCAATGCAAATTGCGCCACGGGCCAGATCGGTATCGACGCCTGTCAGTTAGTGTGCTCTGCTGCTGCTGAAACATTCCACTGCGAAGGGCATGAGGTCTTCCCTTCGTCAACGGGAATCATTGGCGTGCCCCTGCCAGCAGAGAAACCGATTGCGGCTCTGCCCGAGGTTGCGACTAGTCTGGGAGCGACCCCGGAACACTTTTCCCAATTTGCCCGCGCCATCATGACGACGGACACGAAGCCAAAGGTCGCGCATGTGTCATTGACTGTGGACGGCAAGATTGTCCGCATCGCCGGCGTCTGTAAGGGCGCGGGGATGATCCATCCCCAACTTGTGCCGCATGCGACGATGCTGGTGTATCTGTTTACCGATGCTGTCATTGAGCCGGCTTCGCTGGATTCCTTCTTGCAGCAAAGTGCTGAGGTCAGCTTCAATCGCATCTCGATCGACGGCGATACATCGACCAATGACACGGTTCTTTTGTTGGCATCCGGTGCCAGCGGCGCACGCGTCGACGCGGCCAACGCAGCGTTTCTTAAAGCGCTGACCGAGGTCTGTACATCGCTGGCAAAGCAAATTGTGGACGATGGCGAAGGCGTTACACACGTCGTCGAGTTGCAGATCGAAGGCGCGGCCTCGGATCGTGATGCCCTGAAGGTAGCGAAGGCAATTGCTCACTCTCCGCTGGTAAAGACAGCATGGGCTGGGTGCGATCCTAACTGGGGGCGGCTGATGGCTGCCGCTGGCTATTCAGGCGCGGCGATTGATCCGGAGCGCATCAGCATCTGGTTTGGCGAGCAACCGATTTGCCGGAATGGCGGCCGCGTTCCGGATTTCGACGAGGCCGCGGCGCATGCCTATCTCAAGTTACGAGAGTTCACTGTACGCATGGATCTCGGCATTGGCAATGGAAAGTGCCGCTTCTGGACGACTGACCTGACGGCGGAATATGTGCGCATCAACGCGGACTATTCGACCTGAAATGGAACGCCATGAGAAGTTCTGTTGCAGATTAGCTGCACTGCAACGGAAAGAGTGCAGAGAGCTAGAGACCGCGCCAATATTGGGTTTTCTCATCAGGCAGGCCAGTCTTGCACAGACTTTTTCACAATTCTGTTGAAAACATTCTTCATCAAGCCGGAGAGAAGGCGTCTCCAGATTTTTCCCTTTGCTGAGCTACAATTGGCCGAAGACATGTCTACAAAATCCGCAAAGAAAAAGTCTGCCCAGAGCGCACCTGCTCTTATCAGCGACAACAAATTGCAACAGCTATACAGCATGATGCTCCGATGCCGCATTCTGGATTCGCATGCGCGAAGTCTTAACGGCGGCCGATCCTGGAAAGGAAAGGAAGCTGCTGTTGTGGGCGCGGCCATCGACCTTAAGCCGGAAGACTCGATCGTATTCCCGTCAAACGCGACAGTCGCCGCGTTTTTGAAAGGCGTGCCGCTCAAGTCGATCTTTCAATCACGCGAGCGTTCTTTAGAGGGTGCGAAGAAAACGCGGAAAGCGGTCGCAGGCACTGGTGCGCAAGCCGCTCTTGCAACGGGAATTGCCTATGCATCCAGCGCCGGAAATAAGGGGAGCATCACGCTCGCCCTTCTTTCGGAAAATCCCGAAGGCAGCGAAGCCGGTCGTGATGCTCTTCGCTTTGCCGGGCAGCACAGAGTGCCGATCATTTACGTCTATAGTGGCAATCAAGTGGATGCGACGCAGGCATATGCCTATGGCCTGCCGGTGATTGCTGTGGATGGCAGCGACGTAGTCGCCGTTTACCGGGTGGCGTACGAGTGTATGATTCGCGCGCGCGAGCGCGGCGGCGCCAGCGTGATTGCATGCTGCATTGGATCTACGAATGGGGGCTCTGCGAAGAGTCAGGACCCTCTCCGGAACATGGAAAAATATCTCTCTGCGAAGGGTCTTTTTGAGGACGAACGGAAGGAGTCGACAATTCGCGCATTCGAGGAAGCGATAGCAAAGGCGACAGCCGCCTCCAGGAAGGCGCCGCATCGCCGGGAAACAGACAGTGAATCTCGGCACATTTTTCTTATGTAGAATCGAGAAACTGCCGGAAAGCAAGTTGACAATCTTCCCTTGAAGAGGCCGTGCGGAGGCTCCTGCCTGCATCCAAGAGCAAGACAGGCGCTTGTCATGGCTGACGCCTTCATCTAGCCTTGAGGTAACACCGTTATAGTGATTATCCATTCGCAACAACAGCTGTGTTGCGGAATGAGGATTCCCCTACGTATGAGGTGCGAGTGAAATTTGTCCCGTTGATCTGTTTTATTGCGGCGCTTAGCTTTCCGCTGCAATCCATTCTGGCCCAGGAAAACATAAACCAGCCGATTTCAGCCGACTCAGGCGTCGATGGCGGGACACCCCAGCAGCCGATTCCACCCAATTACACTCCGGCGTCGCCTATTACTTACGTCAGCACGCTCGGCACGCCTTACATTCCGGTGGATAGCTGGGTCTATCCCGCGCTCACCCGTTTGCAGGGGCTTGGCTATCTTGACACTGCATTTCTCGGACTGCGTCCCTGGACGCGCCTTAGCATTCTGCACATGTTGCAACGGACCGCGGACAAGATCGATGCCGACACAAATAACGACGAGGCGCGTGAGATTTATCTCAGTGTTTTACACGAGGTGGCTCCAGGGCTTGAAAACAATTTTGGCCGGCGATCCTTAACAGCTAATTTCGAGAGCGCGTACACACAGATGCGCGGCATCACCGACACTCCACTAGTCGACAGTTTTCACCTTGGACAGACCATCGTGAATGATTACGGGCGTCCCTCTGAGGCAGGCTTTAACAATTACACGGGCGCCAGCGCGTACAGTGGACTCGGCCGCTTTTCCCTGTATTTTCGCGGCGAATATCAACATTCACCCAGTGCAACCGGCTATTCGCAGGCCCTGTTCGACTATCTTTCCAACCTTGATATAGGCATTCCTGTTGCCTCAAACCCTAAGCAGGATACGATTCCCCTGGGACCGATTCCCACGACAAATACCTTCCGTGTGCGGGAAGCCTACCTTTCATACAACATTTGGAATCACGACATCTCATTCGGCAAAAGCGATCACTGGTGGGCGCCGAATCAGAGCGCAAGCTTTGCATGGAGCACTAACGCTGACAACATCTACGCCTTCCAAATCGATCGCACTGAGCCCCTGCGCATCCCCGGGCTCTCGCGATTGACAGGGCCATTCCGGTATGACTTCTTCGTGGGCTCCTTGCAGGGGCACTCCTACCCTAATTCGCCCTGGGTTCACGCTGAGAAGGTCAGCTTCAAGCCTACGGTGAACCTCGAGTTTGGATTCGAACGAACCGTTATCTGGGGCGGCAAAGGACATGTTCCGATTACCGTCCACAGTTTCTTAAAGAGCTTCTTCAGCTTTCAGAACGTAACGCCGGCAGAGAAGAACTCGCGCGACGATCCCGGCGCCCGCTTCGGCACATTTGACTTCTCTTATCGCCTGCCGTTTATGCGCAAATGGCTCACCCTTTACACCGATTCGCTTGCGCATGACGATCTGAGCCCGGTCAGTGCTCCGCGGCGTTCGGCATATATGCCTGGGCTATATCTTTCGCATTTTCCGGGACTGGACAAGCTGGACTTCCGCGTGGAAGGCGGCACCACCGACACGGTGAGTACAGGTGGGCCCAATTTCCTTTATAACGAATCGATCCAGAAGCAGGGATACACCAACAAGGGCTTTATTATGGGAAGCTGGCTGGGACGGCAATCTACAGGAGGACAGACCTGGTTGACGTGGCACATGTCGCCGCAGGAGCAGATTCAGTTCAGCTATCGCACGATGAAGATACCGCAGCAAATTGTGATCCCGGGGCAAGGCACAAGAGGATTTCTGCCGGGCGGGACAACACAGAATGATTATCAGTTCAATGTCGTGAAGCGCATTCACAAGGACATTGAGATCAACGGATGGCTGCAATATGAGCGGTGGGTTGCGCCGATCTATAAGACGGGCGTCCAGAATGATACGACCATCGCTGTCCAAGTCACCTGGTTCCCGCACGAGCAGAAGGTCTTCTGAGTTGGATCCGGATAGACAAAAGCCCTCATCGCGATGAGGGCTTTTCTTTTTGTCGATCCACTAGCCGATTCGACGTCGCAGATCGCCACCGGTCATCTGGTTTGGCTGATCGATACCGAGAAGACTGAGCAGGGTCGGCGAAATGTCCCGAAGGGAACAGTCTGGCTTGAGCGAATAGCTCTTCGCATCCTCACTTACAAGAATGAATGGCACAGGATTGGTCGTGTGGGCGGTGTGAGGACCGCCGGTCACGGGATCGACCATCATCTCAGCGTTGCCATGGTCGGCGGTAATCAGCAATGATCCGCCGCGCTGGCGAATGGATTGGTAGATACGTCCAAGACAGGCATCCACTGTTTCCACGCCTTTAATTGTTGGCTCCAGTTTGCCGGAGTGTCCGACCATGTCAGCGTTCGCAAAGTTGACGACCACGAGATCAAATGCCGTGTCTTCGACTGCTTTCACAACTGCGTCAGCTATGCCCGCCGCGCTCATCTCCGGCGCGAGATCATATGTGGCCACCTTCTGGGATGGAATGAGCACGCGATCTTCTCCGGGAAATGGTGTCTCGATTCCGCCGTTGAAGAAATACGTTACGTGGGCGTATTTCTCGGTCTCGGCGACACGGAGGTTCCGCAAGTTCGCCTGCGCAAGCATGTTCGCCAGAAGGTTCTCCATCGACTCCGGCAGGATAACCATGGGCAGCGTGAAGTGCCTGTCATACTGCGTCATGCAGACATAGTGGAGGTCCTTCGGCACTTCACTGCGTGGAATCGTTTCGTCAAGCTCGGCAGCGTCGATGAGCTCGCGTCCGCCTTCCTTGGTGAAGTTGCTGTTGCGCGCCAGGACTCGCGTGATCTGTCGTGCGCGGTCGGCGCGAAAGTTGAACATGATGCACACATCTTCGTCGCGGATAATTCCGTTGGGATGACCATGTTCATCTGTAACAACGAACGGCACAATAAACTCGTCGGTAATTCCGTTGTTGTATGACTCCTTTACGCGGGCGACGGGATCCTGATGCAAACCGCCTTCTGCGCGACCCATCACCATGGCATCGAAGGCTTTTCTTTCGCGTTCCCAGCGGCGGTCGCGATCCATGGCATAGTAACGGCCAGAGACGGATGCGATCTTGCCCACGTTGTACTCGCGCATCTTCTGTTCGAGGGCGGCAAGATAGGCGGCGCCGCTTGTCGGGAGGGTGTCGCGGCCGTCCATGAACGCGTGGATCAAGACTCGTTCCACACCGTGCTGCTTTGCGGCTTTGAGCAGTGCGTAGAGATGCTCCTGATGCGAATGAACGCCGCCATCGGATAGCAGCCCGAACAGATGCAACTGACGCCCATCGCGGGCACGCTTCATCACCTCCACGATGACGGGATGCGTGAAGAAATCGCCGCTCGCGATCAGAGCATCAATGCGAGTGATATCCATGCGAACGACACGGCCTGCGCCGATGTTGAGGTGGCCTACCTCGCTGTTGCCCATCTGACCGTCCGGCAGGCCCACGAAATGATCCGAGGCGTGCAATAGAGTGTTCGGATACTCGGCCAGTAGCTTGTCATACGTAGGCTTGCGCGCCAGCGCGATGGCATTGTTTTCGATTTGAGGGCGATAGCCCCATCCGTCGAGAATCGTAAGGACCAGCGGCCTTTTGTGAATCGACAACTCGTTTCTCCTGAATAATAGTGACCAAATTACTTCTGAGGCGTGCTTGGCGGATTTGCCGTGCCTTGCGGTTTGGAAGTAGCCGGCGGATTCGAAGAAGGCTGCGGCGGTGTATTGAGCGTAGGCTTCGACTGCTGTTGCTGATCCATATATTTCCGCTGTGCCGCTTCGATCTCGTCCTTGTGGCGCGCCATGACATCTCTGGCCGTTTGCTGCGCTATCTGTACAGCGGAGCGCTGCAGCTCAGTCATCATGTACGGCTGGGCTGCGATCAAGTCCCGGCCCGCGGGCGACTTGTAAAAATCAATGATCTTCGTCGCGTCTTCGGTCGAGATGTATTTTGGATAAATGTCAGCGGCGTGCGATTCGAGATCAGCGTTTTGCAGGCTCTTGTCAAGGTCGTCGATCACATCTGCCGGGACATATGGAGGAAACTGGCTGCGGTATGCCTGCATGGCGCTCGCCACGATACGTTTTTTTGTTGCCTCTGCGCCTGTCAGCTCCTGCATTTCCTTGATCTGCGCAAGGGTGATTGGATTGGCAGGCGGTTTGATGGCCGGCTCAGCAGCAGGTGATGGCTGGGTTGCAGGCGAGGCTGGCTTCGGTGCTGTCGAGGTCGACGAAGGCTGCTGGGCAAACGCTGAAACAGAAAACGCCACTAAGCAGACAGCCGTTTGAAAGATTCGCATAGATACTCCTGAGATGGATGGAAAAGCAAAACGCGCGGAGGTTGTCCGCGCGTTCTTTCATTTATTTACTCGCCAAAGTTTACCGCTTCGAGGCCGAGAAATTCGGCCGCCTGGCCTAACTCTTCTTCGATGCGCAGAAGCTGGTTGTATTTCGCAATGCGGTCGGTGCGTGAGGCAGATCCCGTCTTGATCTGGCCAACGCCGGTTCCCACTGCCAGGTCGGCGATAAAGGTATCTTCGGTCTCGCCGCTACGATGGGAAATGATCGACGTGTAGCCGTAACGGTGACCAAGAGCAATTGCTTCCAGCGTTTCACTGATGGTTCCGATCTGGTTCACCTTGATCAGGATGGAGTTCGCCACACCCTCTTCGATGCCCCGCTGCAAGCGCTCTGTGTTGGTAACGAATAAATCATCGCCAACGAGCTGCACATGGTCTCCAACCAGTTCGGTCAGATACTTCCAGCCCTGCCAGTCGTCCTCGGCGAGTCCGTCTTCGATGGAGACGATCGGATACTGGCGAGTCCAACTCTCCCAGTAGCGCGCCATCTCTTCGCTGCTCTTCTCGCTCTTATCAGATTTCTTGAAGATATACTTTCCTGATTCCTTGTCGTAGAACTCGCTTGCTGCGGGATCGAGTGCCAAAGCTACATCTTCGCCGGCTTTGTATCCTGCGAGTTCG
Source organism: Alloacidobacterium sp. (assembly GCA_035313725.1). Classification (GTDB taxonomy): domain Bacteria; phylum Acidobacteriota; class Terriglobia; order Terriglobales; family Acidobacteriaceae; genus Alloacidobacterium. The sequence goes on along the minus strand of DATGAD010000256.1, from coordinate 8,405 downwards.
ATGGCTTCAAGGATGACTTCAATCGCTTCGGTATTTGACTTGAGCGAAGGAGCGAAGCCGCCTTCATCGCCGACTGCGGTGTTATAGCCTTTTTTCTTGAGCACGCCCTTCAGGGTATGGAAGATTTCTGCCCCGCAGCGCAATGCGTCAGAGAAGCGCTCCGCCCCGACTGGCATCACCATGAACTCCTGGAAGTCCACGTTGTTGTCGGCGTGCGCGCCACCGTTGAGAATATTCATCATCGGCGTTGGGAGCACAGAGGCATTTACGCCGCCGAGATAACGGTACAGCGGTACTTTGAGTGAAGTAGCCGAGGCGCGCGCCGCTGCCATAGACACTGCGAGAATCGCATTCGCACCCAACCGGCTTTTATTTGGAGTTCCGTCGAGCGAGATCATCGTCGCGTCGAGCAGGCGCTGGTTGGTTGCATCCATGCCGGTCAATTCGGGAGCGAGGATGCTTTCGACATTCTCAACAGCCTGCAGGACACCTTTGCCCAGATAGTGGGTCTTGTCTCCGTCGCGCAGCTCAACGGCTTCGTGCTCGCCCGTCGAAGCGCCACTGGGCACCGCGGCACGGCCCATTGAGCCATCGGCGAGCACCACGTCTGCTTCGACGGTAGGGTTTCCGCGCGAATCAAGAATCTCGCGCGCATGAATTGCTGCAATCTCTGTCATTTCGTCCCTCGAAATCTGGTGTCTTAGCCGGTCTTTGAGTTTGGGGCGTCGGTCCACACGAATCGGCTCACCGGCAAAGCCGCCTATGGTGTCTACAAAACCCGACATGCGATGAAATAACCTTCCTGAAGAAATCCGCCGTGAAGTGTCTTGGAAAGGATACCAAAGACGCGGCTAGTCCTGCTGGCAGCGCAGGCGATTCATCTGCTATTCGCAAATGCGCCCATTGAAGCGTAGCTGCAGTCGTTGCAGCATCTAACCATCTATTGTCTGTTCTGGTTCGCAGAGTCATCACGAAGTAGGCACGCTACATCAATTCGTCTAGTCTTACTTGCAGACGCGACTGTTTCGCATTTCCCGGGTCTAATCACAAAGCGAACAGCGCATGGAGTTATGCATGAAAAAAACGGGAAATTCTCTCGCACTGATTGCGTTTGCCAGCACGTTGCTGCTTGTGCCTGCGGGATTTGCGCAGCAGGCTAATCAGACCCCCAACCAGGGAGTTTCAAACCCGCCGGCAGATGACACGATTGTCACAAGCCAGGATGAGCCGGCAAACCCTTCGGCGGCCAAGCCGTCTCCTGCCGTTTCAGCCAAGCCTGCCGCGACTTCATCGGTAGCCAGCACTGCACCCGCACCAGCAACGAACCCCGACGACGGCATCGTCTCGTCTGTGCCGCCTGCTTCGGCCAGCGTCGCAGCGCCTGCAACAAGCGCTACTCTTGCAAAACGACCCTACAATCCCGACGAGGACATTGTTGGCTACGTGCCTTCACCCAGCAATGAGCTGGCGGAGGGCACAAACATTCGCGCACGGCTGATCGACACTCTCTCCACCAAAGACACGAATGCCGGCGCAGCGTTCAAGGCGCAGGTTGCTACTGACGTCTATAAGGACGGGCGAATTATTATCCCTGCCGGTTCAGAGTTGCGCGGTCGCGTGGTGAGCGTTACCCAGGGTCATCACTTTGGCCCATCGGCAACGCTGCGGTTGCGTCCTGATGTTGTCATTCTTCCCGACGGCACGGCGTATCACCTCTACGGACAGGTGGTGGAATCGAAGGCTCCTCACACCCGGACCGACAGCGAAGGTGGTATTCAGCCTTCATCGCATCTGAAGAAAGACGTGCTTGAATATGGCGCAGGCGCAGGTACAGGCGCGATTGTTGGCGCAAAGATTGCCGGCCCCCACGGCGCGGTGATTGGTTCGCTGGTGGGTGCAGGAGTGGTCACCGTGCATATGCTGATGCAGCATCCTGAGCTCGCGGAAGTGCCGGCGGGTTCAGTTGTTACCTTCAGCCTCACCGAACCGATGGACTTGATGCCTACGCGAAACTAGGCTTTACCGTCTAAATCATAAAAGGAGCGCGCAGGCGCTCCTTTTTATTGCCTGCTATTGGGGCGTAGACTCTTTGGCAGGAGCCTGCATTGACGTCGCTGCGCTACAAGCCGCCTTCTCCGCTCGGGCACTTTGTCGAGTGCTTCTGGTACTGGGAGGGCATTCCCGAGGGCACGCATACGCATGAGCGGCTCATGCCCAACGGCGAAGCGACCATTGTTTTCAACCTGAAAGACACGCCCATTCGCATCTATCGCTCGGATGATCTGCGCCGCTTCGATACTTACGGACATGCCGTTCTCTCCGGGGCACGCACGAATTACTTCGTGATCGGCACAGACCAGCAGGAGCGGGTGATGGGCATCCAGTTCCAGCCGGGAGGCTCATTTCCCTTCTTTCGCGAACCAGCCAATGCAATGGAGAACTCCTCCATCAGTCTTGAAGACCTGTGGCGTTCCCGCGTGGAAGAGGTGCGCGAGCGCATGCTCGCTGCGCCAAGCATCTCCGCAATGTTTCAGATCCTTGAACAGGACCTGCTCGAACAGCTTGCGCGGCCGTTGGCGTGGCATCCCGCGGTGGACTATGCGCTGCACCATTTTCGCCGCGTGCCGCATACGATGACGGTTGCGTGGCTGACGGGGCAAATTGGCCTCAGTCCGCGGCGATTCATTCAGCTCTTTAGCCAGCAGGTGGGGCTTACGCCAAAGGCATTCTGCCGTGTACGGCGCTTTCAACAGGCACTCGTATCTGTCCACGGCGCGAAGCAGGTCGATTGGGCCCAGGTCGCACTGGATTGCGGCTACTACGACCAGCCCCATTTCATCCATGACTTCCAGTCGTTTTCAGGGATGACTCCGTCTGCGTACCTCGCGGCCGCCACGCCGCACCTGAACCATGTGCCAATCACCTAGCCTGTGTGGCGGCAGGTCAATTTTTTACAATACCGATCTTCAGCAATTCGACGACAATGGTCGGCATCTGGAGGATTGGTCTTATGGCACAAGTGAAAGCGATTCCCGATGGGTATCACAGCGTTCAGCCTTACCTGCACATACGCGGAGCGGGGGAGGCGATCGACTTCTACAAGAAAGTATTCGGCGCGACTGAGCGCATGCGCATGCCGCAAACGGATGGACGCATCGGGCACGCAGAGATTCAAGTTGGCGACTCCTGCATCATGCTGGCCGACGAATTTCCGGAAAAGGATATTTATAGCCCGAAGCATTTTGGAGGCTCCGCCGTGAGCATCATGCTCTACGTCGAGGACTGCGATGCGACCTACAACCAAGCGTTGAGTGCAGGCGCCAAGAGCCTGCGCGAGCCGGCCGATCAATTCTACGGCGACCGCATGGCGGGGGTTGAAGACCCATTTGGCTTCCAGTGGTGGCTCGCGACGCACGTCAAGGATGTGTCCATGGCAGAAATGCAGTCCGCCATGCAAGAGAAATAGCGGTATCTCCTCATGCTTTGCGCACTCTTCGCAATGCATGAGAGATGTGGGATTAAAGATGACAGCAAATGATTTTCGCCGTCTCGCGCTCAGCTTCCCGGAAGCCGTGGAGGCTGAGCATATGAATCATCCTGACTTCCGCGTAGCTGGCAAGATTTTTGCGACGCTCGCCTATCCGGATAAGACCTATGGGATGGTGAAACTACCACCGCTCGATCAGGACACGTTCGTTCAGGAGTGGCCAGAGGTTTTTGTGCCTGTTCCCGGCTACTGGGGCAAGAATGGCGCGACGCACGTGCATTTGAAGAAGGCTACGAAGAAGACGCTTCAACCGGCACTGGCAGCTGCCTGGCGCAATGTTGCGCCAAAGCAGCTGGCAAAGGATTTGAAGGAGTAGTAATTCTCGTTTAGACCTGAGGAACTTTTGGTACCTGTTCCAGCAACCGCTTCCAGGTTTTCTGGTTGCGGCGAAAACTCTTCTTCAGGTCTTCAAGAATGCGTTCGAAATCCGTGTGACCATGCAGACGATTCCACGCGGGATTCTTCGCAAGCCAGGGATAATTTTCATTTCCGAGATAAATCGCGCGGCGGAGCCAGTGCAGTGCTTCGCTTTCGTCGCCTTCCACGGCGAAGTAGGTGGCGAGGCGGTACGCCATCTCGCTGTCAGCTTCGGCAGCGGAGAGCGAATCTTCCGTGATGAGCGAGGCAGCGCGCTCCCGTTGCCCAACCTGTACGTAGCACATGGCTAGAGTCGGGTATGCGATGCGCATGCTGTCGTCATCGCGAATGACGGCTTCAAACATTTCGATGGCCTGTTGCAAGTCTCCCTGGCGCATGCGCTGATATGCAACGGATGTTCGCAGCAGCGGGTGTTTGGGTTCCAGCGTTAGCCCCTTTTCGAGCTCCTCGTCCGCGAGTTCGAGCTGGTTCTGATACTGGTAGACACGCGCGCGGTGGTTATAAATGACGGGCGCGTTGGACGGATTCAACTTGAGCGACTGATTGAACTGATCGAGCGCCTCTTCATAAACGCCATCCAGACGCAGGGTCATGCCAGCCACCATATGCACATTCCAGTCATTGGACGCAGTCCGCAGCAGGTGTTCAATGCCATGCCGCGCGCTTTCTTTCTCTCCCCGCGACAGCAGCATGTAGACGCGGTAGAGATTCGCTTCAACGGAACCGGGATCGAGATCAAGTGCCTGGTCGAACGCCCGACGCGCTGCCATCACATGCATGTGGCCGCCAAATCCGTGCCGGACATATTGCAGATGCGTAATGCCGAGACCACTCCACGCTGGAGCGAAGGACGCGTCGCTTTGAACGACGTGATCGAAAAGTTCCCGCGCACGATCAAGATCAGCTTTGCTGCCGGTACGCTGCATGAAGGACGACAACATGGCACGTGCCTGCAGGTACTCTTCAGAAATTTTTTCGCTAAGCGTAGTACGCGGCGCTCCGGCTCGGTCGTTGGTTTGTTTCAACTGCCCGATTCCCTGCAGCGACGCGAAGACCTCGTTGCAGATCTCTGTCTGCACTGCCACCAGGTCGAACGACGGCACGCTAATGGCGCCGCCTCCGCTAACGCTCTGCCCGGAGATGTCGAGCAACTGCCAGTTCAGGTCGAAACCTTTTTCCGACTTTATGAAAGTTCCGGTCAGCACCCATCGCACAAGCAGCTTTTGCCCAACTTCGAGGGGATCGAGTTGCGCGAGCGGAAGGTGCATCAACGCGCTCGAAGGCCGAACGACAAGAGATGACATACGCGAGAGCCTGGCAGCAATCGCGTCGGCCAAGGCGAATCCATAGAGTGGCGTTACTTCTGAAGGACCAAAATTTTTGAATGGCAAAACAACGATCGTGTTCTGCTTTGTCTGCGTGTCGGCCGATTCACGGAAACGCTCTGCCAACATGGAGAGCAGGCCAGTAGTCCGTTTTTCGTCGTCCGGAGCAGAGACAGGCAGATGCGCTGCGGCTTCTCCGGGAATAATGCCCGTCTCAATCTGGAGCGCCTTCATAATGGTCTTCAGCGCTTCGCGTACCTCCGCAGCACTGGCATAGCGCTCACCAGGATTCTTTTCGAGGCAGCGCAGAATGACCGAACTGAATTCGGCAGGCACGTCAGGGCAGCATTGATCGAGCGACGGCGGGTCGACAAATTGAATCGCGCGAATGCTCTGAAATTCATCGGCATCAGGTCGCGAGAAAGGGTGGCGCCCGCTGACCAACTCATAAAGGATGACGCCGAGGGCCCAGATGTCGCTCTGCATGCTGCTCTGCCCGGTGACGAATTGCTCCGGCGCCATGTAAGCGATCGTGCCACCGCGCGCGGTGTAGGTTGCGGCAACGCGACCGGGCTTCCGCCGCGATGACTTTGATGGATCGAACTCCGCATCCTCGGGGTTCAGCCGCCGCGCAAGACCAAAGTCGAGGATCTTTACCAGACCGCCATCGGTCAGAATCGCATTCGCCGGCTTCAGGTCACGATGGAAGATTCCAAGCGTATGAGCAGCGCTGAGACCGTCCGCGATCTGGATACCAACGGAAAGTGCGAGCTGCATGCTCGCCGGCCCTCTGGCAATGAGCTTGTCCAGAGACTGGCCGGGCACGTACTGCATCACGATGTAGGCTTCTTCGCCCTCTTCACCCACTTCGTAGATGGCGCAGACATTCGGATGCTCGATCGCAGACGCCATGCGCGCTTCGCGCAGGACGGTTGTGCGCATCTGCTCCAGCGTGAGCGCGCCGCGCTTCAGGATTTTGAGAACTACTGGACGCATCAGCAGCGTGTCGTTGGCTAGATAAACTACGCCACTGCCGCCCGCTCCAAGACGTCTGACCAGTTCATAGTGCTCGATCGTGCGATGCTTCATCTACAGCTAGTTTAGCCGTTCAACATTGTGGAATTGTAAATGAGCGTACTCAATGTCCCATCCCATGACCGCCTCCGCCGAGAGGCCTGTTTGTGCCTTCGATGGGTTCAGCTGCAGTACGCTTGTCGCCGGCGCGGCCAAGCAGGAACATCACCAGCCCGAAGGCCAGCATGACCAGCCCCCAGATCAGATTGATATTCATTCCCACTGATCGCTCGTAGATAACGCTGCCGCGCGTGAAGAAACCGAAGAGGCTCATGATTACGCCTACGATCAGGAACATCAGGCCCATGGGGATTCTCAGATCAAGGTTCATATTCGTTCGCTCCTCGGCTCGCTTAGCGGAAGGTCAGGTTCAACGCGATCAGCAGCGCGATCAGGCCAACGGCAATTACCTTGGGACGCGCATACCACGCCATGTGATGTTCGACAGGCTTCGGGGTCATCGAATAGACCAGCCCAACCAGTTCATTTTCAGGACGCGGCTTCGTCATCAGGCTGATGATGACCGTCAGAATGAAGTTCGTCGAAAATGCCCAGATCGCTGTCCAGAAGTTCTGTGCCATTTCACTTGGATAGGAATGAGTGACCGCGATCCATCCGCCGTGAATACCGGCATGGGCATCCGTTGGCAGCGTCAAACCGTGATGCAGAACGGCCGCTACCGTGCCGCCCACTAGGCCGGTGAAGGCCGCGTGCCCGGTTGTCCGTTTCCAGAACATCCCCAGCAGGAAGGTCGCAAACAGCGGCGCATTCACAAAGGAGAAGACAAGCTGCAGCGTGTCCATGATGTTGTTGAAGGATGTCGCCGCATAGGCCGTCGCCATCGACAGCAGAATACCGCCGACAGTCGCCCATCGCCCCATCTTCAGGTAGTGGGAATCGCTTGCGTTCTTATGTATATAGGACTGATACAAATCGTAGGTCCAGACCGTATTGAAGGCGGTCACGTTCCCGGCCATTCCGGACATGAAGCTTGCCAGAAGCGCCGTCAAACCAAGCCCGAGAATGCCTGTTGGGAAATAGTGCAAAAGCATGTTCGGAATGGCCAGGTCATAGTCGAGCAGCGGCTTACCTTGCTCGTCTGTCATGACTTTTCCGGTGACTGGGTTCACCTTGGCGGGAATCAGGCCCTTGTTGTATTTGGTCGGATCGGAAAGATCGTTTGCCGCCGCCTGCGTTACCGGAGCATTGAGCGTTGGCGTGGATTGCAGCATCGCGTGCTGCGTGGTGGTCGACGTGGCGATGGCGATCAATCCCGGCAGAATGACGAGAAACGGAAAGAACATCTTAGGAATGGCGGCAATCAGCGGGACGCGCCGCGCGGACTCCTCTGAATCTGATGCCATCGCCGTCTGAATCACAAGAAAGTCAGTACACCAGTAGCCGAAGGAGAGGACGAAGCCGAGGCCCATCGACAGGCCAAACCACTCCACACCAAGAGGATTGGTATGCGGGTTCGTCATACCACGCCATGAGTGGGTATACGCCGCCGGTAATGAAGCTTTCAGTCCGCTCCATCCTCCGACGTTTTTGAGGCCGACCCAAACCAGAGGCAGGAACCCGGCAACAATCAGAAAGAACTGCAGGACTTCGTTGTAGATTGCGCTGGTGAGGCCGCCGAGGAAGATGTAACCGAGCACGATGACGGCTGAAATAATGATGGCGAAGTGGAAGATCCAGCCCAGCGGCAAGTTGAATTTCAGGAATAGCGAGTCGAATACATGCAGGGTCTGAATGAGCCGCGCCATGGCATACATCGAGATGCCGGAAGAGAATACGGTCATCACGGCAAATGAGCAGGCGTTGTAGGCTCGCGTTTTCTCATCGAAGCGCAGGCGGAGAAATTCCGGTACCGACCGCGCCTTCGAGCCGTAGTAGAACGGCATCATGAAGACGCCGACGAAGATCATTGCGGGAATGGCGCCTATCCAATAAAAATGGCTGGTGGCAATGCCGTACTTCGCGCCCGAAGCGCCCATGCCAATCACTTCCTGAGCGCCCAGATTGGCCGAGATGAAAGCGAGTCCGCAAATCCATGCAGGCAAAGAGCGGCCGGCCTGGAA
>DATGAD010000255.1:0-2771 GCA_035313725.1 Alloacidobacterium sp. | reverse complement strand
GCGTGCGGTTTGGAGATACACGTGCGGACTTCCATGCTGTTTTCTTCGCGATCCAAAGAGTCCGCCGAGCTCATTGTGGGAACAGCTCGATGGCTTCAAGTGTCAAAGGTAAGTAACGATGGCCAACTGCAAATCAATCGGAGGCAAACGAGATGATTAACAGGAATGCAGGAAGAACGATCGTCAAGAAACTGCCGGATTTCTTCGGAGTCGGTACTCTGTTTTTGGCAATTTGCGCGGGGTCTTGGACCTCTGCGGTGGCGCAGCAGCCTCCCGCTACACCTGTCCAAAAGAGCGTCGAAGCTCAGGCGCTTCCAGCTCCGGGGACGTACAAGATAGATCCGCGTCACAGTTTTGCCTATTTCAGCGCCTGGCACCATCTGGTGGGACGTGTGCGCGGCCGTTTCGACCAAGTTTCAGGGACCATCACCGTATCGCCGGATCCAGCCGCTTGTAGCGTAGACGTCACGATCGATGTCGCTACGATCAGCACACAGGTCAGCCAACGTGATGACGATCTTCGCAGTGACGCGTATTTTGATGTGAAGAAGTTTTTGACAATGACCTATCAAGGGCGAGGCATTCACCGTGTCTCGGCAGATCTCTGGAGGATGGACGGCTCGCTGACCATGCATGGCGTTACCAAAGTCGTGCCGCTCACCTTCAAATATAACGGCGCATTCGCCGATACAAAACCGGACCAGCCGGCGAGGGTCGCGTTCCATGGAACTGCGGCCACGAAACGCGCCGCATTCGGCATGGGGGCGCGAGACAATGCGGCAGAAGTCGCTGACTCAACGGCACCCGATGTCGATATCGAGATTGACGTTGAAGCAGACGCAAACCCTACTACTCCCTAACAGGAGCTCGCCCACAATTTCCTTTGTTGCTAAATCGCAGATGCAACTCGTCAAGATACGATCAGTCCCGACAAGTCTTAGTGCTGTATCTGGAAGTCTTAGTGCTGTATCTGGAGCGCCCTGCGACGCAACGGTACCAGTAGCATGCTCTGCAGGGGGCGCTTCGGATACAGCGACTTGAAGGAAGCCGCCCTCAGGGAAGGCTATGTATTTTGAATGGGGCGGAGCGGGTGCAGAGGTTTAGGGAAGGTGCTTCGCTGGTTATGATCTGCAGGGTTGATGGCCGGATGGAGCCAAGAAGCGTCGCGCTGAGACGTCTGGCAGTGGCTGAAGAGACTGTGGGCAGAGTGCTCCGGGGCTGATGAGGCAAGGATCGGCGTGCATGCCGAAGCACGAGTAGATGGCGAGAATGCGGATGTAGGTTCATGCAGCGCACCGGTCCGGTTGAGGTGGAGAGCGAAGCAGGAGTTGAGCTGCGGAGAGCCGTTCAACGACGTGCATCGTTCCACCGCAGACTGGGCAGTTCCAGAGTGAGTGAGTCTGGTCTGTGGACGATGTTTCCGCTGAAGATGCGGTTTTCTCTAAGCCGCTGAGCAGTCGAAAGCACAGCGGCAACAGCGTAGCGCGGTTCCGGTTGGCGAGGAAGCCGAAGTTACGGATGCGGACGAAGCCGGGCGGCAGCAGGTGGAGCAGGAAGCGGCGCAGGAACTCTTCGACAGGCAGATTCATGAGCCTCTTCTTGTTGCCGTGGGCGGAGTCGCGCCAACGGAAGGTCACCTTGCTCTCCGAGAGCGAGATCAGTCTGCTGTTGGAGATGGCGACGCGATGAGTGTAGTTGCCGAGATAGCGCAGTACATGTTCCGGTCCTCCGAAAGGCCGCTTGGAGTAGACGACCCAGTCGTGGCGGTACAGTACCCTCAGCCATGCAGCAAAGGTGCGCGGCTGGGCAAGAGGCAGGAGGTTGCCGTGGAACTGGAGTGTGCCTCGATGGAATGCGTTGCGGAGTCCGGCGACGAACTTGCCGCGGAAGACGCGGCTGAGCACGCCGATGGGCAGAAAGAAGGAATGCCGGGCGGAGATCCAGATGGAGTGATCCGGCGCGAGGCCGCCGGCGGCAACCACGCAGTGGACATGCGGATGAAACTGCAAGCGCTGGTTCCAGCTGTGGAGCACGCTGAAGAAACCGATCTCGGCACCAAGATGCCGAGGGTCGCGAGCAATCTCAAGCAGCGTCTCGGCGCTGGCGTGAAAGAGCAGGTTGTAGATCAGCCGCTTGTTCTGCAACGCGAGCGGCGCCAGTTCCCGCGGTAGCGTGAAGACGGCATGCACATAGCGAGTGGGCAGAAGTTCCCGTTCCCGCGCCTGGAGCCAGCGCAGGCGTGCGTTGCCCTGGCACCGTGGGCAATGGCGATTTCTGCACGAGTTGTATGAGATGGCGGTGGTATGTCCGCAGCCGGTACAGCGATCACGATGTCCACCCAGCGCGGCGGTGCGACAGCGCGTGATGGCCAGCAACACTTTTCGGTGTTGCCAGTTGATCCACTTACGGCTGTGTTCGAGAAATGCGTGTCCCGCACAGCGAACAATGTCGGCCATCTCCAGCGGAGGCCGGCTCATGAGCTGTGCTTGTGTCCTCCTTGTCGAGAGAAGGTGAGGGCATCGAACGGGCTGGCAGTTGCGCTGAGATGCCGTTGGGACAGATGCAGGTAGACGGTTGTTACTTCGAGGTCGCGATGTCCGAGCAGTATCTGGATGGTGCGCAGGTCGGCGCCGGCTTCGAGCAGATGTGTGGCGAAGCAGTGACGTAGAGTGTGCGGATGGATGTGCCTATGCGTGAGGCCGGCGCGTTCGGCGGCGTACTGGCAGGCATCCCAGAGCACCTTGGTGGTGACCGGATGACTCGAAGTGTGC
>DATGAD010000254.1:0-10550 GCA_035313725.1 Alloacidobacterium sp. | reverse complement strand
ATCTGCGAAAAATCCGTAGGCGTAAGAATCAGGTTCGTGATGTTGCTCACAATCTGCTCAAACGCATATCGGGGCGAAGCCGACAGCTTCTTCCAGTCCGGATCGCTGCCGAAAGCAGCCCACTTGGCATTCATCTCGCCGATATCGCCAAAAGTAAGCATGTAAGTCAGGTTCGGCAACCGCGGCCCAATCAGCGAGTCCCCATAAAAGACCTGCCCAAATCCAGCCTTCTGAAAAATCTCAAACTCGCCGTTGTGGAACATCTCCACCTTGCGCACATGGTCCTGGTTGGTAGGGCTCTCATACGTCCGCAACTGAAAGAGACGCTTGCCGCGCGATGCCGGAGGCGTCAGCTTAGGCCATCCCTCAAAGGCAATCATCAGCGAACTCTCAATCCGAACATAAGGCGGCGCAGTAGCCGGAGCATTCCAGAAAGGCTCAGCCGCCTGCATGAACGCCTTGTCCTGCGCAAGATGCAGGTCGGCGGTCACCAGCGCCTCAACTGATGTGCTGGGAATAAGCACGTAGAGAGTAGGCGTCTCCGGCCCAATGCTGAGATTGAACGCGCCAATGGGAGACATCCCCATGCGATTCAGCGCCGGAATCAGCGCGCCCGAAACATAGCTCTCCGTAAGCTTCGTCTCCGGTCCGGACTGCATGTGGTACTTGCGCAGTTCATAATATTCGCGCGGCTTGCCTGCGGTTTCCTGTCCTCCGGATTTGCCTGTAAATGCCATTGCGGATGCAGCCAGAGATGCGGTAAGAAAACGACGTCTCTCCAAAGGGATCCTCCCGATACGTTTGGATTGTATCGGAGGAACGACGATCAACGGTGAGCGTCAAAAAAGAAAGACCGGATGCCAGCGCGGCATGATCACGCAAGCATCCGGCCGTTCAAGGGCCTGTTGGTCTGAAACTACTGGTCGTTTCCTTTCACCAAATCCGTTGCAGCTGCCTTCAAATAGCCGAATAAACCTCCCGAACCATGATTGGGGCCAGCGGCGAAATACAGTTCTGATGCCGGCGCTCCAGCCACATCGTTGTTGGCCGGGCTCACGTTGCCAGGACTGATACCCCAGATGCCATTGATCGCAATCGGATTCCCGCTGGCGTCTTCAAGCAAACCATCGAATTCTCCCGTCGCCAGATCATAGGCGGCAATGTAGCCGCTGGATTGTGTCGTGCCGCCGCCAGCAAACTGCCCGATCAGCAGATCGTGGCTGAAGCGGCCAAAATCGAGCGGAGCCAGCGCGACGCCCCACGGAGCATTGAGCCATGATCCATGTTCAAGGCGGCGCAACAGCTGGCCTGTGGAACTGTAAACATCGACGTAGCCCAGGCCCGGCCCATCGGTCTCAAACAGCGAGCCCGGCAGGTGCAGCGCGTAGGTCACAACAATGTCATTGCCAATCGACTGCACATTGAACGGAACAAAATTGCGCGGCAGGCGATCATCTTCAAATGGCTCGTTGTCGTCGTGGCGATGGCGGTCATCATCGAAACCAAAGTCGTCGGAGCCGCCCTTGTCGTAACTGTTAGGCTTCAGCTTTACCGGATGGAATGCGTTGTCATACACATCCACGCGGCCGTTGGTAAAGTTGGCTGCGTAAAGATAGCGCTTGCCCTGAATAAGCGCGCTCGTCAGTCCCGTATAGCTTGATCCGTCTTTGGTTCTTACCACCGTCGTGGCGTGAGTTGAAGGAGGATTCGCTCCTGGCGCCACCCCAACTCCCGCATTCCAGCCGACAATCGTGCCATCAATAGTCGAGAACAGAAATGCGGCTGGCGCGTTTGGCGCAAGCAGAAAATCAGTCGCGCTGCCGTTGAAAATTGTGCCCGTTGGACTGCCGGTAGGTGTTTTCGGGTTGGTTGGATCTGTAGGAGGAATGGTGACAACCAGCCCCTGCTTCGTACCGGCGCCGATATAGAGGGTGCTGAGCCCGGTGACGTTATCCGAGATCCACCACGGACTACCTGAGCCGCGAGAAATGCCCCACGGGTTGATGAGACTCGGATCCGTAACCGAAGCGATCCCAGCAGTGTTAGCGACGAGATTGACTTGCGTATAGTGCTGCGCAAGGGCTGCAGTTCCCGTGCTCAGGACAATTGCTGCACTGACAGCAAAGCACAGAGGGTTTTTCATGTGCGAGACTCCCGATATTCCTTTAGGCCCCGCTTTGTCGGACTAGCCTCTGCTTCAACGCGGCGTCAAATTGGAGGCCGAAACTCAAGTGCAGGCGGGGATATCTGCAACCATGTTCCTGATGCAGACTACGAGCCCAAATCCACGCAGTTGTCATGGAGTTGTCATTGCTCTGTTTGTTTCTGAAGAACACAGTTTGATTCGAGTTCCTTCTGACTTGTGCACGAAGGTCAAATCACAACTGACTCCTGATACTCCCCAAACACCTCACGCATCGCCGCAGCTATTTCGCCAACTGTCGCATAACTCTCAACTGCCTCAAGAATCGCAGGCATGAGATTTTCACCAGAGCGAGCGTGCTCCTTTACGCGCTCAATCGTCGAAAGCCAACGAGCCTTGTCGCGCCGCAGACGCAGAGCCTGCAAACGCTCAACCTGCTTCCGCTCCAGCGCCTCATCGATCCGCTGAATCGGAATCCCCGGCTCGTCTTCACGAGTAAAGCGGTTCACGCCGACTACGGTCGCCTCGCCGGAATCGACAGCACGCTGATAGTCATAAGCAGCATTCTGGATCTCCTGCTGCACCCAGCCCTGCTCAATGGCACGAAGCATCCCGCCAAGCGCATCAATGCGATCGAAATACGCCATCACCTGCTGCTCGATCTCGTGCGTCAGTGATTCGACATAATACGACCCGGCGAAAGGATCGATCGTCTGCGCCACGCCTGATTCCATAGCAAGAATCTGCTGTGTGCGCAGCGCAATACGCGCAGCCTCTTCCGTCGGCAGCGCCAGCGCTTCGTCATAGCCGTTGGTGTGCAGCGACTGCGTACCCCCCAGCACCGCCGACAGCGCCTGGATCGCCGTGCGGACGATATTGTTCTCCGGCTGCTGCGCCGTGAGCGTCGACCCCGCCGTCTGTGTGTGAAAGCGCAGCATCCACGAGCGCGGATTCTTCGCACCAAAGTGGTCGCGCATCAAATGCGCCCACACCCGCCGCGCGCAGCGGAACTTCGCCACCTCTTCCAGAAAATTATTGTGCGCGTTGAAAAAGAACGACAGGCGCGGTGCGAATTTGTCTATATCCAGTCCGGCATCGATCGCCGCCTGCACATACGTCATGCCATTCGCCAGCGTGAAGGCGACTTCCTGCGCGGCAGTCGATCCCGCCTCGCGCATGTGGTATCCCGAGATCGAGATAGTGTTCCACTCCGGCACCGCATCATTCGCCCAGGCAAACATGTCAGTAATGATGCGCATCGCATGTCGAATCGGATAAATGTAGGTCCCGCGCGCGATGTATTCCTTGAGAATGTCGTTCTGCACCGTGCCGGAAAGCCTCTTCACATTGACACCTGTGCGCTTGGCGACAGCGACATAAAGCGCCAGCAAGATGCTTGCCGTCGAGTTGATGGTCATCGAAGTCGAAATCTTCTCGAGCGGAATGCCCTCAAAAAGCCTTTCCATGTCTTCGATTGAATCGATGGCCACGCCCACCTTGCCGACTTCGCCCATCGACATCGGATCATCGGAGTCATACCCAATCTGCGTCGGCAGATCGAAAGCGACCGACAACCCCGCTGTCCCATGTTCGAGCAAAAACTTGTAGCGGCGGTTGCTCTCTTCCGCATCACCCATGCCCGCATACTGGCGCATCGTCCACATCCGGCCGCGATACATCGTCGGCTGGATACCCCGCGTAAAAGGAAACTCCCCGGGAAAGCCGAGGTCTTTGACCGGGTCAAAGTCGATGGCTTCGAGATCGGAGCGTGTATAGACCGTCTTTAGATTTTTTTCAGCCGACATGAGTGAACCGAGAAGAATACCTTCTCCTCAGCGCATTCGCGAATCCGCGCAGATTACCGCTCCGCCTGCCGTCTCAACTTCTCCTTCTTCCGCGCGCGATAAAACGAACTGAAGGTGAAGTAGGCAAAGATCAACGTGACCATCGTATACACAAGAAAACGCTGATGATCGGGCCCGATGGCCCATTCGTGCCGCAGCTTGTAGGTATTCACCCCAAAAAACAGCGCGAAGATGCCGAAGAACAATCCCGTAACTTCAAGCCACAACACGCCGCTGGCATGCGCGAACGGCTTCCAGATCGCCTCGCCGAATTTGCGTGTTCCTTTGACGACAGCTTTCCCGCGTGCGGCGTACACTTGAGGCACGGCTTGCTGCCCTGGCCTTGAAACATCAGCGGCGGCAGGCGGAGGGGCTCCTTGGACTGCGCGGTCCAGCAACTTTTTCGACGCGATGCGAACGCCGATTCCGAATTTGCGGCCGACCGTATTCGGCTCCATAGGGAAAAGTTTAGCAGCCGCGCTGATTCCGATTGCCCTCCTCGTACATCAGAAGTAAGGTATAGAACAATTCCAGCGCGCTCCAGGCCGTTCGGTGGCGGGGAGTAAACGGAGACACACCTTGAACGCAAAGCTGCGAAAACTCGTCCAGCAGTTGGGAGAAGCCATCCACGAGACGGTCTCCGAATCAGAACACATAGCCGGAGTTGTACAGGACATCCGCAAGCAGGGCTTCGACGTCCTGCTGATGCTCGAAGCGACGATCGGCCTCAATGAGCTCGAACAACAACCCGAAGCCATGCTTGAGCCGTCGCACGCCTCCGGCCAGACAGAGGAAGGCCACGAGGGCAAGGCCTTCTCTTCCCAGGACGTCCACTTCCTCCGGTCGCTGCGCATCGCCATCCAGGGGGACGAGCGGGCCGACTAAGCCCGCCGTTCGGCCCCTCCGTACGTATTGACTCCTTTGTACGCAGCTATATGCTAGTATCGCCAGTTCCAGCGAGCGGCGAAGGCTGCCGAATCGAACGCATGCCGAAGCCGTGAAGTTGAGAACGAAGCAACCAGCATAAAAGGGGCGTCGTATCCCATGAAAGATACACTCGGAGTGCTTTTAGCAGGCGGCGCAGGCGAGCGCCTTTTTCCCCTGACCCGCGATCGCGCGAAACCTGCGGTTCCCTTCGGCGGCCACTACCGCATCATCGACATCACCCTATCCAACTGCATCAACTCCGATCTTCGCCACGTCTACATCCTCACCCAGTACAAGGCGCTCTCTCTCAACCGTCACATCCGCGAAGGCTGGACCAGCGTCGTAGCCCAGGAACTCGGCGAGTTCATCGAGATCCTTCCGCCCATGCAGCGCGTCAGCGCCAACTGGTACATGGGCACCGCCGACGCTGTCTACCAGAACATCTATTCCATCGGCTCCGAGCAGCCTAAGCACGTGCTCATCCTCTCCGGCGACCACATCTACAAAATGGACTACGGCAAGATGCTGCAGCACCACAACGATTCCGGCGCCGACGTAACGCTGGCCACGCTGCCCATCGATCCGACCGAAGTGTCACGTTTCGGCGTCGTCGAAGTCGCCCGCTCCGGCGATATCGTCGGCTTCCACGAGAAGCCCAAGTCCACCGACCTGCGCTCGCCGTTCAATCCCACCATGGTCGACGCATCCATGGGCATCTACCTCTTCAACACCGATGTGTTGCTGCCCGCGCTGATGAAAGACGCTGAAGACCCCACCTCGAAACACGATTTCGGCCACAACATCCTTCCGTCGCTCCTGGGCAAGTACAAGATGTACGCCTACAACTTTGTCGATGAGAACGGCAAGGACGCCCTCTACTGGCGCGACGTAGGAACGCTCGACGCCTACTTCGACGCCAACATGGACATCGCTTCGGTCTCGCCAACCTTCAATCTCTATGACAGCAACTGGCCCATGCGCACGCGCGTCCGTCAGTACCCTCCGGCAAAATTCGTCTTCGGCGAGCCCGGACGCACCGGCATGGCCATCAATTCCATCGTCTCCGCCGGCTGCATCGTCTCCGGCGCCGTCGTGCGCAACAGCGTGCTCTCGCAGGATGTCCGCGTGAACTCCTATTCTGAGCTGGACTCGACCATCGTCTTCTCGCACGTAAACATCGGCCGCCACTGCCGCATCAAGAAGGCAATCATCGACCGCGACGTGCATCTGCCAGAAGGCACAGTCATCGGCTACGACCAGAACGAGGACAAGCGCAATTACTTCGTCACACCGTCAGGTCTCACGGTCGTGACGCGCGACTACTCGCTGTACGAGAACCCGGTATCGGCTGACTTCCTCCAACCGGTGTAGATCTATCTTATCCACCCTGACTTGCGCAACCTTTGAGTAAAGGTTAGGTAGCAGCCCCGAGCCTTAGAGGATGATGAAAGAGTCATTGTTTGGAAGGGGCACGGCTTCAGCCGTGCCGTAAGTACCAGAAATGAGTGCGGCTTTAGCCGCCGAGGGATGGTTTTCACTCAGCATCAGCCTCTTTCATCAGTCTCTTTAGCCCGGGGAACGAACTACTCATCACTAAGGGCCTTCAGGCCCGGGCTTGCCCAGGGTATGTTGCAGGATTTTTTGACTATGAAGGTGAACATAACCAAAGCGAAGAAAAGACTTCCGGAACTGATCAAAGCCGTGGGGAACGGCGAGTCTGTCACCATCTGCCGCCGCGGTGTCCCGGTCGTCGACTTGGTTCGTACGACGGCACACAGTCACCAAAAGCCGAAATTCGGCACGATGAAGGATAAAATTATCGTCCACGATCCCGACTGGTGGAAGCCGATGACCGAAGATGAAACAGATGCGTTCCTTGAGGGCCGCTATTGAAGGCGCTGTCCGCACCTACTCATAAGCCAGCGCGTCAATAGGATCTTTCCGCGCCGCCTTGAGCGCCGGATACAGAGCCCCCAGAATCGCTCCAGAGAAAGCAATCAGTGTGGCATTGAGACGCCAGCCAAGGCTCACAGGAAACGGCAGCGTCGGAAACTTATAGTTCAGCCCGATTTTGAGAAGATAAGTCAACCCAATCCCGAGAATGATTCCGAGAATCGAGATCAGCGCCGCTTCGCGCAGAACAACGTTGGCAATGTAAGCTCTCGAAGCGCCCAGCGATTTCAAAATTCCAATCTCGCGCGTCCGCTCCATAACCGCCGTATACATTGTCTGGAAGACGACAATGAATCCGACAATGACAGCTATCCCAATCACGCTTCGCAGTGCCGCATTGAATCCCGGCAAGTGCTCAGGCGTCATCTGCGACAGCACTTCCGCAAGCGTCTGCACCTGATATTGGCTCAGGCCGGGAGTGTTCAGGATCTCGTGTTTGATCAGTTCCTGGTTCGCAATCGAGTCGCTGCGGAGATAGAACTGCGAGGCATTGTCTGGATTGCCCAGCAATGTTCCCAGCGTATGAATCGGCAGGAATTTGCGCCCGCCGCGGCCGTGCTCCACGATGCCGGAGATGCGGAAGGGGTGGTTCTTGACCTGGATCGTCTCACCTACATGGTGACCATGATCCGCGCGGGCAAAAACGTCGTCCACAATCACATCATTCGGCCCTTCGAAAGGCTGTCCAGCAACAAAAACGAACGGCTTCAGCGCATTGAAGGTGGCGTAATCAATGCCCCAGATAATTTCCGGAGAGCTGCCAAGACTAAAGTCCTGAATGACCGGGGTAGCAACGGCAACGTGTGGCAACTTGGCCAGTACGCCGGCAATCTTGGCCGGAACAGGCGCCCCCGCGACACCGCTAATAAAGCTCGTATTGGGTGGCCGCACGATCAGATCGGCCCCGATGCCGCCGGTCTGTTCCCGGCTATTCGAAACCTGTCCGACAAAGATGCCGACGATGGACAGAATCATGACCACCTCCACCGCAACGGCAAAGATGCCGATCAGCGTGCGCAGAGGACGGTGAAGGAGATTGCCGAGAACAAGCTTGTTCATTCAAATCCTGGGAAAAGCTCACGAATGAGGAGCCTGATGGGCCATTCCCGGTTCGGGAAAAGCGAAAATCTTTCAAAATTTGAGTGTAACAAAGCAGAAAGCTGCCGATAATGATGTGTATGGCGCAGACAAAATTTGCGGGCTCGTGGAAAACGACCCGGCCCGAGCCACGCAGCTTACTTTAGATATATGAAAAGAAAAGGGCAACCACACTTTTTATTTTGACTTTACATTGTTGTGGTTCTATGGTTTGCCCTAGAGGTTGTGCAGCAGAAGGATCGGATGTACAACAAGTTTTTTGCAGAATTTGCTGTGACATGATTTGCTAATCCCAAGAGGGTTCTGCGCAGGAACGGTAACATGGGTCAGTTCGGCGAAGATTTGCGGAAAGAGCGGGAAACCCGCGGCATCGCGATCGACACGATCACAGACGTGACCAAGATCAGCGGCCGCCACCTGCTCGCACTGGAACAGGAACATTTCGATGCCCTCCCCGGCGGTGTTTTCAACAAGGGCATCATGCGCGGCTACGCGCGCGTCGTCGGCCTCGATGAAGAAGCCTGGGTCGGACGCTTCATGTCCGCCTACCAGCAAAGCGGCCAGCTCAAAGACGACGACGTAAGCTGGATCGAATTCGCAGAAAACGTCAGCAAGGGCCGCGAAGACGACATCCCGCGCCCGGATGTCCGCCTGCGCTGGGCCGGGGTCGCCGTGCTGCTGGTCCTGCTCTCAGCCTTGGGCTGGTTTGTCTGGCACTACGTCAGCAACCGCGTCGCGACGGCCAACAGTGAGCATCACTGGTCGGTGTCCGCGACTGAATCGGCGACGGCGGCGTTAACGCCCACCCATAAATGAATGTCGCGCCCTTCGTTTCTGGTCGCGTTTCCTCTGGCAATCCGCATACTTTTGACAACGAGAACATGGGTGGCGATACGTGCTGATTCCCTGCGGGTTCCGACGAGCCTCGCTCGTTTTTTGTTGCGCGTCATTTCTCTGAGTGCTCTGCCTTTCATTAGAGAGGTGCAGGTCCCACATCTCTGCGAGATGTGGGATTTGCAGAACCTCTCCTCCTTGCAGGGCGCATCCTACGGCTACTGGGAAATATCCTGTTCTGATCCGAAACAACACTTTGCGGACTGTGCGTACAGTTCCGAACTGCGTGATCCCACGGGGTATGCGTGTTGTTCGTCTGAGCGGGTGTGTCCGCGACGGCTTGGACTATGGGGAGCTGGAGGCTCATTGCCTGATCGGCTAAATGGGCGGCTTCGGCTTCACGTTCGGCTTTCGCCTGTGCCTGCAGGGCTTCGGCTTCGCGGAGGAGGATTTCGCCGAGGCTGGGTGGGCGCTTTCTTTCTGCGACTTCTTCAGGGTCGGGGCTCTGCTGCTGCGGGCCGATGAGGGTGCCGTCTTCGTGTTCGTGGGTTTCGCGGACGGTTTGTGCAGGCGCTTCTTCTTTGGCGGCTGCGGCGGTGCGGTGGCGGTGGTTCTGTGATGCGACCTGCAGGCCGTAGATGAGGATCCGGGCACGGCGCGGATCGATGCGGTTGGCGGCGAGGGCCAGGACTACGTCGGAGATGGCGAGTTGGATGGCGTCGGCGTCTTCGAGGGGCGGCAGGTTGTGAGCGGTGTCCTGAGGCGCGATGTAGGGTTCGTAGGCTTCGTCTTTCCGCGCGGGGCGCTTGCGGGTGTTGCCGTGGAAGTAGCAGAAGTTCTGGTCATGGAGCGCGGGTGACTGGCATTTTTTGCCGCTGGTGAAGATGTGTCGGCACTCGTTGTACATGGGACTCCCCCCGGGTGTTTTGTAAATTCGTGTTTTTATTGATGGTTACGGTCTTGCAGATTCAAATTGGTGCGCGCTTGGCGCGGTCTGGTTAGACCCACCCAAGCTCCTCGAACTGCACGAGGAGCTTGGATGGGGCACCCGGTTCTTGACCTTGTCGTTCGTAGGTGGCTCCCCCCGGTATCTTTTGCTAAATTCCTCTGCGGGCTTGGGTTATGGGTATCCTGTTGGTACATTCGGCAATCTTGTCTCGCGCACATCGCTCAGATTCTTTCCTTCGCTTTGCTCAGGACGGGCTCTCCCGTTGGTCGTCAGAATGACGAGGCAAAGGGCTGTGGTTTTGCCCCTAAAACACGAAAGCCCGCCGTTGCCGGCGAGCTTTTTTCTCTCTATTTCTATTCTAGCAGTTTTGACGAAATTGCACGCCAAATTGACTGAAGGATTTTCCTTTTAGATTGTGTGGGTTAGAAGATTTCTTTGGCTTGAGGGGCTTGACAAGGTCGAGGCGGGATCCTATATCCCGAGACATTCAGCCCAATCCAGGTTGCTTTCTACGGTTCAGCAGTCTCCCGTTCGCTGGCTCATTTCCCCGCTGGAATCTTCCTCATCCCCTTCTGCTGAAGTGTTTTGCTCCGCCCCGGACTGTCTAGTACCATCTAAGCTAGACGCCTGTGCGCGGCAGGGCCAACCATACAGCTCCTCCGCACCCCACCTTTTCGTGAGCAGGCCATTCGCAAAATCAAGGGAGGACTGTTTTGTCCGTACGCGACAAGTTTCTATTCACCTCAGAGTCGGTGACTGAAGGACATCCCGACAAAATTGCAGACCAGATTTCAGACGCCAT
>DATGAD010000253.1:0-2945 GCA_035313725.1 Alloacidobacterium sp. | reverse complement strand
AGGCCGGCCCAGAGGCCGTAGGCGTGGTCGCTGAGGTGGAGGGCGTGACCGATGAGCGGGAAGGCGAAGAGCGAGATGGCGCCGAGGGCGAGGATAGCGGCGATAGCGTAGGAGGCGTCTTCCTCGTCGGCGTCGATCGCTCCCTGAGTGGCGATGATGGCCGAGACTCCGCAGACAGAGGAACCGACGGCGAGCAGCGTGATGAGCTTCGGAGAGAGTTTGAAGCCGCGTCCGAGATAGGTCATGAAGGTGAGCGCAAGCGCCAGTTCAATGAAGACAAGGATGAGGCTGAGGCCACCGAGACGCAGGATGTCGCCGAGAATAAAGCGGGCACCGAGGAGCACGATGCCGGCTTTGAGCCAGAACTCGTAGGTGGCGACGCCGGCGCGGAAGATATCAGGTACGCCAACGGTGTTGGCAATGACGAGACCGATGACGATGGCCCAGAGGACGTATTCGATATTCGGCAGCACCAGATGGTGAGCTTTGCCGTAGTGCGCGATGAACTGCTCGATGAATTTGCCGGCGTAGCCGACGGCGGCGAGGAGCAGGATTCCGGGAATGAGGCGGAGGAAGTTGTTTAGAAAGCTCGCTGATTTCTCTTGCGAGTGGGACTCTGCCTGGGGACGGGGTATGACGACTGCGTCTGCCATGTTCGTTCTCCTTTGGCTTACCAGGGCACCGACTTAATGATTCCGGCGCGGACGAGCAGGGCGAGAGCGAGCGAGAGCAGGACAGCCCAGGTATCGAATGAGAGACGGCGTTTTGCAGATGTGGACATAAAGGCTTGCTCCAAAAACACG
Organism: Alloacidobacterium sp.; assembly: GCA_035313725.1. GTDB lineage: Bacteria > Acidobacteriota > Terriglobia > Terriglobales > Acidobacteriaceae > Alloacidobacterium. The sequence goes on along the minus strand of DATGAD010000253.1, from coordinate 2,142 downwards.
TTATGCGCGAAAGGGATCGCGGTCAGGGGATTTCAGTTTTCAGGGAAACAGGCGAGGAGAGATCAGCGACAACAACAGCCGAGGGTGTGGCGGGTCGCAGATGGAAGCGGGAACTTCATGCCTGCGATTGTTTTATCACACGCACCTGAAATTTTGTGGATTTTACGATGGTTCATTTCACAAAGCCCGGGTCACGTGACATGGCCATAGCGGTGTGATAGTGTTGCGGCGCAAATCGGGCCCACCTGTTTCTGCTCTCCTAAATTTTTTCCGAGAGAAAGGAAAGACTGCTATGAAAAGAAGCGGATTGAAAACCCTTGTGGCGCTGACGGTGATTCTGCTCGGCTGCCAGACAATGATTGCATACGCAGGGAATGACGGCTCAAGTTCGGCCTGCAGCCAGCTGCCCTCGTACAACGCACTGCATGTTGCGCTGGTAAAGGCGCAGGCACAGTCAAACGGCGGCTTCGGCCTGAATATGTGGGCGACAGTTGTCAATCGTGACGGCGTGGTTTGCGCCGTTGCCTTTACCGGCGGCAACCGTGGCGACCAATGGCCGGGAAGTCGCGTGATCTCAGCTCAGAAGGCCAATACGGCCAATGCTTTCAGCCTGCCGGGGCTGGCGCTTTCTACTGCCGATCTCTTCAGTGCGACGCAGCCGGGCGGGAGTTTGTATGGGCTGCAGCACAGTAATCCCGTCGACACTGGCGTGGCTTATGGCGGGAATTCGGCCAACTATGGCCAGTCAAATGACCCGATGGTGGGGTTCAAGATTGGCGGCGTGAATGTCTTTGGCGGCGGACTGGCTCTGTATAACTCCTCGAAACAGTTGATCGGCGCGGTTGGCGTCAGCGGCGATTCGTCCTGCGCGGACCACAACATCTCATGGCGGACACGGCACTATCTTGGGCTGGATTTTGTTCCCGGAGGCGTGGGACCGGATAAGAGTCGTCCGGACAATATCGTGTATGACATTGTCACCCAGCCCGGGTTTGCCATCGGTGTGAGTGCGACCGGATGGGGGCATCCGGTGTGCAGCGCGGACGCGGAGGCGATTTCGGGGCAGTTGCCGGCTGTGCAGTAGGTTGACAGACAATGCCAACATCGCTGAGATTCTTCCTCCCGCTGGTCGTCAGAATGACGACTCATCTTTAATTTTACTGAATAGATTACAGGCATAGAAAAGCCTCACATATTGTGAGGCTTTTCTATGCCTTGTTAAAGTTTTACTTTAAGCGATTCATGATCTCATCGAGCACCTGCTTTGAGGGGCGCGTGCGCTCTTGTGGCAGTGTTGCCAGCGGCTCATCTACCAGGTTGAGCAGGTCAGTGAAGCTGGGCTTCTCGGTGTCGATGTAGAAGACGCCCGTCAGGACTTCGCCCTTTTCATGGGCTTCCATCAATGCCTTGACGGCTGTGGTTCGGCTGGCCGGGTTGTAGTCTTCGTGCAGCTTGCGCAGACGCAGGTGCGAGCCGTCGTGCATCTTCACGTCGTAGGTAGAGCCCGCGTCGTAGTCGATGGCGATGTCCTCGAAGTGCGGCACGAAGCCGACTTCGGTGATGGCCTCTTCGTGCTCCTGCATGTACTTGTAGCTCTTAGTTGAACCCTCGTGGTCGTTGAAGGTGACGCAGGGCGAGATGACGTCGAGCATCACCGTGCCTTTGTGCGCGAGCGCCGCCTTCAGCATCGTCAGGAGTTGTTTCTTGTCGCCGGAGAACGAGCGGCCGACGAAGGTCGCGCCGAGCTGGATGGCCAGTGTGCAGGTGTCGATGGCTGGAAGATCGTTGATGACGCCGGTCTTGAGCTTCGAGCCGATATCGGCGGTGGCCGAAAACTGACCCTTGGTGAGGCCGTAGACGCCGTTGTCCTCGATGATGTAGATGAGCGGGAGGTTGCGGCGCATGAGGTGCACGAACTGGCCCATACCGATCGAAGCGGTGTCGCCGTCGCCGGAGACACCGAGCGCGGTCATCGTCTTGTTGCCGAGCAGTGCGCCGGTTGCGACTGAGGGCATGCGTCCGTGGACGCTGTTGAAGCTGTGCGCGCGCGACAGGAAGTAGGCCGGACTCTTGGAGGAGCAGCCGATGCCGGAGAGCTTCATAACGCGCTCGGGCTGCACACCCATTTCGTAGAGCGCGTCG
>DATGAD010000252.1:0-3253 GCA_035313725.1 Alloacidobacterium sp. | reverse complement strand
CGCTGAGCAGGTTGAGGAGCAGTTAAATGCCATGCCATCCGACATGACAGCCTATGTGGAAGTAACGGCGCAACAGCGCGATGGGATTTTGCCTGTACTGAAAAAATCAGACACGAGAGCAAAGATTCGCACCGGAGGCGTCGCTGCGGATCTGATTCCCAGTTCGCAGGAGATTGCCGAGTTTCTCGTCGCTTGCGCAAATGCAAAAGTTCCTTTCAAGGCGACGGCGGGACTGCATCATCCCTTGCGCTCGATGCAAAACCTTACTTATGACGAGAGCAGTGCAACAGCCATGATGCATGGCTTTGTGAATGTATTTGTCGCAGCTACGGTTGCGTATCAAGGTGCGTCAGTAGACGAGATGATCGACGTGCTCAACGAGCAGTCGTCTACTGCGTTTCAATGGGAAAAGAACATGCTGAAATGGCGCAATTACCTCCTCTCCACGAAGCAGATCAAAGCAGCCCGGCAGAATTTTGCGATCAGCTTCGGTTCATGTTCCTTCACCGAACCGGTCGATGACCTCAAGACTCTTGGGTGGCTCTGACAAATGGAGACCAGCTGGATCGAATCGGCCAATGACTTCACTACAGACTTTCCATTGCAGAATCTGCCCTTCGGAGTGTTCTCTACTCGAAGCCTCGATCCACGTGTCGGCGTAGCCATCGGGGATCAGGTGCTGGACGTTCGGGCTTCCGCTGAACAAGGCATCCTGCGTGCACTGAATCCGGCTCTTCAAGAGGCCTGTACCGCGTCTACACTCAATCGCCTTATGTCGCGGGGCCGCGGAGCTGCAGCCACGCTGCGCGCGCGGCTGATCGAAGTGCTTCGCGCAGATGCCGTAGCCGAAATCCGTACCAGAGTTGAGCGACTTCTGCATCCCGCATTCGAAATCACGATGCACTTGCCGACCGTGATTGGCGGCTACACGGATTTCTATGCCTCGATCTACCACGCTACCAACGTAGGCAAATTATTTCGTCCGGATAGCCCTCTGCTTCCCAACTATAAGCATGTGCCCATTGGCTATCACGGCCGCGCATCCTCGGTCGTCGTCAGCGGAGCGGAAATCAAACGTCCCAGCGGTCAGAGCAAATCTGTGGACACCGAATGTCCGGTCTTTGGACCCACCCGTCTGCTCGATTACGAACTCGAAGTTGGTTTTTTCATCGGCGAAGGGAATGCCGGCGGCGAAACCATTCCCATATCTGAAGCCGAGAGCCATATCTTTGGCCTTTGCCTTTTGAATGACTGGTCGGCTCGCGATATCCAGGCATGGGAATATCAACCGCTCGGGCCATTTCTTGCCAAGAATTTCGCTACCAGCATTTCTCCATGGATCGTGACAATGGATGCGCTGGAGCCGTTTCGCGTGCCTGTGTTCGAGCGTGGCGCAGGCGATCCGAAACCGCTACCCTATCTCAGTTTTGAAGGGAACCAGCAGCGTGGCGGATTTGACCTCACGCTGGAAGTCTGGCTCTCGTCGCAGGGCATGCGCGAAGCGAACCAATCGCCTGTGCAATTGAGCAAAGGCAACGCGCGAGATTTGTACTGGACGCTGGCCCAAATGCTTACGCATCACGCAAGCAACGGGTGCAATCTCCAGACTGGCGATTTGCTGGCATCTGGCACTGTCTCGGGGCCTACGAAGGAGTCTGTCGGCTGCTTGCTGGAAATGACTCGGCGTGGTGCGGAGCCTATCAGGCTGCCAACTGGCGAAATCCGCAAATTTCTCGAAGACGGTGACGAAGTGATTTTTCGCGGGTATTGTGAGCGGGAAGGTTACCCGCGCATCGGTTTTGGTGAATGTCGCGGCATCATCATGCCTGCTTCCTGAGCTTTATCGATTCAGGATTTCAACTACACCGCGCACGGCATCTTCGGGCATGACAAAGCGCACATATTCACGTCCGTCTACGCCGCCCATGGGAATCTCAGCCTTGCGGTACCGCATTCCGCTGGGGATCTCTTCTTCGAGTGCAATGTGCACTTCGCATGCGCCTGTTGCCTCAAGAATCGACAGCACATTGTCGGGCCGAATGCCGCAGCCAGGCATGACGATGATGCGATCCTTCGCAAGTTCCACCATCTTTGCTACCACCGCCGCGCCGTCCACGACCGATGGCTTGCCACCGGAAGTGAGTACACGCGCCGCACCTGTCGAAATCACGTCTTCCAATGCTTCCAGCAGGTCGCGCGACACATCGATTGCGCGATGGAATGTAACCGGCAATGGTTGAGCGAGCTCCACAAGCTGCCGTGTGCGTTCTACGTCAATCGTGCCATCGGCCCGCAGCAGTCCGAGCACGATGCCGTCTGCTCCAAGTTCCTTTGCGATGCGGATATCGTGCTGCATCGATGCAAATTCCGCGTCCGTATACAGGAAGTCCCCACCTCTAGGACGGATCATCAAATTGATGGCGATCTTTGCGTTCTCGCGTGCTGCGCGAATCGTCCCTGCGCTGGGAGTGGTTCCGCCTTCCAACAGGTTGGCGCAAAGCTCGACGCGCTGTGCACCTCCGCGATCGGCGGCGATGACTGAGTCAACTGACTCAAGACAGATTTCGAGGGTGATGGGTTTGTTCATGAGTCAGTCATTAGCTTCCAGCTATCTATTTTGCTTGTGAGAAGGATACGTAGTCACGTCCGAAGTACAGGCGGTAGTGATCGCCATCAGCGTTCAACTGCAATGGTGTTGGACGTTTTAATTCGGCATCGTGAGCCACCGGGGCTGTAAACAAATCATGAGCCGCAATATCCATGACGATGAAATGGTCCTTCACAATGCCGACGCCGTAAGCGCCCGGCTTGAGCGTCTGTCCACTAAAGTCCAAAGTGACCTCGGTGATGAAATAGGCCTGATATTTCTGTTGCACACCGCTTGAATATCCCGAGTTGTCTACGAGCGAAGTGAGCACGAACATGTCATCCGCGAAGTGGATGCCAGCCGAGTTGCGGGATTGCACAGTTGCTGATTGACCACGAAAGAATACTGCTTCAGGCAGTAGCTTCGCTGCTTCCGCTGCGTGCAGAATTGTCGGCTGGGCGGACTGAGCGACAGCCGATGAGGCAAGAAACAGCACTGCAATCCAGAGAGTTTGAAGGGTGAAGAGGCGACGAGAAGGGTTCATTTCTTTCGCTAAGTATAACCTCCGACCGATCGGTACCACTTCACACTAGCGTTTTCGCAGCGTCCGTTTCGGATTCGGCGGACATGTCGATTCACGGATAATAAGTTCCGGAACGATGGCTA
>DATGAD010000251.1:0-2750 GCA_035313725.1 Alloacidobacterium sp. | reverse complement strand
TAGTCGACATGCATGCGGACGCTGGGGACCCAGACTGGGCCGCGGTCGCGGTTGTAGCCGGGGTTGTCGATGTGGCTGAGGCCGAGGGCGAAGAAGACGCCGCGCCAGGTGTGCCAGTTGTAGTAGCTTTCGACGATGTTCTCGCGGCCGTAGTTGAGGCGACCGTCACCTAAAAGAAAGCCGAGGCCACCGTATTTCAGATAGTTCTGGTGGTCGCTTTTGATGGCGTTTGAGACGAAGGCTACGCCGATCTTGTCGACGGGGCGGCGCCAGCTGTGGCCAGCGAGGTCGCCGCCGAATTCGACGGTCTGGTCGTCTTCCGTGTAGGCGTAGGATTCGTGCTGGCCCTCGTTCCAGCCGACGCGGCTGAAGATGCGGAAGTCTTCAGTGATCTCCTGCTCGTTGTTCCAGCCGAAGCCGTATTTCACGGCGCCGAAGTGTGCGTACTTAGTGATGACTGGCGTGGGGTCGGTGCCGTTGAGGTAGGCGTCCACGGCTTCTCGATAGGTGCCCATGTGGGCGTGGTTGACGAAGCTGAGGATGCGGGTGATGCCTTTGCGTCCTTTGATGAAGGAGTGGCGCAGCTCGAATTCCCAGTTTTGACCATTGGCGCGGGAAAATGCCCAATCGAGATTGATGCCGTTGGCAACGGTGGGCATGGCATAAATGCCGTAGCGCGCGCTCCAGTTGCGATCGTCGTACTCGGCGACGCCCCCAACCGTATAGCCGCGGGTGTCGGCGGCGTAGTCCCATGCGCCGTCGTTGTCGACGGTCCAGTTGGTGAACTGGAGGTGGCTGTCGCTGCCGACTGAGTTGATGTCGAAGACGTCGGCCAGGCTCATTTTGCCGATGCGGAAGTCGAAGCGGCGGACGGGAACCTCGGTCGCGAGCGAGAACGGGCCGCGGTCGGACTCGGTCATTTCACTGGTGAGGCCGATGGTCTGGTGGATGATGCCGCGCGCGAGATACGGCTTGGAACCGAGGTTGGGGTTGCGGACGACGTCGAGGTTGGTGAAACCGGCGAGGCCGAGGGCCTGGCTGAGGCCGCGTCCTCCGGCGCTTTCGAAGTCGACGATGAAGTCGGTGTTGTAACGAAGGTCGCGGTGCGGCTGGTAGCCGAGGAAGAGGGTTCCGACGAGCGAGGTCTTGTATTCGCCTGCGCCGTGGAAGCTGTTTGTTCCCTGATAGGGCGAGTGGAAGGGTGGGTGCGCCTGAAAGATGATGTTGGTCTGGCCGGAAATCCACCAAGGGGCTGTTTCGCTGTGCGGGAAGATGGTTACCGGTGGCTCGTCGGAGACTTCGCGCTCTTCGGGTGCGCTGGAGGAGGTGCGCTGGGTGTCGGTGTCGGTTCCCAGTATGGGCAGGGTGAATTGCGGTGCGGGAGCGGTGGGCAATGCGGCTGGCAACTGGGCGCGGCTATGCGATAGGCACAGCATCAGGCAGAGGATAGTCAGCAGCTTGCGCAAATGAGGCTCCGCTAGAGTTCGCTATGAAAACGGTGCTCGTCCGATCATCAAGGGGTATTGTGTCAAAGACGTTACAGCTGGCAATAAACTATACTTAACTATATAAATTAATTGCAGTAAAACGAGAGAATGTCAATTGAAATTAATAGCCTGATGGCTGAGGTGCTGGAGGATCATATCCGACTGCATATGCTTACGGAGAAGAGTTTGCTGCCTCCTACGGAGTTGGCGGAGGATTTGATTGATCTGGTGCGGGCTTATTTGAAGTAGGTTTTTTCACGGTGCGGACTTGATCGCTTCCCACCCTAATCGCAAAGTGCGCGATAGGATGGGGCACCCTCTTTCGTGCTGTTCTATGAAAAGCGGGCCTTGCTTCGCAAGGCAAAAGGCGCATGAACTGCGTTCATGCGGGTCCTTCGACTGCGCTCCCTCCGGTCGCTTCGCTCAGGATGACATCGGTGAGAGACGTGAGCTTAGTGGCGGAGGGATTCTATGGCTTGCGTTAGCGCTGTCGAGAGTTGCTGTTGTTGGGATGGGGTTAGTTTTTTGCCTTGTGAGGTGAGGTAGAAAACGTCGATGGCTACTTCGCCTTCGGTGTCGATGAGGGCTACTTCGATGTTGCACTGACATTCGGCGAAGGTGCGGGCCAACTCGCGCAGGAGGCCAGGGGTGTCTTGTGCTACGGCTTGCAGCAGAGTGCTGTGGGTTGAGGATTCGTTGTCGAAGGCGAGGCGGGTCTCGACGTGCACCTTTGCGTTGTTGCGGCGGTTGGCGTGGCTGCGTCCGCGCAGCAGCGTTTGCAAAGGCACTTTCTTTGAGATGACGTCGCGGATGCTTTTTAGGAAGCGGTCGACTTCAGAGGGGTTGAGTTCGAGGGTCTGGAAGGGGTCGGTGAACTGGAAAGTGTCGACGATGATGCCGGCGCTGTTGGAGAAGGCGTCGGCTTTGACGATGTTCATGCCCCAGGCGGAGAGCGCTCCAGCCACATCGGCGAAAAGCATAGGCCGGTCCATGGTGACGACGGTCAGCTCGCAAAGCTGCCGCGTCGTACGAAAGGCCACCTGCACGGGTGCGGAAGACAGGTCCAGGGCCATCTTAAAGTGATTGCGAATCTGTTCCGGCAGGCGGCTCTGCAGGTAACGCTGCGGCAGGCCCTCGAGGAAAGCGCGGAGCTCGTCTTTGCGGTCGGGAACCAGGGCGAGGATGCGATTCAACAGGCCAGTGTCGGCCTCGGCGCGATAACGCTCCTCGTCGACGCTGCGGTCGAGAAAGTTCGACGTGGAG
>DATGAD010000250.1:0-3794 GCA_035313725.1 Alloacidobacterium sp. | reverse complement strand
GCGGTCCATCAGCAGCCGCGGATATTCTTCGATCAAGTCAGCTTTGCGTCGATGGCTTGCGGTGAGATAAAAGTAACCCTCCTCAACCAGCACCTCTTCGATACCGTCCATCACCAGCACGGAATAGCCGTCGCTTAGCTCAGGCACCAACACGCCAATGGAAAAGGACTGTTTCCGGCGTAGCGACCGCGCGTAAAAACTGGGGCGGTAATCGAATTTCTTTGCTGCGGCAAGCACGCGGTCGCGCGTTTCCTGGGGAATCGAGCGAACACCCGGCGCATTATTCAGCACTAACGAGATGGTCGCGGGCGATAGATCGAGATAATCTCCGAGCACTTTCAGGCTGATGGGACGGCCCGGAAGGAACTCGCTTTTCTTCAGTTCCTTAGCCGGAGACTTGCGCTTAGGCATACAAGTCTTTGTAGATGCTGGAGACGAAATGTTCAATAGAAATCAGATGTAAGTGGCGGCGCGATCCTGTCCTCTCGCAAAAGATCGGAAAGCGGATAAGAGCCGCGGATCTTATTTGTTCACTGGACCACCTATCGATTTGGGTTTGCGCAGTAAGGTCATGGATATATACGCCCCAATCCATGACCCTGTGGCTGCAAACGCAACGTATCCCCAGTTTTTCGTGTAGCTGATAACGGCAAATGCGGAAAGCAGATACCACACACTGCTCCAGGTGGCCGCGGGCACGCGACGATGCGACGACACAGCCGCATTGAACAAGACATACACTGCATCCGTTGCGGCTGTGGATAGCAACACGCCAAGAGCTAACCAGGGTTCAATGCGTGGCATAGCCTTATCACCTCGATCGAGATTCAATTCTGCGATCTATCTCTACCAGAGATTGTCGTCTTCTGTGTCCTTTTTCCGATATCTCAAGTGAGGGCACGCAACTGAGGCGTTTTGAATGCCATCTCCGATAAGCCCCCTCAACATCTGTGATCTTCCGGAGAACGGCTCAGAGGCGTGCCCTCTTTTAGAAGGAGATAATCGTAATGAAACAGATCATCGCAACGGTGCTTCTTGCACTGGCAGGTCTTGTCACTGTGCAGAGCGCCATGGCGCAAAATTACAGAGTCAAGGCAAGTATTCCATTCAACTTTGTGGTTGGCAGTAACAAGTTGCCTGCCGGGACCTACACCTTCTCTTCACCGGACAACCTCGCGCTCCAGGTTCAAAACGACAAGCAGCACGCAACTGTGCTGAGCAGCGTGCGTGCCGATGAAGTTCAGTCAGAGAACATAAAACTGATCTTCAATGTGTACGGTGACCAATACTTTCTGAGTAAGATTCTTTGCCCAAGCTCTAATCTGAACCTGAAATTGCCTGTCTCGAAACTGGAAAAGAAGGCGCGGCTTCAGGAAGTCAAACTCGTCGAAGTGGATCAAGATCCAAATACGGCGCATTATGAAGGTGGCAAGTAACGCTTCGAGCGGTGAAGGGCTTGATCCGCTGTTCGACTCAAAAGAGCCGATAGAGAGGGCCCTTCATTGCGATTTGTGCTGGGTAAGTCGCATGGTCCAAAGGAGCCATGCCGAGTACCGGGCTTATACTTCCCGGAACTAAGTTCCAATACCCAACGTCACTGTAAAAATCGAAAACAGCGGCGAGCAGATGCGCGTGGCGTAATAGCGGGCATGGTAGCCTTGGTGCGTTTACGAGTCAGCATTTGACATTATGCGCTGACCTGATAGATGACCATGACGAGAAGACCTGATATCGGAAGGATCAGCCAGGGTAATCATGACCAGCTATGTCGATGTGGAGTTCGACCTGGTGGCTGGATCGCTGTCACTCTCGTGGTGGCGATCACGAGTGCTCAATCACTGGTAGGGCAGCAACCCAGCCCCCATGTGCCGGCAGAAGACTCCCGCAACACCAACATCACAACTGTAACCACGCACATGCCGTTACCGGAGTTCACAAGTCTCAAGGCGTGGGAGCAACGCAAAGCGTTTTTACGAAATCAGATTCTGGTTTCGGCCGGCCTCTCGCCCATGCCGGAGAAGACTGCTCTGCACCCACAAGTCTTCGGGAAAATCGAGCAGAAGGACTACACGATCGAGAAAGTGCTGATCGAGACGCTGCCCGGGTTTTATCTTGGGGGCAACCTTTATCGGCCGCGGAACGGAAGAGCGAAACATCCGGGCATCCTCAATCCGCATGGACATTGGCCGTATGGCCGGCTCGAAAATCAGCCACTCTACTCCGGGCCATCTCTCGGTATCAGCCTTGCGCGTCAGGGATATGTCGTCTTTGCGTATGACATGGTCGGTTATACGGACACGATTCAGCTGCCGCATCATTTCGGGAGCGCGGAGCAGCGCTTGTGGTCGTTTGGCCCGTTAGGATTGCAGCTCTGGAATTCCATCCGCTCACTCGATTTCCTCTCGTCGCTGGACGACGTGGACACAACACGGCTGGGAGTGGCTGGCGCGTCCGGTGGCGGGACACAGGCTTTCCTACTGGCTGCTGTGGATGATCGTTTACAGTCTGTCTCTCCGGTCAACATGGTGTCGGCGATCATGCAGGGCGGCGACCTGTGCGAGAACGCCCCTGGACTGCGACTGAATACAAGCAACGTTGAGATCGCCGCGCTGTTTGCGCCGAAGCCGATGCTGCTCGTTTCGGCAACAGGCGATTGGACTCACAATGTTCCGAAAGAAGAATATCCCGCGATCCGGAAAATTTACGGCCTCTACGGCAAGGAGGACCACGTGCAGGTGATTCAGATCGATGCGCCACACAATTTCAACGAACTAAGCCGCGAGGCTGTATACCGATTTTTCGCCGAGCATAATCCAGGCCTGAGCGATAGCCGGGAACTGGTTGAGCACGACATTTCTGTGCCGGCCCTCCAGGACATGCTGGCGCTCTCAAATCGCACGCTGCCTGCGAATGCGCTCGATTTGGATGGTGTATTTCGCCTTTGGCGGGATCAGTCGCAGGCACAGAATAATCAGATTCAGGATCGTGACTTTCTTCGTGAACGGCTCAAGCAGACGCTCGCTGTAGAAATTCCCGAAAACGTAATTGCCGATCGTGACGGGTCCTCGATCGTTCTCGGCCGCTCTGGGAAGGGCGATCGCGTGCCCGGAATTTGGCTACAAGGAAAGGGCAAGGCTGCGATTGTCGTCGATCCGAAGGGCTCGTCAGCAGCCCTCGGAACCGATGTGGTCAAGCGCATGCGGCGAGAGGGCAGGTCTGTCCTGCTGCTTGATGTCTTTCAGACGGGGGCGGCAAAGGCGCCGCGCGCGGGCGATGCCGCAAACGGTTCTGTGCCGAAGTTGCCAGATGATGCCGACGACGAGGAGCGAGCCGATGCTGCGGCTGGATATCCGAAGTTCCTGACGTTCAACGTGAGCGATGACACTGCCCGTGTTCAGGATATTCTTACTGCGATCGCGTATTTGAACCGGGATCATCAGGATGTTGAACTGTTCGCTACTGGTGATGCAGCTCTGTGGTCCATGTTCGCGGCTGCTGTCAGCAGCATTCCGGTTTCACTGCACGTGGAAAACGTACCTAAACTTACAACTGATGCCGATTATGTGGAACACTTCAGTGTTCCCGGCATTTTGCGTGCTGGTGGTTTGCCGGTCGCGGAAAAACTGGTGAACGGGCGTGATTAGAGCAATGACTGAATATAACCACGTGCCTCTGGCTCTTGCTCTTATGCTTACCCTCAGCTCTCTGCTGACGCCGCAGGCCAAGAGTCAGATCACAAATCCAGCCAATGCGCAGGCGCCGCGTCCATGGGATCAGAATCCCGACGGGATGCG
>DATGAD010000249.1:0-6571 GCA_035313725.1 Alloacidobacterium sp. | reverse complement strand
CGCACGATGGCTGACAAGGTGCTTGCCATTGAAACCGGACGCGTGAGTGGCTACGGCCCGGTGGCGGAGGTGCTGCGTGCTTAACTATTTCTTTCATTCGCAGCTGGCTCTTGGCATCGCGGAATGCGTTGTGGCTGCGCTGCTGGCTCTGGCTGTGATGCTGCTTGCTCGCAGACGGGCTCCCGGATTGCTCAAAGAATTGCCCGTCGCCGAGATTCGCGGTGTTGCTCAGATCGTTGCCGTGGGCGCGATTCTGGCTTTCATGCTGCGCGGCCCGCAGTGGACTTCGGTGCTGGTGCTTGCGGGAATGATGCTGGCTGCGGCGAGTATCGTGCGCAAGCGGGCTAAGCGGATTCCGCGCGCCTTTGCGCTGGCATTGATTTCGATTTGCGCGGGAGCAGGCGTGGTGCTCGCGGTCATGATTGTTTTCGGAGTGATTCCGCTGAAGATCACGATGCTGGTGCCGGTCGGGAGCATGGTGATTGCGAACACAATGAATACGCAGTCGCTTTTTCTGGACCGTCTGCGCGGCGAGGTTACATCGCATGTCGGAGAGATTGAGTCAGCGCTGGCGCTGGGAGCTGGCTCCGAGGCAGCGGTGCTGCCCTATCTCAACGCGGCGTTTCGCGCGTGCCTGATTCCTTCCGTCGATAACATTCGCTCGCTGGGGATTGTCTGGATTCCGGGAATCATGGCGGGCATGGTGCTTTCCGGGGCTTCGCCTCTGTTTGCAGCCTTGTATCAGTTTGTTGTGCTGACGACGATATTTTCGGCTTCGGCGCTGGCTTGTTTTGTTTCGAGCCATCTGGTTACGCGGCGGATTTTTAGTGCGCAGGAGCAGTTGGTGCTGCGTTAGCCGCGATGCGCGTCAGCGAAAAAATCCCGGGGCTGAAGCCCTTTTCTTTAACGCCGCTTGTTCACCGGGCTAAAGCCCGGTGCTTCTACCCGTTTCAATCGTGCGCGCTCCGCGCGATCTTATTAGACCCACCCTATCTCTTCGAAAAGCATGAAGAGATAGGATGGGGCACCCTTTCGTACGCCCCATCGGGGATTTTCAGCAGCCTCTTTAGCGCCCTTCTCTTGTCTATTGATTCACCGGCCTGAAGGCCGGTGCTTGCACCTAGAGACGAACCCTCTATTCATCGGCTCTCTAATTCGGAACCTGCCAGCCTACTCCTGCGTTCGCGAGAGTGATTTCGCCGGTTGACTCACCAGAGATGGCCTTTGCCATTTCGGGGAATGCTTTCTGCATCTCGCCGGTTTTAACCCATACTGGGACGTCCATTATCGTGTAGTGATAGGTGACATGCGATTCGAGCATTCCGCTGGCGTTTTTCACGGGCGGCGTGAAGCTGTCGATGCTGGTGACCTGGCGGTGGCCGTAGCAGAAGCGGCCTCCTGCGCGCTCGCCCGCGGCCGTCAGAGCATAGACGTCGACGTGGATGCCTCCTTCCTCTGTGACCTTCATCAATCCTGCGTTCATGAGGGCGTCCATGCGCTGCTTATCTTGTTTCGCATTCGGGCCAGGACTCACTTCATAGGGAAATCGCAGCGCGCTGGGGAAGAGGCAGTCATTGTGGTTCGCGTAGTAGGCGTTCAGTCCCGCCATAAAGTTTTGATCGGTTGGTTTTGTTTTCGATGAGCAGCCTGCGGCCAGCAAAACGATGCTGGTGAAAATCACTAATGTTTTCCTTTGGGTCGTGCCTTTCATTCTTGCTCCTTACTGTTCTTTTTCAACTTGTTATCCCATTAAGAAGCAATTGCCTCAGAAATGGCGGTATGGATTTGAAAGAAGAAATGGGTTTATCTGCGATGCAGAAATCGCGCCAGGAGTTGTCAACGAAGACTTCATCTTTCGTTCTCGAAGACAGAGCCCTATCAGCCTAGAATTGACAGTAATGCAACTTTCTCCTCCCCCGTATCTTCGCGCCTGCGTTATAGCTGTGTTATTCGTCGTCGTATTTCCCGGCTGGCCCGCAGGGATCGGCGCGCAGGAGCAGAAACCTGCTGCCGCGCGCCTTGATCAACAACAGATACTGCATCATCTCAACAGCGTTATCACCTGGTATCGCAAAATGAAGACGCAGATACAGCCGGTGGGTCTGCCCACCGATGCGTTGTATCAAGCGAATTCCACCAGGCTCGCAAGCGAGGTGGTGAGCTTCGCATTTGCTTCGGCGGAAAAGACCGCCCCACTTCTTCCCAGCGAAGATGTGCCGGCAGTAGCTGCGACGTTGCACCAGAGACTGATTAAGCGACTTCAGGACATAACCACCCGCAATGCACAGCTGCAGACGCAGATCGATCAATTGAATGGCAAGATTGCTTCCGCGCCGCGCCGCAATGTACAAGCGCTGACCGATCAGAGAGACCGCCTGCAGGGCGAACTCGATCTGGGCAGTGCGATGCTGAATTCGCTCGGCCAATTGCTGAAGATTTCAGATCAGAAGACCACAAAGACTGGAAAGAACTCCCCAGAGCAGCAGAACCCGAATGGATTTGACGCCAGCATTACACAGCTGAAAAGCTCCCTGCCGGAGATTTTCGACACTAAAAATCAACCCCCCGCACCCGCGGGACCCGCACAGAATGTGAGCAATCCGACCGGATTGATCGGCCAGCTTCGCAGGCTATACGACCAGTCAGTAACTCTCCGCGAGATTGAAAATCTCTCGGTTGAAACCGTTCAGTTGCAGGAATTGGTCAACAGCATACGCGCTCCGCTGCGAGAGCAATTGATAGCGACCAGCGATCAGGGCAATGCCTTGTCCACTGCCGCAGACAATGCCCAGCCGGGACAGCCTGTGCCCACGAAACAGGATTTCGATGCATTGGCGGCGAAGTTCGATCAACTCGCAGCAGTGGCTGTGCCACTGAGCCACGAGGCAACCGCGCTGGATGAATGCAAGGCAAATCTCACGGACTGGCGCAGCTCGATCAGGCACGAATATGGCCTGGTTCTGCGCAGCATATTGATTCGTGTCGCGGTAATCGTAGGAGTGCTGGGCTTCCTGCTGCTCATTTCCGATCTGTGGAAGCGGATGACGTTTCGCTATATCGCCGACACACGACGCCGACGGCAGTTTCTACTCGTTCGCCGGTTCGTCATCGGCTTTCTGATCGGACTCGTCGTCATCTTCAGCTTTGTCACGGAATTCAGCGCGTTGGCTACATTTGCTGGCTTCCTGACCGCCGGCATCGCTGTTGGACTCCAGACGATTCTTCTTTCGGTAGCGGCATACTTCTTTCTCATCGGGCGCTATGGCATTCGCGTGGGCGACCGCATCACCATTGCGGGTGTAACGGGCGATGTGGTGGATGTCAGCTTCGTTCGCTTTTATATGCTGGAACTGGCGGGTACAGGTATCGATTTGCAACCGACCGGGCGCGTCGTCGCGTTTGCAAATGCTGTGCTGTTTCAGCCGACGACACCGATGTACCGGCAGGTTCCGGGGACGGATTTCACATGGCACGAAATCTCAATTGCCGTCCGACCATCGGGCAATCACAAACTGGTTGAAGACACGATGATGCAGGTCATCCAGAGCATCTATGAGAAATATCAGCCGGTGCTGGAGCGGCAGCAGCGCAGCATCGAGCAGCGTTTTGAAGTGCCCTTTACTCCGCTGAAGCCCAGGGCCCAGCTGCAGCTTTCGGATACAGGGCTTGAGGCAGTGGTGCGCTATCCGGTGAGCCTGCGCCACAATGTCGAGTCCGACGATGAAATTACTCGGCGGCTGCTTGAACTGATTGCGAAGAATGAGGAGTTACAGGCGGCGGTCGCGGGATTGCCAAGGATTCGGGCTGCTGTACGCGGGTAGACAACCACAGCGACGTTGACACACATACATCGTTGAGATTCTTTCCTTCGCCTTCGCTCAGGACAGGCTGTCACTTCGCTCCTCAGAATGACGGCTTATTTTATTTACCTATTCAGCAATACCCTCTGTCTGCGCTTTTACCTTTCCGCTCTTGATGGCTTTTACCAGCGCTGCGTGGTCGGCTTCTGTCTGGTCGCCGTAGGCTTCGGCCCAGTCGGCGAGAGCTTCATCGATTACCTTTGAATTGCCGCAGTAGCCGGCAATGACTGCCGGCTCGCTGGTGCGGGAATGAGCGCGCGCCAGGATAGTCCCACAGGCCCAGGCAACAAAGTTGAACGATTCACCGCTCAGCCATTCAGTGGGAATGCCGCCCTTCATGTTTTTCATTTGCCGCACATAATACGGGCGACCATGAATGGTGGTCCATCCCAGGAAGATGTCGCTCGAAGCCTGCAGCGCTCGCTGGCCAACTACGACCCTCTGGCCCTCGTGGGTTACTTCGAGCGTTCGTGGCGGCACGTATGGCGCATGGGCGGGCGGCGTGGCTTCTTTCACCTGCAGGAACAACGCGTCCTGATCGTCATTGCCCATCAGAAGCGCCAGATAGGCCCGCGTCCCAACACTGCCTACACCCACGACGCGGTGTCCGACGTCAGCGAGATGGTAGCGACTGAGTAGATAGCGCCGTTCCGGGCTCAAGGTCTGCGCATATCCTTTCAGCCCTTCCACGATTGCATCACGTTCCTCCTTACTCACCGGAGTGAGAATGGGCGGATCTTCCTTAAGGCGCCAGCTGCCGGTCACATCGCGCGCTGCCACCTTAGCGAGCAATGCCGTATTGGTGGAACCCATTGCTTTATCGACAGATTTCTTAATGATGGCCTCGGTCTTGGCGTCCATCTTGACCAATGGGTTCTTTCTTCCCGGGTAGGCGTGCAGATACCAGACATCAAGAATGCCCATGCTTTGCAGGCGGTCCAGGTTGGCTCTATATCCCTGCACACAGCGCAGGACAGCGGCTCTGCGCTCGCGCGCGTTCAAGCCATTTTCGCGGCCCGCGACATTAACGCTCGCAGTCAGGCGCTTCAAGTCATATTCCCAGGGACCGACTACCGTTTCGTCGAAGTCGTTCAAATCAAATACGAGGTCGCGCTGTGGCGTACCGAAGAAACCGAAGTTGTTGATGTGCGCATCGCCATCCATGACCACGGGAACGCCGGTGATGGGGGTCGTCGAGAGGTCTGAAGCCATGACCACCGCCGATCCTCGAAAGAATCCAAAGGGAGAAGCGGCCATGCGCCCCATGCGCAACGGCACAAGGTGGGCCTGACGTCCGCGGTTGCTTTGAGCCAGGAGATCGAGAGGGTTGGGCCTGTTTTTCGGAGGAGTCCAACCGCCGTGCATTTCTCGCGGAAGGCGTTTGCGCATCTCCTGCCCAAGTTCGCGTCTCTGCTGCCAAGGCTCAATGGCTCGTGAAAGATCAATTCGCTTTTCAGGACTCGGGGTTCCGAATCGATATAGGCCTACAGGTTCGAATTTCGCTACATGTGGTTTGCCGTTCGTACCGGGTGTCGATTTTGCTTTCGCCATGAACCAGTCCTCTTGAACGCGGATTTCAAAGCTACCAAAACATCCAGTAAGAGTATGACGGCGAGCCGGTTATCTGCAAGAGGCATTGTGTGGCGGTAGTGGGCCAATTTGATCTGGGCGTGAAGTTACCTATAAGCTGACTTCACAGGCATTTCGGGATTACTTCCGGTTCTTCAGATAGACCCTCACACTAGGCCCTTTACAACAAGGGAAGGCAACATGAGTTCCACCGAGAACCCAGGCAGACTCGCAGGCTTGCTCTATGTGCTCTTCTCGATACCTGGTTTCTTCGCCATCATCTATGTTCCTAACAAGCTGATCGTGCACGGAAGCGCCGCTGCGACGGCCAACAACATCTCGGCTTCCGAGACGCTCTTCCGCCTCGGCATCGCAGCCCAACTCGTCTGCCAGGTCGGTTTTATCTTCGTGGCCCTAGCTCTGTACGATCTGCTTAAGGCGGTTAACCGGCGGCACGCCTCGCTCTGGGTGATCTTGGTTGTTGTCGCGATCCCGATCGCGTTTCTGAATGAGGTGAACTCCATCGCCGCCCTCGTCCTCGTGCGCGGGGCGGACTTCCTATCCATATTCGAAAAGCCTCAGCGGGATGCTCTAGCTATGCTGTTCCTCAATCTGCATAACGAGGGACTTGGCGTCGTCGAGATACTTTGGGGTTTTGCCTTCTTCCCCCTCGGGATGCTGGTGTACAGGTCGCGTTTTCTGCCGCGTTTCCTGGGCGTCTGGCTCGCTATCGACGGCTTCGCCTACGTGATCTTGAGCCTTACGAGTGTTCTGTTGCCGCAATATTTCGAGAAGGTGTATACGATCTCCCAGCCCGCCCTCTTCGGGGAGGTGGCGCTCATGCTGTGGCTCGTCATCAAAGGCGCCAAGCCTGAACCGCTGCCCGCCGCAGGGTCATCCTCGGCGGCTGGTTAGGCTGCACTGGAAGTAATTCTGCCCGATATGATCTCAAGTCAGCGGCGAAGTGCATGTAAAACGGGGATTTGGGTAACTACCACCTGGTAGGAACCTTAAATTGACCCACTACCTGGGTGGCAACGTTATTTGACGGATTCAGCGACCACCGGTTGCGGCAGCAATATGCCCTGCCTGGTGCGGCGCGCCCAGAGTGCGAGCGCGATGCCCGCAAGGACAGAGCCCAA
>DATGAD010000248.1:0-6575 GCA_035313725.1 Alloacidobacterium sp. | reverse complement strand
GGCGTGTGATCCCGGAACTGCTTGTAAAGCTCGTAATTGAAGAGTGAAAACTCTTCCCACTGCGTATACCCGCCCCACATGCAGCAGTGCACCTTATCGCCAATGCGCTACAGTTCCTCCGGCTTCGTCACCGGCAGCGATTTCAGCAGAACCGCGTGCACCAGGGTAAAGATCGAAGTCGTCGCGCCAATTCCCAGCGCCAGCGTCAGCACCGCCGTCAGCGTAAATCCCGGAGACTTAACCAGCTGCCTCCACGCAAATCTCAAATCCGCCAGCATTTCGGGCTCCTGTCGTGGCCACTCGCAACCGCAACATTCCGTCTGCATTCTGCGCGCCAAGGCAAATACCCATGAGACATTGAAAATGCAGGAGTTAGCCACGCAGCCGTGCAAGCCCTGTCCATAATTGAGATTGTTGTGTTCGGAACTGAACAGCGGATGGATGGATCTGGTGTCGAGGGTTTCGTAGGCTGTCTAGGCAGTCAGCTTTTCAACTTCATCAATTTCTTCTGCTACGCGAACCGGAATAAGAATTGAGAAGGTAGTTCCGCTGCGCGAGGGATTTCGATTACTGCGGACGCGAATGCTCCAGCCGTTTTTCTGGATGATCTCTTTTGTCACCCACAAGCCCAGCCCTGTTCCCGTTTCCCCCTTCGTAGTCACAAAGGGCTCAAAGATCGTCGGCAGGATATGAGCAGGTATTCCGGAGCCGGTATCCGCAATCGTAAGGCGAACAGAGTGAGACTCCGTCCTCTGGTTTCTCTCGCAGGAAATGCGCACGCGCAGACGACCCCCTCGGCGCATCGCGTCAATGGCATTGCCGATAATGTTCGCAATCACCTGCCGCAACTCTCCCGGGCTGGAGAGCACTGTCGCCGAAGGAACCCGGACTTCATTCTCGACCTCAATTCCCGCCGCCGCCAGACGGGAATGGTAAAGCCTGAGCACGGAGTGCAGCACGCCGGCAAGCTCTGTCTCGGCGGGTTGGCTGGGCTCGCGGTAAAAGCGCAAAGTCTGCTTCGTGATCTCCACAACGCGCGCCAGCTCCTGCTCGGCAGAGCCCAGGTATTGGCGCATCTTATCCACCGGCAGATTACCGCGCATAAGATAGAGCAGATTAGTGACAGCCTCCAGCGGATTGTTGATCTCGTGTGCGATGCTGGCGGCTAACCGGCCTGTAACAGCAAGCTTTTCCGAGCGGCGAAGCGCCTCCTGCGCGCGCGTGTTCTGCTGAATCTGATCGCGCATCTGGTATTGCCGCTGGCGTCCCCGCAAAGCCATTTCCAGCGTGCTGACCAGCGTCTCCGGACGAATGGGACGCTCAAGCAGCAGCACATTGCCGATAGGGCGGCGCAACTCGCGCAGGCGTTCGCTTTCTGCCGTCACCCTACCGCCAACGGTCAACAGGATCACGGGAAAATCGGACCAGGAGGGCTGCTCTGTCAGTACGCGTGAAAACTGATCCATCGAGCCCCGCGTGAAAGCTTCCTCGGCGATGATGGCTGCTCCCGCCCCGGCATAGATTTCATCGCACAACTCGCTGATCGAATTGGCGATGTGGCAAGGCAGAGCCACTCGCGCAAGCAAGCCGGAGACGAGCAACCCATCTTTGCCGGTGGGGGCCACGATGATCGTGCGGTCGTCCCGTCCTGAGCCGTCATTTGCGTGGGAGAACAGAATTCTCCTCCTGGCTTAAAGATTCACCAATCAATCGCGGCACTCCCGAAAGTACTCCCTTGAATTCAACAAGAGGCTCCCCGACGCGCACTCTTCCGTCTGCCATGATGAGCTCGCGAATTGTCCTCTCATGAGGACCACTACGCTTTTTGATGACCGATAAGGCCTGGCGGATTTCTCCCGCGTATTCGAAATACCGGAACAGGAGTACAGTGTCCGCTAGATAGCTGACATCAACAGGTGTCTGCATGGCCCCGATAAAACCGTGCTGGGCGAGTGTGAGAAGGGTAGCTATGCCCTGCTGCCCGAGATAAGACAGCAGCTCGTGAAGCTGCATTGCGAGGAAGCGCTCATTCGGCATGGCGTTCAGAAAACCATTCATGCTGTCGATCACCACAACACGCAAGTGCTCTTCATCCACCAGCCGCCGAATTCTCGAAACGAACTCGCCCGGAGTTAATTCCGCTGGATCGATCTGATAGATATCCAGCAGTCCTCTTTCAATGAGAGAAGTTGGGTCCATATCCAGGCCGCGAGCGCGATCGATCAGCGTACCCAGCGACTCATCGAAGGTGAAGATAATCGCCTTTTCCCCGCGTTGCGCCGCAGACACGGCGTATCGAAACGCAATTGTGGACTTCCCGCAGCCCGCAGGTCCTGTGAGCAGCGTGCTGGTGCCGGTGTCGATGCCCCCTCTGAAGAGGTCGTCCAGTTCCTTTAACCCGCTTTGAACGGGCCTTCTCTCGAAGCCTGGTTTATGCTCCGCGGCAATCAGTCGGGGATAAATCGAAAGCCCACCGGTCTGAATGGTGTAGTCGTGAAAACCTTCACGAAACGCGGAGCCGCGTAATTTATGCACCTCAACGCGGCGGCGCCTGATCCCATAATCCCGCTCCAGGCTTTGCAGGTTGATGACCCCATGGGCGATGCTTTGCAGTTGCAGATCGCTGCTGCCTTCCGCGGTACGGTCATCGAGCAGAAGCACGGTGCAATTGCGGCCCGAAAAATGCCGCTTGAGCGCCAGAATCTGACGCCGGTACTTCAGCGGATCGCGGGCGAGCATGCGCAGTTCAGACAGAGAATCAAAAACCAGCCGCTGCGGTTGATGCGCATTCACCTGTTTCAGAATCGCCGTGATGGTGTCGGCCAGCTCGACCTCAGACGGGTGAAAGACTGTGTATTGGGCGTCGGGCCCCATCTCATCCTCTGGAGGAACCATCTCGTAGATCAGCAGTGATTCGGTGGACCAGCCATGAGACCGAGCCACTCCCTCCAGCTCTTGCTTGGATTCGGAGAGCGTCACATACAGTCCCTTCTCCCCATTGCGAATGCCTTCGAGAAGAAACTGGAGAGCCAGCGTCGTCTTGCCTGTGCCAGGATCGCCCTCGACGAGGTAAAGATGGCCCCGCGGAAAGCCGCCATTCAGAATATCGTCAAGACCTTCAATTCCCGTATGTAGACGCGTCTCCCGGCCGCCATTCGAATTCGAAGCGAGCCATAACTCGTTCTCACGATAGATGCTCGTAACTTTATCTTTCACTGGGACTTACGCTCCTGAAACAGAATTCCTCCGGCTTGACGGAGCAAAATGGCCACAGTCCCGGTTAGATTCGGACTGGTGGAGCGCAGGTTGTTTACGAAACACTTTAGCCGATGGACTTACTTGATTATTGAATAGCCTGATAAGCCAGTGTCTTCACTTTCGCTGCAATATTTACGCTACCGGTGGGATGAAGCTGCGCCATGAAGATCACGATCATCTGCTCCTTCGGATCGATCCAGAAACCCGTGTAGAAAAACCCTCCCCATTCATACTCCCCGACCGAGCCCAGTTCAGTCAGTGGCGATTTCACCCCATCCACGCCGAAGCCGAGCCCAAACCCCTGATCCGGATCGATCTTCCCCAACTGATCTGAGGTCATCAACTCGACTGACTTCCGGCTGAGCAGCCGCGTCGCACCTGCCTTGCCGCCATCGAGCATCATCAGGCAGAAGCGGGCATAATCCTCCGCCGTCGAGACTAATCCCCCACCGCCGGAAAACAGTTTCTTCGGCCCGTGATACGGGTAATCAGCCGAATAAACAAAAAGCCCCTCCGTAACTGGAGTATCCGGGAAGCGACTCAGCCCCTTGCTGTCGTCATAGCTGTAAGCCGTCGCCAACCTATCGAGCTTATTGTCCGGCGGAAAGAAGTACGTGTCCTTCATCCCCAGCGGCTCAAAGATGCGGACGCGAAAAAACTCATCCAGCGGCTTGCCCGAGACAACCTCGACCAGACGCCCGAGCACATCCACGCCCAGGCTGTATTCCCAGCGGTCGCCCGGATTGAAAAGCAGCGGCAAAGCCGCCAGCCGCTTCACGCTGTCGCCGATTGTCCCGTCATACGCCATCAATCCGCTGGCAACGTTGGCGTCGTTGTACATTTTGCCCAGCACGTCGTTCCAGTTGTAAGTAAGCCCCGACGTATGCCGCAGCAGATCGCGAATCGTAATCTCCCGCGTAGCCGGAATCGAGTACGGCTCTCCGGTAGCAGGTTTCACATATACCTTGGGATTCTTGAATTCCGGCAGATACCGCGAAATCGGATCGTCAAGCTGAAATCGCCCTTCCTCATACAGCATCATTACCGCGACGCTCGTGATCGGCTTCGTCATCGAGCAGATGCGAAACATCGCATCCGGACGCATCGGCTTCGCGGCCTCGCGGTCCATCATGCCCTGCCCCTTCAGCCACACTACCTTGTCGTGGCGAACAATCATTGTCACCGCGCCCGCAATCTGTTTGTCGTCTATGCTCTTCTGCACGACCGTCCCAATGCGATCGAGCCGTTCCGGTGAAAGACCAACTTCATCAGGCTTCGCCGAGGGAAGCCCCTGCGCCACTACGCCGACAGCCGGAAGCAGCGCGCACGTCACAGCCAAAACACACAGCTTGCGATAGACCGCGGAGCGATTCGCCATCATCGATTCCTCTTTCGTTGGTTTTTGTCTTTGAGAAAAAGGGCAGGCAAATTCTATATCAGGGGAATTTCAGAAAAATCGGGGAGGCGTGGAATCTTTTCCGTCAGCGCCGCTTCTTGAACTCACTTTTCAATTCGTTCTGCGCAACCCGCTTCTTCACAAACTTCTTCACCAGGGTTGCCGGTAACGGCTTATTCAGAGGAAAGCGAATCGTGCCCTTCGCCGTCGAAAATCCCTTCAGCTCGTCCTCGAACTCCTCAACAAGGCGCGCGCTTCCCGGAAAGAAGCTGCAGTGGTCCGCGAACGCTCCGTAATACACCAGCGCGCCTTTGTACACGAAGGCTGGCATACCGTAGCTGATCGCCTCCGTTGCTTCCTTCGGCGCCGCCGACCGGATCGTCGCGCGCATCTTGTTCAATGTTGTGCGCCCGGGCTCCGCAACACGTTCGATGTATTCATCCACATTCTTCGCGGGAGCGAGGCCGCCCATGCCGCCCGCGCGTCTCATGCCTTGGCCCCCTTGTCCCCGTTGATGTACTTGATCAGCAGCACCTCATTGCCCTTTTCCGTGTAGAAGACCTCATCGACCAGGTTCTTCGCCAGCAAAACCCCGTACCCGCCCGGACGCATCCCATGCTCCTCGCGATGCTTCACATGGCGCAACGGATCGTCCGGCGGATTGTTCGCCGCCGTGTCAAGATTCTCCTTCGGAGAAAAGCCTTCGCCCGGATCCTTGATGCGGGCCGCCACCATCTGGCGAGCGCGCAGGTAACCGACCTCGACACGCCGCTCGGGATCGAATTTGCCACCATGCTCGATAGCATTCATCAGCAATTCCCGGAGCGCACTTCCCACTTTCTCCGCCTCGTCCTCGGGCAAATCCACAACTTCATAGATGAATTGCAATACACGGTTTGCCGTACCCAGGTCGCAGCGCACAGAAAGACGTATCCACGAATCCGTTGCGGAGAGCATTTCAATGCCATCGTCCCAGACCGGACAGTCTGTCGCCACCTGCAGCATCTCTTCAAACGCGCTCTTGGAAAACGGCTTTGTGAAATAGCTGAAGGCTCGGCCCCGGATCGCGTCAATTACATCCGCCGGAGTACTCTCGTCCGCAATAATGATCAGACGGGTGTGCGGCCGCACCAGCCGGATCTTCCGCAGCAGCTCGACATCTTCCCGGCCCGAGCTGGTGTCGCCGGTAATGACCAGGTCGAAGCAGCTCTGCTCCACCAGTGCAAGCGCGTCCTTGTTGTCGCGCACGCACACCTGCCTCCATGTCGACAGAACTTCCGACACGGCGCTCGTAATTACGGGGTCTGAACACGCAATGACCAGCACCGCTTTCTGCGGTTTTACTTCGCACTCTGAGTCGTCGGCCATAAAAAAGAAATCGCACGACCATGATAGTCCGTGCAGATGATTTCCTAAGAATCGTTGCCGGGACCGCCAGGCGACCCGCACTCTTTCCAAAGCTTTTCCCAGTTCCACATCCCCGACATCACTTCATTCGGCAACGGGAAACCGAGCTGATGCGCGAGCATTAATACCTGCCCGCGATGGTGGGCTTCGTGAGCAAGCATGTAGCACAGCATTTCCGGGCCAACCGGCCATGGCCGAGCCCAGCCGTCCCTGCGAAACTTTTCGATGCGCCCCCCACCATCGCCGAGCGCTTCAGCCAGCATCTCCTCGCAGCGGCCGGCGCTCTCGGCAAGTCCCGCACGGGCCTCCTGCGGCGTGCATTGCGCACGGTTGAGCTGTCGTGGAACCTTCAGGTGCGGAGCTGTAAGCCTCACCCACTTGCAGCGCACATTGTGGATGTGGGTAAAGATCGCCGCAATGGTGCGCGTGTTGCCGGGCGTCTTGGCTCTCCAGGCGGCGGGATCAAGATGCTCGATAAGCATCTGGTTCAGGCGATCATTGGCGGCAAAGGTCT
>DATGAD010000247.1:0-4501 GCA_035313725.1 Alloacidobacterium sp. | reverse complement strand
CCCTGGGCGAGGTTGAGTGTATGAGCGGCCTGCAGGAATTCTTTGTAGCTGGCGCGGCCGGGCGGGAAGACGCCGGTGCCGTAGCCGAGGTAACTGACGGTCCAGGGCATATTGAATGGAGCCCAGACGGTGATACGGTCGCCGAGATTTTTTGCCAGGATTCTCGAGTAGTCGGCGAAATAACTAGCGAGGTCGCGATTGGGCCAGCCGCCACGGTCTTCGAGGCCTTGCGGCAGGTCCCAGTGGTAGAGAGTGCAGAAGGGGCGGATGCCCGCTTCAAGCAGCGCGTCGACGAGGCGGCTGTAGTGGTCGAGGCCTTTTGGGTTGGGTGCGCCTGTCCCCGTGGATTGAATGCGCGCCCATGAGATCGAGAAGCGGTAGCTCTTCTGGTTGAGGCGCTTGAGGATGGCAATGTCTTGAGGATAGAGGTGGTACTGGTCGCAGGCGACGTCTCCGGTAGCGGCGCCTTTGATTTTGCCCTGCGTGTGCGAGAAGCGGTCCCAGATGGATTCGCCCTTGCCGTCTTCGTTCCATGCTCCTTCAACCTGATAGGAGGCTGTGGCCATGCCCCAGATGAAGTTGTCGGGGAAGTGGGCGCTGGGTTCTGGAAGGAGGGAAGTGGTCGCGCTGAGATACCGGTTTGCAAGCAACGCAGTGCCGGCAGCGGTGATGGAGCTTTTCAGGAAGCGGCGGCGGTCCATTGCTTTTCCTCCTGCGGTGACGTATTGCGGTGCGTGAAATCAACATAAACGCGCACGTGCTTTCCACGCTACAGTACTGGAAGTGCTAAACTCGCCGCTATGACAGAAGAAAAACGCCGTTCGGCATGGTTCTGGGTCGTGATAGGCGGCGGCCTTTTTGTTGCCTTTGTTGGAGTTGTGAGTCTGCTGGGATATTTTGCCGTGCAGTCGATGGGTGGGAATACCAGCTTCGGCGACAGCATTGGCGTGATCGATGTAGATGGCGTGATTCTGGCCGCCGATAAGACTGTCGATAGCCTGCGCAAGTTCGATCAGGATGATTCGATCAAGGCGATCATTCTGCATATCGACTCACCCGGCGGCGGGGCTGCTGCTTCGCAGGAGATTTATCAGGAAGTCCGGCGCATTCGGGATCAGAAGAAGAAGCCGATTATCGCGTCGATTGAGAGCGTTGGAGCGAGCGGGGCCTATTACATTGCTGCAGGGACTAATAAGATTTATGCCAATGACGCCAGCATTGTCGGGTCGATCGGCGTCATTATGGAGTGGACCAATTACGGCGATCTATTGAAGTGGGCCAAGTTGAAGCCGGAAGTCCTGAAGGCCGGTTCGTTGAAGGATGCCGG
This sequence comes from Alloacidobacterium sp., assembly GCA_035313725.1. Classification (GTDB taxonomy): domain Bacteria; phylum Acidobacteriota; class Terriglobia; order Terriglobales; family Acidobacteriaceae; genus Alloacidobacterium. Next base: position 3,174 of record DATGAD010000247.1, on the reverse strand, counting down.
ATCGCCGACGCGAGAGATGACTCCCGAGGAGAAGGCCTATTTTCAAGGGCTGGTCGACAATATGCACGCGCAGTTCATTCGCGACGTGGCTTCCGGGCGGGGCATGGGCGCGGATAAACTGCAGCCGCTGGCTACCGGGCAGGTATGGACCGGGCAGCAGGCATTGCCCCTGCATCTAATTGATAAACAAGGCGGATTCCGCGATGCGCTGCTGGATACGGCGAAGCAGGTGGGCATCTCCGGCGAACCGAATGTGGTGAAACCGGCCAGAAAAGGCCGTTCAGTGTTTGATTTAGTGACTTCAGATGCGGACGATCTGTTGCCGAATCCGGAACGGCTGCTGGAAAAACATGCAGGGTTCTACTTTCTTTGGCGATAATGGTTAAATTTGTTGCATCTATTATGGTTAACAGGCGTAACCTAGTTTCGGAGCTGAACTTGCCATGACCAAAGCAGACTTGGTGGAGGAAGTGACCCAACTCGGCGACCTGACGCGGCGCGATGGTGAGGTGATCGTGGATACAATCTTCGATTCCGTCATACATGCGCTCAAGACAGGCGACAAGATTGAGATACGCGGATTTGGCAGTTTTCGCATCCGGCAGCGCAAGCCCCGGATTGGCCGCAATCCCAAGACAGGCGCGAAGGTGGAAGTCCCGGCCAAGCGCGTTCCTTACTTCAAGCCCAGCAAAGAATTACGCGATTTAGTCAATCCCAAAGCTGAGGCCGCAGCCCCTAACCCTGAGTCGCATTCGGCCTGAAGTTCCGCTGATTCGACAGGGAGGCATGGATTCATCCATGCCTTTTCTTATTTGCAAGTACCTATTACGGACAGGCTGCGGCCGGTAAAGCCGTGATCGGCGCGATGCGAGAAATAGCGGTCGGTGCGGCAGCTGGTGCAGTCGCCTTGGATGAAGATGTTGCTGGCGCTGAGACCGGCATCGAGCAGCTGGCGGCGGTTGGCTTCCACCAGGTCCAGATGCAGGGCGGGTCCGATGTTACTGTGGCCGGGCGCGCGTGCGGTCATGAAGAGCAGCGGATATTTTTCTTTGATAGGGTTCGAGTCGTACACCTCGGAGAATAGTTCGGATGCGTAGGCGAACTGCGATTCGAATTCCATTTGTACTTCTTCGCCGACCGCGTAGCAGCAGCCTCCGATGCCGGGGCCGATGGCTGCGATCAAGTCTTCCGGGCGGCTGCCGAACTCGAGACGCATGCGACCCACTCCGCTCTCGACGATCCGCTTCAACGTTCCGCGCCATCCGGCGTGGAAGGCGGCTACGGCGCGCTTTTTCCTGTCGGCGATGAGGACCGGGATGCAGTCGGCGGTCTGAATGCCGAGCAGGATGCCTGGCTCGTTGGTCATCATGCCGTCCGCTCTATGAATGGCCTGTTCTCCAGCGTCGGCTTTGCCAACCAACTGCACGATGGATGAATGAATTTGCCTGAGCGTCACCAGAGGCGTTGTGCCTGTGCTCTTTGTTACGGCGGAAACGAAGAGACGTAGATTGGCAAGGACGGCTTCTCTTGTGTCGGTAGCAGTGAAGCCGAGGTTGAGTTCGCCCGCGCGCTGGGTGGGACGATAGACGGTGGTCCTTCCGCCGGTGCGCGTGCTGAATCCGTGCATGAGCCAGGGCAGCTTTGACCATGCAGGCACTTGCACGACCTCAAGCTGGGCTTTGGTTGCACGAGGCTTTCTCTGCCGATCAGGGGTTTTAGCGTTTCCTGGATTGAGGGTGGAGACGCGGCGTTCAGGGATGGAACTCATGCGCTTTTATTGTAACGAGGAAATTGCGCGCAAAAAGCATGTGGGCCCGCTTTCCAGCGGGCCCGCTTCAGAGGCAGTAGGGATGGGTAGCCAAAGGGTAGTGTGACTGAGGGTCCGCAGAGCGGACAATTCTAGAGTGAATATCAACGTGAGGTACTGATTTGAAGTTGCCTCTAAATGTTGACTATAGGAGTGCAAATCTTGCGCCAGAGTTGCCTAATTATTTTAGATTTTATTAATTCTACGTTTTCCATGTAACTCATTGAAAATAAATAGTTAAACTATGGTAACTATGCGGTATTTCTTTAGTCCATAGACCTCCATGCGAGTAAAGATTGCGGAATAATGCACACAAAATCGTACAAATTACCCGAATTGCGCAGCGGTTGCGGCTCTGAATCTCCGGTCTAAGGCAGCGGCTGTGAATTCTTTCTGACAACGAACACAAAGAAAACGCCGCGATTTGATCGCGGCGTTTCTTCTACAGTAGAACTTTGTTTAGACCAGCGCTTCTGCTTTCACATCTACTTTCTCAAACCAGGAGTGTGCTCCCTTGAGCGCGGCATTGACGTTCTCGATGTTCTTCACGCCTTCGGTGTTGAGCCAGTCTTCGAATGCCTTTGCGCCCTGTTTGGCATAGACGGCGATGCCATCCTTCCAGGTTGCGCGGCCGCAGAGGACGCCGTTGAAGGTGGTGCCGCTTTCAACGGCCAGTTCCAGCGTTTCGATGAAGACCGGGTTCGAGACACCAGCCGAGAGATAGATGAAGGGCTTGTGCGTGGACGAAGCCGCGATGCGGAAGTGCTCGAGGGCTTCAGCGCGGGTGTAGGCGGCATCGCCCTTGAAGGCGCGGGTTCCGGCGACGAATTCCATCTGGACAGGGACTTCGACCTTCAGAACGTCAACGCCGTAGCGCTCCTTCCCGAACTCTTCCATCGATCCGGTGACGACATCGGGCTTGCGCTTCGCGTAGCCGATGCCTTTCTCGTCTTCGCCGTGCACGTCGTAGCCGACGGTTTCGAGGAAGAAGGGAATGTCATGCGCGCGGCACTCGTCGCCGATGCGTTCGACCCAGGCGTGCTTGAGATCGTTGATGGGGGACTTTTCGAAGGGCGTGTAGTAGAGCAGGATCTTGATGCAGTCCGCGCCCGCTTCTTTCAGGCGGCGCACAGACCAGACGTCGAGCAGATCGGGCAGGCGACCGGGCGTCGCAGCATCATAGCCAGTTTTCTCATAGGCAAGCAGGAGGCCCTTGCCGTTGCGCTGCTTCGAAGCAGGCAAGCCAAACTCGGGATCGAGCAGGATCGCCGAGGCGTGCTTTGTCAGGACGGAGGTGACGAGGATCTTGAATTCTTCGAGAGCCGAATCGGGCATTTCGGCAACGCCCTTTTCCTTTGCCAGCGATT
>DATGAD010000246.1:0-10593 GCA_035313725.1 Alloacidobacterium sp. | reverse complement strand
TGTGGGCACTACGTTGTATACGCTCGCGTAGCCTCCGGTCGTGCTTCCGATCTGGCCAGGATTCCGCGACAGTAGAATGCTCTCAAGCTGCCTCGGATTTGGCAGCGTCGCGGTGGCGATCGGGATCTGCAGAATGGCGCGAATCTGCGCGTAGAATCCCTGGATCTGGCCCGCCATCCCGAGAGCTTGCGCGATGGCTTGCGGTGGCCACACGGTCGTCTGCAAGAAATTATTTGTGTTTGTCAGAATGACGTTGATTGCCCCAAGACCGGCGGCAATCACGCTGCCGAGCGTGACGTTGATTGTTCCCAGACCCTCCGCCAACAGAGCACAACAAGGGCTTGGCAGCTGTGCTTGTACCTTCCTGGGCGCAACGAGGGCGCTCAACAACAACGCCAAGGCCAGCAGCACCGTATGGCGACGGCTCCATCGGCATATATTGGCGCCTCCGGCCTTTGCTCCACTCATACATTTGTTGAATCGCTCTCGCATTTTCTTCCCCTTTCACCTGTGTTGGAGAACGTTAGTCATGTCCGTTTGCAGTTGTCCTGCGTAGGCGGCATTGCGTTTTCGGATGGCGTTGTCGTGTGCGACGCGTGCCGCTTCTTGCCGCAACATGGCTGCCAGCATCTTCTGTGTCACCGCTTGGCTCTGGATCTCGCCAGCTACGGCTGCCGCCGTAATCAGCGACGACGACCCCGGGGCCGAGATATTGATGCTGGGGTTCCCCACCAGGCTCTCGATCTGATTGGCCAGCTGCAACTGAAGGTCTTGTGCCTGGTCGGATTCCTTCAACATCATCAGGTTGTCCTGCGCCATGGCATCATCCATGTCGGTCAAGTCGCGGTCCTGCGGCGCGATGTTGCCGGCTTGAGGGACCGCCCGGAATGTGTTCACGTAGGCCGGCGGCACGGAAGAAAGGTCAGCCGCACTCCGATCGCGAATGACGCTCTCAAGCGCAATGGGGTGAGGCAGCGTGGCGGTGTGAGGGTTGATCGACATGATCGACTGAATCACCCCGAGAAACCTCGCGATGATGGACTGAATCTGCGACTTCGCGAGGTTGATCTTTGCAAGCGGCCAGACTGTCTGCGTGAAGAGCGAAAAGAGTTTTCCCAGTACGACGTTAATCTTGGTCAGCAAGCCGCCGATCGTCACCGTGATGGTGTTGAGCACAGCCTGAATGACGCATGGCAGGCAGAAGGGAAGCTGTGCCTGCGCCGGCGGGGGCGAGATTCCGAGAACGGCGATACAGCCAATCAGCAAGATTGCGACCGTGCGGCGCCGGCTCTCGACGCTCAGGAGCATCAGACCACCGAACAGTGCTGTTACGAGCAACATAAGTGCCTCCTAAACGCGGACGGACCCTGGTGCGGTCACCGCGGCAGACAATTCTTCCGGTAACTGCGGAAGTCCGGCCAGGCCCTCTGGGAACTTCCGTGCCAGCTCCTCATAGCATTCAAGCAGCGGCTGCTCTGGTTTCTGCTTTAAGTACCAGGCTCGATAAGCGCGCTCGCGCGGATAGGTTGTACAGACCCAGTAATCGACAGGCGTGGGAACGAGTCGAATGACCTGGGTCGTCTCCGCCTTCTCTCCAATTACAAGCAGCATCTCCGCGTAGCGCCCCTTTTGTGGCGAGCTGAAGCGTTTGATGGCCGCAAGGGTGACCTCATTCAGATGGAGCTGGTTCTCCAACACGCTCATGTCTCCGGGTTGCTGACCGATCAGCTTCGTGTTCGCGTTTTTCACAATACCCGGCCCATGCAGACGCGGCTGGTGCGAAGTTCCTACAAAATCTTCGAGCGTCTGCGAGATGCCCCAGACGCTCGAATTCCGTTTGCGCGCCGTTCGGAACAATTGAACGACCTCTGGCGCCAGGACTGGCGAATCAAGCAACGACCAGCACTCATCGAGTACGGTGATGCTCGGCTGTCCGGACCTGCCCGAGGCACGCTCCGCCATCGCATTCGCGATCAGCATGCTCATCGCGGTTTCGAGATGTGCATCCGAGCCGAGCCCCTCCACATTGAAAAACAACCAGCTATTTTCGGTATGGATGTTCGTGCGACGGTCGAACAGGCGGCTATAGATGCCTTTTTCAGTCCACGTTCGCAGTTTGATCGCCGCAAGCTTCGCTTCGTCGACCGCGCGCTGCATCTTTTCCTCGTCTTGCCATTGGGCGAGTTCGTCCCGGAGGTCCGAGAAGGTCGGCACCGGATTGGCGTAGCGAAGCCCGACCCGTTTGTAGGTCCGCGCAATCGCCTCGCTGATGACGTTATCGACGAGCGTGGTATCGGAGCCCGGCGCGTCGCCGATCATGTGCCGAGTGAGGTTCTTCAAGAACGCGACCTTCTCCTTCGATGGCGTCTTTTCCCCTTGAGGGAGATCCCAGGGATTCAGAGTTTCGTTGCCGTCGAGATTTACTTCGATCACTCGGCCGCCCATGAGCTCTACAAGGGGCCGGTAGGAATCGCCGCGCTCCAGGATAGAGATCTGCGCGCCCGTCCGGCCCAGCATGAGCAGCAGCAGCTGAGCCATGAAGGTCTTACCTCCACCGCTTTTCGCCATGATCAGCATGTTGGCATCGCCCAAGCTTGCATCGAACGGCGAGAAGGGCACCATCTGGCGGGAGGGGGTTTCGAGCAGGATCGCCGCTGAGGTCAATCCCTGCCAGGGGACTTCAGCCGGCAACAAGTCGGCCGCGTGCAATGTAAGGCACTCCTGCTCCCGCTTGGTCTCTTCTGCCATCCCCGGAAGCGTCCCGACATAAATCCGCTTTTGGGCGAGCGTCTCCGGTATACCGCGTGCGCCATTCATTCGAGCCACCGCGTGGAGGATGCGCTGACGGCGGTCTGCAAGAATACGCTCGGCCTCTCTCCGCTCCATTGCGTTGCGGATCGGGTTGGACGTTCGCAAGCCAACAAGCAAACTGAGTTGACACACCTTCAACGAACTGGACACGACATCCTGCAGAGTCTGGATCAGTTGTTCCTGGGCGATCTGTGCCTCGACATTGATCTTGAAACCACCATGGATGTCTCTCTGTGCCGCCTGCATACGGAGAAGACGTCGCTTGTATGACCGCATGATCTTGCTTTGATCCGGAATCGCGATCTCCGCGCTGATCACGAGCGGAAACTCCTGCGCGACCAGCTCGCGCGTGATGCCGGGAAATGTTGCATCCGGCATTTCCTTGACGCTGACCCAGGAGTACAGAAGACCGCCGACCTTCAAGTGGTCGTCCTGTTCGTCCTCGATGTTGACATTCGCGATTTGCGTCCGCGCGCTCTCGTAGGCCAGGCCCTGCTTATAGGGCCGCGTATCCTTGGCGAGCGGATTCAGTGCTCGCTTGATTTCGAGGAACATCTCCTGATCGGTCATGCGTCGCGGTTGCATTCCCGTAGCCTCGAGCGTGGCTTGTGCGCCTGCCATCAAGCTCTCAAACTCCGATAAGAAGTCCTCATGTTCGCGCAGCGTTCGCTGGATGCATTTGTTCGCCGAGAGGCTCCACTTGTTCGCTTTCTTGCGTGTCTTTCGCCACTCAAAATCCGAGCTGTCGTGGTGGACGTCAGGGTTCCAGATGAAGTACACGTGAAATCGTCGCTGCAGGTAGTGTCCCTCCTGCTCGCGCAGGTTCCACAATCGGAGGCGCTCCCGATCGAGCGCCTGAAGAACGGCGTTCTCGACTCGCTGTTCTTTGACGTAACGCTCGGTCAGGTCGCCATGGCCGTCCGTCACTTCATACCGAACTTGCATCCGCATTGATCTTTCGGGCAAAGAGCGAACCAGCGCCTCCAGCACTTCTTTGGTTCGATTACGCGTCTCATCCGCATGAAAGAATGTGTTCAGTCCACTTGCTTCATAGCCGGCTACGAAGCAACCGTTTGTGCGGATGATGCAGCCGTCCAGATAGTCTCGCACCGGCAGGAGTTCGCAAAGCGCCGGCTGGCGCAGAGAATCTTCCCATTGGCGAAGGGTCACAGGCATTTAGGACTCCTCCGCCGTCAGGTATTCCACCCGTTGTTCTGAGTCCGGTTCCAGGGCGCAATACACATGCGGCTTCATATGAAACATCAGCCAGTCCTGCAGGTATCCGCGCGGTTTCCCATACTTGAATAGGATGAGCGCCGGAATGCTCAGTACCGGAACCACGTATTGCAGGAAGATATTCATGGGGATACCGAACATCTCCCGCTGCAAGAATCGGCCGAACATGTTCATCACGACTGCCAGGCCGAGGATCACGAACAAATCCTCGAACTCCATGTACAGAAAAGTCACTTTCGTCGCGAGATTTCTTGGGACTGGTGTCACCGTAACTGCCATAAATCCTTCCCCCTTGTTGTTTCGACAACTCGCATCGAGGTAATACCTTTCACCTAACGCCTGCCGTACCTCTTGTCACGAAGAATTCGCCGAGCCGGAGCAGGCCCGAGACCATGAGACACAGGATGGCTCCCAGGAAGTGCCGCGTGTGGCTGAACTGGTGGTGGACCTGCTGCTCGAACAGCCCTCCAAACTTTAATGCCCCCACGGCCACGTGCATTCCGGCGTAGACGGGCAGAATGACATTCGCGAACCAATCCACGAGGTTCAATAGCGAGTTCCAGTAGAGATCCGGGTTATTCCATCCGAGCTGACCCGTAAACTTCTCGAACATGCGTAAGAGGCCGGAGACCATCAGGCACATTAGACCTCCGTAGGCCCAAGCCGAGTACAGATGGTGATAACCTCGTGCGAACTGGATTACCGCGAACGCGATGAAAAGCGCTCCCAGCGTCGGCATGATCACGTTGCCGGCCCAGTTGGTCAGGTTCAGGAGTCCGTTGTAGAAAGACATATTTCTTGCCTGTTACATCATTGTCGTGATCAGCTTCCAGATGGACGAGACTGTCAGCAGTCCCAGAGTTGCGCCGACCATTGGCAGTACCGGCCTGTGTGACACGAAGTTCCAGATCGCTCCGATCACGGCTAGCCCAGCGGCGATGGGGCAGAGCGTCCCTGCGAGATAATTCCATAAGCTATCGAGCACATCCGCGGTGGCGGTTGACGCGCCACTGTTGTATCGGTTAATCAGGTTTAGCGTTGTTTGAATCGCGAGCAGGAACATTGCGCCGAGAATCGAAGGAAGCGGATGCCCGCCCTGAACGGTGTCGAGTATGGCTCGCAGGACGAAGAATGCCGCGAAGGAGGTCGCGAGCCTGGTCAGCAAGAAATTCTGCACAAAGTTGGCGAGGCCACTTTGGAGGTTCGCCATCCAGCCGGTACCGATGCCTCCACTGGGCAAAGACGCAGGTACTCCGAACGAAGGGAACCAACTGATGAGCTGTGGCAGAGTGAGAAACACGATCGCCCAAAACATCCACTTCGCAAAGTTCCCCCCAACCAAGGCGTCAGGGACGGAGCCCTGCCGCAGGCCGAGACCCGCTAGCACCAGGCAGATGATGGCGGCCGAGGGCGCAAGCAGCAGCATCAATCTCATGAAATCCGTAATCAGTTGTGGAGGGGCCATAGTCGTTACCTTTCAAAAAGAAATAGGCAGACGCCGCCGGGTCTCCTCAGCCGCGCCTGCCTGAGCGTAGGGTTAAGTGACTCCGGCGGTGCCTTGGGCAATCCAGTATTCGAGCAGTCGGGTCAGGCCTGAGACCATCAGGAGTCCGATTGCCGTGAACACCCATTTGCCGAATCCGCGGCCCATGGCGAACGAACCGATCGCCATGAGCGCAGCCCCACCGGCGCCGACGGGCGCGATTACATTGCCGATCCAATTGATCAGGTTCAGGAAGGTACCTTCGGGTTGCGTACCTTGTTGACCCTGGACGGCCACGTTGACCTGAGGGGCCGTTCCCAGATTCTGGGCCATCAGACCCGCTTGAACCACCAGGACGGACGCCGCCAGTGCGATCGCGACACTGGACTTCCGCCACCGAGAATTTTGCGTCATCGGGATTATTTGCTCCTTTCTTCCCCGCTTGGGGATGAAGGAAAAATAGCCCGATTCGAAGATTCGCGCAAACGAATCCTGCCTGGGGCAACTATGCTGGATACCAAAGGAAAGAATCGTAAAAGGGCGAGAGAATACCGCCGGGCGGCGAGCCTCCTTTGGTTTACCTAACCTGGAAGACCCTCAATTACCTGCGGGTGAAGAAATAGTGGAAGATAGCAACGTTCTTGATGAAAGGCCAAAGCTTTTCCTGTCGCGGGGCGCGATTCTCAAGTTCACCTGAACCAGCATCAAGAGCGGGGAATCGGGAGCCCAGAAGGAGGATTCGCAGTGTCGCAATGATCCAAACGAGCGTCGATATCAGGATCAGAAAACCTTCCGCCTTGTTTCGGTTCTCGAAGTCCACGGACGACATCCACCTCCAGAATGGATTCCACTTCAAGAGGTACAAGAAGCCGGAGTAGAGGAAAAACGCCATCGCGAGGCGGCAGGTTTTTTGAACCCAGGATGGTTTCTTCACTACCGGCCCCTTCAGGATGAGCCACATCGCAACCGCAGCAGCGAACAGCGCAGGCCAAGAAGACATACAGCTCTCCTCAGCACTACTTTAACCCGATCCGGAGGATCCGCCAAATGAGCCGGTGCAGCCGTTCCGCCTCCAATGCGAACCTACTGCTGGTCAGGTGGGGTCTGCGCAATTTGGGTCTTCTGTTGCTGCTGATACATCTGCGTTAACTCCTGCTTCAGTTCCAGCAGCTCCCGCAGTTCCTGCGCACTCGGGGTAGAGGCGTTAGCGTAGCTCGGATTGGTGGAGGGAACCTGACCGCCTGGCGACGCGCCAGCGCTCCCGCTGCTGGCGGGCTTCGCCAGTACGATAAAGAAGCGTGTGTTGCCTGGTACCGTCACGACGATGTTCTGGCGATAGGCTAGTTCGTTCAGTTGCTGTTGTCCCGCGTTCGCCACATTGTTTGCGACCTGCCCCCGCAGCAGAACGTTATTCGAGAACGCGTCAGTGACCCCGGTTCCGGTTTGAACCCCGACTGTTGCGGCCAGAATTGTGCCCACGCCAGTCAGGCTTCGAACCAGGAATTTCTTGCCCGTATTACGGCCGGTAACCTCGCCCCGGAGCGGCTGATACTGCAATCCGACCGCGTGCCCCTCAATTTTCTGCGTGGTTTCATCTGGCAACTGGATCGAATGGAACTGGATTCCGACGTAGCCTTGCTCGTTAACCTGGCTAAGCTCTCCAAATGCCTTTGATCCCGCCGGAATCACAGTCTCGCCGTCGCGCTCATAGTTGTATTCGATGGCGGCAACGACGGGTGTCTTGACCGCGGAACTCACTGGCGTCTGCAACCGAGCGACAAGCCGAGTCCCAGCCGGAAGTGCCATAAACTCCGAGTTCCGTTCAAGCACTGCTGGTTGGAAATTGTTCACCGCGGGAGCAGATCCGCGCGTCCCCGACGTCGCGCTGACGAACACCAGCGACGCCTTTGTGAGCTTCTCGGTATTCGGAACTGGTGGAGGTGTTGTCTGTTCTGGAGTGTCCGAAGGAAACTGAATCCTGTTCAAAGCGTAATCTTTCGGCTCCGGACGGGGAACCTCGGGCGGCGGCTCCGGAAGAGTTCCAAAAGAAGGACTTGCCTGCGCTAACATGCGCTGCTTCGCCGTATTGCGGATGTCCTCCGGACTCAGGCTACCGGCGTTGTCGTCCGGGCGCCGAGTGTCGGCGCTCAGTAGAGGCGTCACCGAGTGGCTTGTATCCGGGTTCTCTGCGCCTCGCCCGCGGCCGAGATTGGGATGGTCCGCCCTGCCGATGTCCTTTCGGCTGTTCGGTGTCGAGAACATTGCAAAGAACGCGAGTGAAAGCACGACCGTCAGCCCGGCCAGCAATAGAAAGCTTCTCGTTCGGTCTTCTTTGAGCTGTTGCCGTTTGACGTTAGTCTTGGCCTCCCCCTGCGTAGACCGCTGCATGATTTGACGAAGCCGCGCCGCCCATCCGGTTGGCCTTGGCTCATGCACCTCTGCCGCCTCAGTTTCAACCTCGTGCTCGACGTGGATATTATCGTCGCGGTCCTCTGCCGGTTCGATTCGCCTGGTTGTATCATCGGACTTCATGCGCTGAACCTCCTCGAAAACTGCTGATTCCGAAACCGATGGGCGCGAGCGCCGGAAGATCAACCGCGCCCGAATCGGCGACTTGCAAGAAGAGCGTCTCGTTCGATTCCTTGAAACTTGGCCTTTCAAAAACCACAACTCCATCCGCCCGCTGTCCGGCGCCCAAACGCCTCGTGCTCAATCGGAAATCGATTACGCGCAACTGCTCCGCCGTTGTCCACTTTTTCTTGACCTTGCCTCCAAGCTGAACTTGTGGCGGCAGAATTTCGATCGCATGGTTCGCCGGGTTCACTACGGAAAACAGAACAACGACATCCTGTCCCTGGTCGAGCACCTCGCTGACGCCCGCTTTGATTCGCGGTCCGGCATCGATCTCGCCTGGATGCTGCGCATACAAGACCGGAAGCGACGCCCGTTTCTGGCGGTCGAGTAATTTGTCCAATACCGCGCCTGATTTCTCGTCGACAGCGCTCGAAGTATCGACAGACGCTGCCTTTATCAGCCCTGCTAGTGACGTCACCTGTGGACCAATCGACGCCAACTCGGGCGGCTTGCCTGAGACATCAAGCTTCTGCGTTTCAGCGACCAGTGATGCAGAAAGAGGACTCTCCTCGACGAGGAAGCTTCCTCCCGTGGGCTTGCCGTACTTCAACAACACATCTACCGTCTGCGTTCCGCCGCTCTGCTGACCGGAGCTGATCAGCAAGAGATTCAGTTGGTGCCCCAGAGTCGTCGTGATCAACAGGTTCGTCTGCGCCGGTGCGGCGGAAACTGGCTTTACGGTCACGAGTTCCGGCTCATGTTCCGAATGCTCAGCCTGGAAGCGTTCTGGATCCCCAATGACAACCGAATTAACGGGCTCTGGCATCCGAATCGAGGTAGCTACTCGCGGACTCAGCCGAAGCGTGATCACCTTCTCATCAAGGCTGGCGCGCGTTAGGGTTACCGGATCAAGCTTTGCCCCGCTGCCTACGGGCGCGATGACTACCGCTGGTGTTGGCCTCGTCGGACTCTGCTTCGTTTGTCCCGAAGCGCTTCCCAGCAAGATCAACATGCAGATGCAGGCCGTTAGATGGCGCATACTATTTCCCTCCTGTGCGCCTCAATTCGGCGCGATACTGTTGTCCGATCCGTTGAACGTAGGTGTAAACCTCTTCCGACGAATAATCGAGCCCCCGCGCGAGGACCGGCCGCTCGCCGGCAGCATAGGCAGCTATGACCAGACGAAGGTCGCCATGGAACAACTCCTGAAGCTCTGCCAGGTAGGCGACCCCGCCGCGAACGTTTTCGTGAATATAGAACGGATGGGTCACACCAAAGTGCTCCGCAGTCGCAGGCATCAGTTGCATCAAGCCCATCGCGCCCTTCGAGGACACAACTCCTGGTTGCCACGCGGATTCGACTTGAATGATCGCTCGAACGAGGGCTGGCGAAACTCCATACTGGCGTGCGTAATAGCTCGCGCACCGCTCCTCGTATTCGCGTACACTGAGCGGCTCGCCCGCAAACGCTGGGCTCAATGTGACAATGCCTAGAAACGCCGTCGCTCTGCGCATACCTGTTCCCCTTGTCCACGCTCTGCCTCGTCGAAATCTTTGCTGTAATGCTGTGTGTCGTAGACGAGGCTCTCGAACCCATCCCTCAGCAACAGCCGCTTGCGATCATTCTGTGTCTTCGCAATGAGGGGTAACAACACGTCTCGCAAATCGGCGCTAATTTCGTGAACACCCAGGATTTTCAGTGCTTCTGCCAGATCCAGCATCTCTGCGATCGAGGGCGGCTTCTCGAGCGTGTAGCCCCGAAGCGCGTGAGCGAGCCCGGCGAGCTGTCCATGCAAATCTATGTGGGTTCCGGCCGTCCGTTTTTCCAAGATTCGGGTCTCCCGCTCGATCGAGGGATGCTCGAACCGAAGGTACAGGCTGCGGCGCCGCAGTGGATCGCCAATTCTGCGAACCTCGTTCGAGGTCAGCACAACAAAAGGCCGGCTCCTCGCTTTGATCGTGCCGATCTTGGGGATGGAGATTTGCCAGTCACTCAGGATTTCAAGGAGCTCCGCCTCGAATTCCTCGCCCACTTTGTCGATCTCGTCGATCAGCAGGACACACGGTTTCTCGCAAAGAAGCGCCCGCAGCAGTGGTCCTTCCTGGAAGAACTCAAGCGTATGGAGGTCGCGGCGCAGGGACGCCCATTCCGTACCTGAAGCGGCGCCCTGTGTATTCAGGTAGAGACGCTGCAGCGATTCATCGAACTTGCCAATTGCCTTATCTTCATTGATACCCTCGTAGCACTGAAGACGTTCGATAGTGGTGTCTGCTGCGAGAGCAACTACTTTGGCGAGCTCTGTTTTCCCAGAGCCGGGCGGTCCTTCCGCGAGGACCGGCTTTTGCATCTGCGCCGCTAGATAGATCACCTTCAGCGTCACGGGATCGGTGACGTACTTGGCGGCCTCTAGCTTCTCGGACAACTCTTGGATCGAGGAGAACACTCGTCGGGGCTCCTTGAAGCCTCATACTAAGGCAGAATCATTCTGC
>DATGAD010000245.1:0-5267 GCA_035313725.1 Alloacidobacterium sp. | reverse complement strand
GCGCAAAGCGAATGAAGAGACGAAACCATTTGTGCAGCGCGGCATAGCTTTCGCGCCTGCGGTCGAGAACAGACCAGACGCCTGTTGCGATCACTGCAAAGACGAGCAGGCAAAAAACCAAAACCCAATCGAAAGTCTTGTCGCCGCTTCCGCTGCCTGCGTAAACCAGCGGAAGCGGGCAGCGAAAAATATGAGCGGCGGTCCAGAAGACGATCGGGCGCACCGGCCATAGCGAGGCCGGATCTGGAATATCGACTTTGGGGATGGGAAACAGACCGCCGAAGATTTGCGTGGTGAGACAGAAGAGGCTGAAGTACACGAAACAGAAGCGAAAAGCGATGCGAGAAGCAAGACCCCAGCGCGGCGTTAGCGACTCCTGCTGTAGTGGTTCGGTCAGGGGCTGAGTGCTCACTCGAGACCTCGCTCGGAAGGGATGCGGCCTATCATAATCGCGAATTGGCGGGTTCCGGCTCTTTTCTTCATATCGCCAGGTGCTCTGACTTGGGGTGGCAGACGGTCGCGCGTTCCGCATTTTCTGAAGCCAACCGTATTTTTGGAATGGACTGGCAGTCAGATTTCTCATACTGTATAGACAACTGGACTGGATGCCAGCGAGAGTTTGGTTTAGCGGATCAGTGCTGGATGCTGGCGATAAACCTGGCGGTAATCGCTTCCGGCTGCGTAATGGCGGCGCCCACGACTACGGCGAAGACGCCGAGATCGAAGGCGCGGCGGACCTCGTCCGGCTGGCGGACGTGACCTTCAACGATGACGGGGAGATGCACGGAATTGACCAGTCGCTCCACCAACGTCCAGCTGATCGAGCGCTGCCCGGTGGTTTCCCGAGTGTATCCGAACATGGTGGTTGCGACGGCATCGGCTCCGGACTGCTCGGCGGCGAGGGCTTCGTCGAGGGTGGCGATGTCGGCGAGAACGGGCTTGTTGAGTTCCTGCCGGATGCGTGAGAGCAGCTGGGGCCACGGTTCGGATGACGGGAAGCGGCCGGCGCTGCAGTCCATGCCGATGATGTCAGCCCCGGCGTCGGATACCGTCTTTGCCGAAGCGAAGTCGGGCGTAATGTCGGGCTTGCCGTTCTGGAAGCGCTTGAGGATGCCGATGATGGGCAGATCGGTTTCCTGGCGGAAGGCGGCGATACATTCCGCTCCGTTTGCGCGCAGGCCGCCGGCCCCGCCGCGCAGGACGGAGATGGCGATGCGGCGCAGGGTGTCGGTGTGGTCGAGTGGATCACCGGGGAGTGCCTGGCAGGAGACGATGAGCTTGTTTTTAAGGCTGGCCGGGAATATCGCGGATGATGTCATATATAGCTGTTGGGTTTTGGCAGCATATTAAACGATTGCGCGTACTGTATTGGACGGAAGAGGCACGCGGCAATCATGTGTATTAGAAATTCTTATGATGCTGCTGTTGAGATAAGCGCGATCTGAGGAGTGAAGGTGCCAAAGAGCCGTACGAGTAGCGAGTCAGTGTTTCATCCATTGGATAAAAACGGATTTATCCCCCTTTATTTCCAGATTCAGCGGGCCCTGATGGAGAAGATCCAGTCCGGGGAGCTTTCCGAAGGCGATCCACTGGCTTCGGAAGAAGAGCTGTCACGCTACTACCAGGTGAGCCGCATGACGGCGCGGCAGGCGTTGCATGGCCTCAAGACCAGCGGGTATGCCTTCAGCGAAAAGGGGCGCGGGACGTTCGTGACCCGGCCCAAGCTTGAAAAAAACATCATGCACCTGCAGGGCTTTACCGAAGAGATGCGGCAGCGCGGCATGAAGCCGAGTTCGAAGCTGCTGGAGCAGGCGGTGCGGGTACCCGATGAAGACCTGATGCAGCGGCTTAAGCTCGATCCTAATGATAAGGTCGTGCACCTGCGCCGACTTCGGCTGGCAGACGGGATTCCGATGGCGATTGAGGACTCCCACATTCCACTGAAACAGTTTCCCGGCCTCGACCGCATTGATTTTGCCCGGCACTCTCTCTATCAGACTTTGCGCGAGCGCTATGGCGTGCGTGTGGGCTATGCGGACGAGATTATCGAAGCGCTTCTGGCGACAAAAGAGGAGTCAGAACTGCTGACGATTCCGCGGAAGTCCAGCGTGCTCTCCATTACCCGGGTGATTATGACGACGCAGGAGACGCCGGTGGAAGCGGCGTGCTCGCGCTATCGCTCGGACCGCTACCGCGCGTCGATCCGCGTTCCGATGACGGCAATCGAATAATCACCCCAGAACGCGAACTTCGCGCGTTCGGGGACCCCGATCAATCACCCCGGAACGCGAACATCGCGCGTTCCGGGGACCCCGATCATGCTCTAAGCTGTATCCAGATGAAAGTCTGGGATGCGATTGTGGTTGGGGCTGGCCCTGCGGGCTGCGCGTGCGCGTACGACCTGGCCACTGCCGGCAAAGAGGTCCTGCTACTGGATAAGGCGGAGTTTCCGCGGATAAAGGCGTGCGCCGGCGGGCTGACGATGAAGACGGTGCGCGCGCTGCGGTATTCCATCGCACCGGTGGTACGGCAGAACGTCGACCGCATGGTGCTTGAAGAGCGGGATTCGTCCCGCATCCCGGTTCGCAAACGAAATTCAATCTGTGTCATGACCGAGCGGTCGGAGCTGGATGCCTTTTGTCTCTCGAAGACGATCGAGGCTGGGGCGGTCTTTCGGCGTGCTCGCGGGATTTCGGGAATCGACCAGAACGCGGACGGAGTTGCCGTAACGACTGAGGATGAACCCGTGCGCGGACGGTTCCTGATCGGCGCGGATGGGGTCAACAGCCAGGTGCGCCGGATGACCAGCGATGGTGACTGGTTCCGGACTGCGTTTGCGATTGAGGCGAACTTGCCGCGTGATGCGCAGAATGAGGACCTGGTCTTCGACTTCGCACCGGTGATGGCTGGGTACGGATGGGTCTTTCCGAAGCGGGACCATGTGAATATCGGGCTGTTCAGCTTTGATAAGGATGAAAGGCTCAACCGCAGTCGTTTGTCGGCCTACATTGCGCAGCGTTTTGGAGAGGGCGCGCAGGCAGAGAAATTTATCGGGCAACATGCCGGGTTTGGGGCGGCGCAGCATCGCGTGGAGAGCGAGCGAGTTTTTCTGGTGGGAGATGCTGGCGGATTTGTCGATCTGTTGACCGGCGAAGGAATTTATGGCGCGGTGGTAAGCGGACAGGCCGCCGCCGGCGCTGTGCTCGCTGATCTGGAGAAAAAAGCAACTGCGAAAGAGACGTTTATTCGCCTAACCGAAAATTTGCGAAAAAATCTTCACATTGCTGAGCGTGCCGCGGTATCGTTCTATGCGAATCCTCAGCGGGGGTTTCGTGCGATGAAAATGCCACTGCTGAGGAGTGCAATTCTGAAAAGCTACGCGGATGGGCTTGATCTCGTGGCTATTGTGCAAATAGCGCGCCGGCTCATGCCCGCAAATAATGCATGAATCCAGAGGGCAACTCCCGGAGTCTTACTTGTGCTGCTGCTAGGCTGTCGATGAAAATCGCTTTCGGCTGCTAACATGGAGCCGTCGAGTCACTTGCTGTTGTAAATTGCTTGTAGCGGCCCAGTTTTAGTTCGGTTGTGCGCATTTGCAGTAGAAGTATGCGTCCTGTGCTAGAATCTCGCTTTCTGGTGCATCCGTAAGGTTCAGCTTAGTCTTTCGCTCTGTTTGCCTAACTCCCGTCGTGGCGCGGTGAAGGAAGTCTGGAATCGATGCTCGCAAAATGCCTGAGGTGCGTTTCGTTTTCTGCAAAGAGCTGGTACGTGCTGTTTGCGTTTCTCTCCTTTCAGACAGCCTTCGCGGACGGCCCGCAATCGACGCCCAGCATCTTTGCTCCAACATCCACCCCGGCGCATGAGATCTACGATCTATCCTTGTTTGTGCTTACCATCACCGGCGCGATTTTCGTGGTGGTTGCCGGATTGCTTGCGTTCGTCATCTTTCGCTACCGGCAGCGCGGTCCCGACGACATTACGGAGCCCGCACAGATCTATGGATCGAATCAGGTAGAGCTGGCATGGACCGTAATTCCCGTGCTGATTGTTGTCGTTCTCTTCCTGACAACGGCGCGCATGATTTTTGCCATTCAGGATGCTCCGCCGCCAAAGACGGCTTTGGATGTAACGGTGGTCGGTCACCAGTTCTGGTGGGAGTTCAACTATCCCAAGCTCGGTATTCATGCGGTCAATGAGCTTCACGTGCCATTGAGCAATACGGAAGCGCCCACACCGACCTATCTCAAACTGCTCTCCGCTGATGTGATTCACAGCTTCTGGGTGCCGCAGCTGGCGGGTAAAACCGATCTGCTTCCGAACAATGTGAACGGAATGTGGATTGACCCGCTGCATACAGGCATGTACGTGGGACAGTGCGCGCAGTTCTGCGGTGTGCAGCATGCCAAGATGCTGCTGCGGGTGTATGTCGATACTCCGGAGCAGTTCGCCGCGTGGGTGAAGAACCAGCAGCAGCCCGCGGTGTCCGATGAAAGCGTAGCCGCTGGACGGCATGTTTTCGAGACGCAGTCGTGCATGAACTGCCACACGATTCAGGGAACGGCGGCAACGGGACGCTTCGGACCGGATTTGACTCACCTGATGAGCCGCGACACTCTGGCATCCGGAGCGATGGACAACACCAAGGAGAACCTGCGCGAGTGGATCAGGCATCCTGACACTTTTAAAGAAGGGGCACTGATGCCCGCGATGCAGTTAAACGACCAGCAGCTCGATCAGGTGACGGCGTACCTGGCGACTCTTAAGTAGGAGCGCAACGGATTATGGCAGATTCAACCTATCCGATTCCCGGCTCAGTGGAGGCGGCTCCCCGGCGCTGGTCACAGGCCGATATCCTTGCGTGGCTTAACAGCTGGGTGACCACGGTCGATCACAAAAAGCTCGGCATTCTCTACATGCTCTACGCCATCTTCTTTCTCCTCGTCGGCGGAGCAGAGGCCATAGCCATCCGCATCCAGCTGATTCAGCCGAACATGCACTTCATTTCACCGCAGGTCTTCAACCGCCTCTTCACCATGCATGGAACCACGATGGTGTTCCTGGTGGGCATGACCTACATCTTCGGATTTGCGAATTACCTGATTCCGCTGATGATCGGAGCGCGTGACATGGCGTTTCCGCGGCTGAATGCATTCAGCTTCTGGATGACCTTTTTTGGCGGCCTGCTTCTTTATTACAGCTTTATCGGCGGGGGCGGGCTTTTCGGGGCGGGCAATGCTCCGGATACGATGTGGTGGGCCTATGCGCCG
>DATGAD010000244.1:0-10979 GCA_035313725.1 Alloacidobacterium sp. | reverse complement strand
GGCAGCATATGGTGCTCGCACAGCGAGAACATCTCGATGTCCTTTACGATCACCATCTCGTCGTAATCCACATCGAACAGTGCATCACGCAGAATCTCCGTCGGATTCTCGCGATAACCCTTTGTCAGATATGTCAGCGCTTTCTCCACGCGCTCAGGAGTCTGCTCTAGCCCATCCCGCGTCGGGTCATCGTCAAAGCGGCGAATAATCTCGCGATACATGTCCTGTGTCGAAATATTTTCCAGGCCCGTTGTCATAGCCTTGCGCACAATTGCCGGTCTCGCCATCGTCTTTCTCTTTCTGTCCACTCACCGTTTAGCGCTTTGCAAATAGCGCATCTACCGGGTATTCGAAGGAGTTATTGCTCGTCTCTTCCACGCGCACGCGCACCAGTTCTGCCTTGTCAAAAGCTGCCGCCAGAAGCCGATACGCCTCCATACATAGATTCTCGGTGGTCGGCACTCGATCCTGAAAGAGCGGATCCAGGTTCAGATTCGTATGATCGAAGCGTTCCACCACTTCTTTTCGTACGCACGTATCCAGCTCAACCAGATCGCAAACCATGCCCGTCTCCGCATTCACCGGTCCGCCCACCGTCACCTCAACCACATAGTTGTGTCCGTGCCCGTGAGGATTGTTGCACTTCCCATAGACAGCGCGGTTCTGCTCATCAGTAAAAGCAGCCGTGTTCAGCCGATGTGAAGCACTGAGCCGATACCGCCGTGACAAATACGCTCTCATGGCTCACCGTAGTAATCGGCAAAGAGATCAGCCAGTTCATACACCCGCACACGATGCAGCTTCGCTCCCGGAATCTTCCCCTCAAGCCGCTTCCAGACCGCGATTGCAATGTTCTCGGTCGTTGGAATCGCCTTGGCAAATTCCGGCACCTCTTTGTTCAGGTGCCGATGGTCGTAGACTCCGACAACCTCGCGCTCCATCACATCTTTCAGCTGTTTCAGATCCACCACAAAGCCGGACGTGGCGTCCACCTCGCCAGCCACCGTCACTTCCAGCGTGTAATTGTGCCCATGGCCGTTCTTGTTCGCGCACTTGCCAAACACGCGCTCATTTACTTCCGCAGACCACCCCTCGTTCCAGTAATAATGCGACGCGGAAAACTCAGCTTTTCTCGTTAGTAAAATCATCTTCCCCAATACTCTGTACTCTGTCATCCTGAGCGCAGCGAAGGATCTGCTTTTCTTCTCTAATTGCAGCACTCATCACCGGACTACTCAACTAATGGATGCCGACGTAGCCATTCAGGCTTCATCGGCTTCCACCCGCATATTCACGCCCCTTCCAGACTACGCGTTTCGTTACCGTATGGTCGAACCAGCTCTTCCATAGCAGCCACACAAACAACGGCAGTCCAAACACGCTCAGCAGGCAATCCCCAAGCGGAAAATTCGACTTCGCGACTCGGCGATAAAAACGCCACAGCGTGCGCAGCCAGATCAGCGAAATCACCAGCCGTGCCGTAATCCACGGCGTGCTCACGCTCAACGGCCCAGGAAAATACCACGCAAGCACCGGGAGCCCTGCGAGCAGCGCAATATCCAGCAGCTTCCACGCAGCCGTAGTCAGTGTATTCGCGAAGAGCAGCGCCAGGTTTTTCGTCCATCCCTCGCGCATCTGCCCAAAGCTGCGGTACATCCGCACACTCAGCGCATCCGGACCATACCGGAAGCGCAGCCCTAGCTTGCGCCGCTTCACCAGATACGCCAGATCCACATCCTCCAGCATCGAATCGGCCACCGCCTCATGGCCACCGATCTGGACATATGCATCCCTTCGTACCAGCAAAAACTGCCCATTCGCTGCCGCCAAGCGCGATTCAGGATCAGACACCTTCGCCGGCGGATACGCCAGCGCCAGTTCGCTGAAAACCAGCGGCATCAGCGCCCGCTGCCAGAAGCCTGTCACAATCTGGCGCGGCGAGTACGACAGCATTGCCACCTCATGCTTTTCAGCCTCATGCAGAGCGCGCCGCAAATCGCCCGGCTCATGCGCCGTGTCCGCATCGGTAAACAGCAGCCATTCTCCCTGCGCCTGCTTCGCCGCAGTCCACGCAGCGTTGGCCTTGCCCGTCCAACCCTTCGGCAGAGGAGGCGGACTGATGACCGTCACCGCCGCAAAACTTTTGGCTACCTCCAGCGTCCGATCAGTCGACCCATCATCCACAACGATCAGCTCCCAGTCGCGCCCCAGCCTCCAGCCCTCATCCGACTGAGAAACCAGCGACTCAAGGCAAGCGCCCAGGCAATCCTCTTCATTTCGCGCCGGAACAATCACCGACAGGTCCAAGTCAACTCCAGGCAGATCCAGACCGTATTATAGAAATGTGCGCGGCCTTCGATACTTCTCAGCACTTTTGTCATCCATCCTGATTCTCTCTGCCGGCTGCGACCGAGGCTCACATCCCGCCCAGTTAGCCACGCCAGCCCCAAACTTCACCATTGTCGACGGCTCCAAAAACATCCGCCTTTCCGATTACCGCGGCAAAGTGGTCGTACTCAATTTCTGGGCATCATGGTGCGCTCCCTGTCTTGAAGAGCTACCCTCGCTCACCGACCTCCAAAGACAAATGCCGCAAATCGTCGTTCTCGGCGTCGACTTCAACGACAACATCGACTCCTATCATCAATTCCTCACCGACAACCACGTCGACTTCCTCACAATCCACGACGAATCCCAGCAAAGCAACCTCGCCTTCGGCACGACTCGGCCGCCCGAGACCTACATCATCGACGGCCAAGGCAAAATCCGCCGCAAGTTCATCGGCCCGCAGGACTGGACCAATCCCGAAATCATGAACTATTTAAGAAATCTCTGAACTTCTAAGATGTCATCCTGAGCGGAGCGCCAAAGGCGCGTAGTCGAAGGACCTGCTTTCTTATGGCGGTAGCACGGAAAGGATGGGAACCACGACACTTCCCCTACGGGCTGTCCGGCAAACCGCCGCCTGCTATCATTTCCCCATGACTACCGTAGAAGTCCTCTTCCGCTACGAACAGCATCCGACAGAAGCAGCCATGCTGGCACTCAACAATATGAGCGAAGTCTATGGCATCAGGTCCGTCCACTTGAAAGAAGCAGCGCAAACGGTCCGCGTCGAATACGACGCCACCCGTCTCAACAAAGCAACCGTCGCCCAGTTCCTGCGCCGCGCCGGAATCAACATCGCGGAAGAGCTCCCTCTGATTCCGCCTCAGCCTGTTGCAGAAGCCGCCGCCCCTGCGCCTGCGAAATAGTCAGTCAGAGTGCGTCAGCATATTCGCATCCCGTGACAGCACCCATCCTCCGTCAGGCAATTTCCGCAGAATCGTAAGTGTATAACCGGTACGCTTCATCGGCACGCCACCGCCGCGCGGAGTCATCGTCACCCACAAATGATTCCGCAGATACGCAAAGTCCCCAACCACCTGCAGCTCTTCGATCTCATAGCGCACATCCAACCGCACCTGCTCCAGTCCACGACGCAGCCCCTCGGTGAACGCCACTTTCCCAAAAGGCTCCCGGCCTGCAACCTGAAAAACCGCATCATCAGCTATCAGGCTAAGGACAGTCTCCACATCGCCGGCCATCGAGGCATCATTCCATCGCGCCACCAAATCGCGGATTTCCTGCTCATCATTCGGCATATAAACAGGGCTCTCCTCTGACGCCAGCTTAGAACACCACGCGCCGCCGCGCCAGACATTGAAACCGATCCAAACTGAGCCATCATAAACCCCGAACGGGTTTGCGAAACCGCCCAGAACTTGATATCTTTAAAAGAGTTCGCAGTCACCTGCCTTTGCGCGCCCATAGCTCAGTTGGATAGAGCGATTGACTACGAATCAATAGGTCGGAGGTTCGAATCCTTCTGGGCGCGCCATACAAATCAACAACTTACAATCGAATTAAACCTCAGCCCACGCTCGGGCACCCTTCTATATTGCCACTTGTGTAGGCCACAGCTCTCGTACAAGAGTGCTTTCTCTCGCTTTCCACAAGCTCCATTTCACTGTTCGCCGAAACAATGGTCTGAAAACAGCGCAGGCAGATGGAATCGAATGTGCCATCTGCATTCTCACGATGAGCATATTCACTTTCCCCAACGGCGTTCATTGAGGCTTACTCCTGCATGCTGGAATTGTCTGTGGGCTCACGGCGAGCAATTGTAGGCCATGATGCACAGACATGATGCTAAAGTGAACCCTTTAGTTGCCGCAAAAGTTGCGCTGCATCCAGCCCCAGCCCCGGCGAACCTTTTCACTCCCCATCACCGGATCGTATAGAGCGGATCAAATTCCGGAATTCCAGCCGTTTGCCCGGCGATCCAGCGCAGAACATACACCTCCGCCGGTTCTGTCAGCGTATGCGTCAAGGCATTCGGCAAGACCTCGAGCAAAATATGCGCCGCCGGATCCTTGTAGTAGTCCATATCCGGCTCAATCATGACGCAGTCAACCCCATCAATGGTCATCTTGTCGTTTTCATGGAAGGTCAACTGAACATTGGCCTCGCCGAACTGCACCTGTTTCCAGCTTGAAGTTGCGCCGGGATGCAGGAGTCCGGGATCGCATTCAACCGCGAATTTGCCCGCGGCCGCCGCGACCTTCACCTGATCAATGAGCGCGACATCACACCAGCCGAAGAAGCGGTCCTGCGCCGGCGCATACTGCCCATCCCAACGCAACTGCTTTATGTAATCGAGAGGCGTGCCTTGCGACAAGCTGATCTGGCTCATCGCCTCGCCCAGATTCAGCAGACAAGCGAGCGATTTCGGCTTCTGCTCCATAAGATCGCCATACCGCTGTTCCCCGGTTGCGTCATCCGCGCCCGCGGCCAGAAACGGGTAAGCAGCTTTGGCCGCCGGCCAAAGCCCATCAGCAAAGTTGAAGGACGGATCGTTGCTGATCAGCATGATGTCCAGGGTGGTGAGATATGCGTCCGACAGCTTCACCGGAACAAAGCCTGCCTGCTTATAGCCGCCCAACGAAACCAGCACGCTGTAGTTGTCGCCAAAATTATTGAAGAAAGGCAGCTCAAAAGTCAGGTCATTCTGGGGATAGTTCTTCCACACTTGCTGCTTCTGGTTGCCATCCACAATGCGAACAAGAAATTGAGCCGGGCTGGCAAAAGGCTGGCGTGTGCCGTCGAAGATGCGAAGACGCAGCTTGCTCATGGCTCACCTCATTTTTTTACAGCGTAAGAGTATCACCCGATCCCATCCCGTCAAGTTGCAGCATGATGAAATGACAAATCTGGGAGAATAGCTGCTTGAGCATGGCGACCGTGACCCAAACCTTGTCAGAACGACCGCAGCCGGTTGCGTGGCTCCGGGATTTCCTCAGGGAAGAACTCACGCCCTATCCAGGAAGAACGGCTCTGGTCGCACGCATGGTCATTGCATCAACGGTTGTGATGATCGTCACCATGACCTTCAAAATTCCGTTCGGCGCATACGGCGCGATCTACGCTTTCACTATTTCGCGAGAAAGCCCCCAGGCAACCATAACTGCTGCTAAAACCGCCATAATTACCTTCGCGCTCTCAGGCATCTATATCCTCTTAGGGGCAATTCTTTTCGTCGGCGATCCACTTCTGCGCATGCTCTGGATCATCGGAACGCTCTTCCTGCTCTTCTACGCGCTCAGTGCCACCACGAATTACTTCGCAGCCAACCGCTTCGCGTACCTGGTCGCCATCACCATCGCATTGTGGGACCGCCACGTCCCCTCAAGGATCCAGGTTGAAGACACTCTCTGGGCAATCTTCAGCGTCATGTCCGCCAGCCTGATCACCGTAGCATTTGAGTTGATCTTCGCCCATCTAAAACCCTGGGACGATCTGGTCGAGTCCATCGCAGTTCGTTTGAGCGGCGTGGAGGAGGTGCTGAACAGCTACAGCACAGATCGCCTCCTGGATGCGAAGACGAGAAAGGACATTACGCGGCAGAGCATGCTCGGCACATCTCGACTGCGCAGCATTTTGAGCCGCGCTTCTTACTCACCGCAATATGGCGAGAGAATGGCCGCGATCGTAGCGCTCACCGGAAGGCTCGTGGACCTGGCCGCCAATCTGGCGCATTTCGAAATCCACATCCCTGACGAAAAAGACAGAAAGCAAGTTGCGCGGATTGCGGAAAGCGTCGCGAGCATCCGCAACGACCTTCTGAAAGGGAAAATCCCAAACCCAATTACCTTCGACAGCGACGTCGATATCGTGCACGGCGTCCCGCTGCTGCGCGAAATGCAGGTAACCGTATCGCAAATCTCCGAGGTCTTTGCTAACTCTCCATCACTTCACCCGAACGCGCCCACTCAAATCAGCACAGCCACACGCTGGACACTTTTCGCGCCAGACGCATTTTCAAACATTGAACACATCAAGTTCGGTCTGCGAGGATGCTTCGCCGCAAGCCTCTGCTACCTCTTCTATAACGCAGTCGATTGGCCGGGCATCAGCACAGCCATCACCACCTGCCTGCTAACCGGTCTGAGCACGATTGGCGCGTCCCGGCAAAAACAGGTTCTGCGCTTCGGCGGCGCAATTCTGGGTGGTGTCATCCTGGGCATGGGCGCCCAAATCTTTATCCTGCCCGCCCTCGACTCCATCTGGGAATTCACCCTCCTCTACATGGCCGTGATTGCTCTGGCTGGTTGGATCGCAACATCCGGCCCGCGCCTGTCCTATGGCGGATCGCAGGCCGCCGTCGCCTTCTGCCTCATCAACGTGCAGGAGTTCAAGTTCCAGACATCTCTTTCCATCGCAAGAGATCGTGTCGCCGGCATTTTTCTCGGCCTCATCATGATGTGGATTGTCTTCGATCAGATGTGGACGGCTCCCACTGCTTTGGAAATGAGGCGGGCGTTCATTTCTGCTATTCGGTCACTCGCTGAATTTATGAGAGAACCCCGTTCAAGCGATTCAAAGGTTGCGCTCGAACGTAGCACTTCCCTGCGCGAGTCCATCAACAAAACCTTCGACAAGGTCCGCTCTCTTGGCGATGGTGTGCTCCTCGAATTTGGTTCCACGCGCCAACAGGATTTAGCTTTGCGCAGTCAAATCAAGCAATGGCAGCCCCAGCTGCGCATGATCTTCATCGTGCGCATCGCACTGCTCAAATACCGTCTCGGCCTCACTGGCTTTGAGTTGCCGGAAAAAATCCGCGCGGCACAAAAGGAGTTCGACGCATGGCTCGCGCAGCTTCTGGATGGAATGGCGGACCGTCTCGAAGGAAAGGCGCCGCAGGAAAGCGAGAGCCGGGAATCCCCCATCGAGCCATTGGAGAAAGCGATCCAGAGCCTGCCTCCGGAAGAAGGAGCCGCTTTTGAGGCGCGGGCGCAGACATTTCTTTCGCTGTCGCGCAGCATCGAAAGCTTGACGACTTCCCTCGATAAAGCGATCTGAGCGCCGTCCTCCTTTAAAGCAAAACCAGCTATAGCTCATCGCGGAGTTCCTGCTATAGAATTCGGTGCCAGCGGCGGAAAGGGCCAGCTGGTGAATCCCTCTGCCGTGGAGGGACTCGTGTCAGCTCCCGACTTAGTCTGGAAAAACGGCAAGTTCGGCCAAACCTCGCGCCGCGATGCCTGGTGGCTTTCCCCCACAGCCGTCTTCCTCGGCTTCAGCGCCTTCATCGTGTACTCCACGTGGGCCGCATTTCAGAACCAGTACTACACTTTCGGCCCGTATATTTCGCCGTTCTACTCGCCGGAACTCTTCGGCAGCTCCTCGCACGCGATCTTCGGCCCGAAGCCTCACTGGTTCCCGAGCTTCCTGCCCTACTCACCCGCATTCCTCATCCTCTGGATACCCGGCCTCTTCCGCCTCACCTGCTACTACTACCGCGGCGCATACTACAAATCCTTCTGGGCCGATCCTCCAGCCTGCGCCGTCGGCGAACCGCGCAAAACCTATCTCGGCGAACGAAGTTTCCCGCTCATCATGCAGAACTTCCATCGCTACTTCCTGCGCCTCTCCTATCTGGTCTGGTTTTTCCTCCTCTACGACGCCATCGTGTCCTTCCGCTTCCCCAACGGCTTCGGCATCGGAGTAGGCAGCCTCGTACTGGTCATCAACGTCATCCTGCTCGGCGGATACGTCTTCGGCTGTCACGCCTTCCGCCACCTCATCGGAGGCGCCTTCGACTCCATCTCCGAACACCCCATCCGCCACAGACTCTACAAGGGCGTCAGCTTCCTGAACGCAGCACACAAGAAATGGGCATGGGCCAGCCTCTTCTGGGTCGGCTTCTCCGATATCTACGTCCGCCTCTGCGCCATGGGCATCTGGCACGATTGGAGAATCCTATGAGCCTGTTATGAACTTTAGGGCAGACAGCGACGGGAGCGAATTTTTTCGAGGACAAGGAATGAGGAGTGCGATGTATTCGACATACATAAACGACGAGGGACGCGGTCATCGGGAAAATTCGCCCCGTCCCTTCGGGTTGCCGAGAAAAACCAGCCAGACTTTGTTGTCATCCTTGCATGTGGTCCCGCCACACGCTGCGGATTCCGCCTCGTCTGGCTGGTTTTTCTCGTGCAACGCTGTCTGCCCTAAAGTTCATAACAGGCTCTAGATGCCCGAATTCCAGCGCTTCTCCTACGATGTCTTGATAATCGGAGCAGGCGGAGCAGGCCTGCGCGCCGCCATAGAAGCCGCAGCCACCGGCGCTAAAGTCGGAGTCGTCTGCAAATCGCTCCTCGGCAAAGCCCACACCGTCATGGCCGAAGGCGGCATCGCCGCAGCCCTCGGCAACGTCGACGATCGCGACAGCTGGCGCGTCCATTTCGCCGACACGATGCGCGGCGGCCAATACCTCAACAACTGGCGCATGGCCGAGCTGCACGCCAAAGAAGCCCCCGAGTGCGTCCGCGAACTCGAAGCCTGGGGTGCGCTCTTCGACCGCACCAAAGACGGCCGCATCCTGCAGCGCAACTTCGGCGGCCACCGCTATCCACGGCTGGCCCACGTCGGTGACCGGACTGGTCTTGAGATGATTCGCACCCTGCAAGACCACGGCATTCACTCCGGCATGGAAGTCCACATGGAGTGCACCGTCCTCAGCCTTCTCATGGACTCAGGCCGCGTCGCCGGAGCCTGCGGATACGACCGTGAAAAAGGCCGCTTCTATCTCTGGCAGGCAAAAGCCGTAGTCCTCGCCACCGGAGGCATCGGCCGAGCCTTCAAGGTCACCAGCAACAGCTGGGAATACACCGGCGACGGCCTCGCACTCGCCTATCGTTTTGGCGCAGAACTGCAGGACATGGAATTCGTCCAGTTCCATCCCACCGGCATGGTCTGGCCTATCAGCGTGCGCGGCATCCTCGTCACTGAAGGTGTACGCGGCGAAGGCGGCGTGCTGCGCAACAGCGAAGGCCGCCGCTTCATGTTCGACGACATCCCCGACCTATACAAAGACCAAACCGCCGACAGCGAAGAAGAGGGCTGGCGCTACACGCAAGGCGACAAAAACGCGCGTCGCCCTCCCGAACTCCTGACCCGCGACCACGTCGCCCGCTGCATCAACCGCGAAGTCAAAGCGGGCCGTGGCTCGCCGCACGGTGGCGTCTTCCTCGACATCTCATGGATCAAACAGCACATCTCCAAATCCGAGGAGCACATCAAGCGCAAGCTCCCCAGCATGTACCACCAGTTCAAGCAACTCGCCGACCTCGACATCACCAAAGAACCGATGGAAGTCGGCCCCACCACGCACTACATGATGGGCGGCATCCGCGTCGACGGCGACTCGCAGATGTCAAACATCCCCGGCCTCTTCGCCGCCGGCGAAGCAGCCGCCGGCCTCCACGGCGCAAATCGATTAGGCGGCAATTCCCTCTCCGACCTCGTCGTCTTCGGACGCCGCGCCGGACGCTACGCCGCCGAATTCGCAAAAGCCAACAGCGCAACCACCATCGACGACCAGCAACTCCAGACAACTGCAACCGCGGCCCTCGCGCCATTCGAGCGCGGCCCCTCCGGCGAAAACCCGTACCAGATCCAATACGACCTTCAGGACGCGATGCAGGACCTTGTCGGCATCGTGCGCACCGAAGGCGAAATGGAGCAGGCCCTCGACAAAATCACGGAACTCAATCAGCGCGCCGAGCGAATCGGCATCACCGGCAATCGCGAATACAACAACGGTTGGCACACTGCCATCGATGTCCCGAACATGATGATCGTCTCGGAAGCCGTCACCCACGCCGCCATCCTGCGAAAAGAAAGCCGCGGCGCACAGTTCCGGGAAGACTTCCCCAACAAGGACGCAGATTGGGGTAAGTACAACATCATCGTCAAACAAGGCGCAGAGGGCGAAATGCAGATCGAGAAGCGCCCCATCGCACCCATGCCCGAAGAACTAAAGGCCGTAGTTCAGGAGATGAAATAGATGGCCACACAAGCAACATTCCGCATCTGGCGCGGCGACCCCGCAGGCGGCCAGTTCCAGGACTACACCACACCCGTCGAAGAAGGCATGGTCGTCTTGGACGCCGTCCACCGCATCCAGGCCCAGCAGGCAAACGATCTCGCCGTGCGCTGGAACTGCAAAGCCGGCAAGTGCGGCTCCTGCTCGGCTGAAATCAATGGCACGCCCAAGCTCATGTGCATGACCCGACTCAGCGACATTAATCTCGAGATGCCCATCATCCTCGAACCGATGCACGCCTTCCCGCCCATCCGCGATCTCGTTACCGACGTCTCCTGGAACTTCCGCGCCAAGATGACCATCAAGCAATTCAAGCCGCGCTCACCCGATGCGCCCGATGGCACTTGGCGCATGCAGCAGGCCGATGTCGAGCGCGTGCAGGAATTCCGCAAGTGCATCGAATGCTTCCTCTGTCAGGACGTCTGCCACGTTCTGCGCGAGCACCACAAACACGATGAGTTCATCGGCCCACGCCTGCTCGTCTATGCCGCCGCCCTCGAAATGCACCCGCTCGACACCGAAGATCGCGTCAGCGACCTGCGCAAAAAGCACA
>DATGAD010000243.1:0-10240 GCA_035313725.1 Alloacidobacterium sp. | reverse complement strand
AACGGGGAGGGATGCGTAAGCAGCCATACACCTGACGATGCCGCGCTGTGACTGATCGCAGGGTCCGGGGCGGCATCATCGAAGTCGCCATCGACATAGAGGACGTGGATGTCGTGACCGCCGGCCTGCATCAGGGCCTGGGCTGACCCGATCACGACGCTGCAATCACAGCCAATGAGTAGAGGCACATTTCCGGGCTGCCGCAGAAATGGCTCGATTCGCGCGCTGACACATTCCCATGCAATTCTTGGTCCCGGCCAGTTTCTGATTGGAGGTATGGAATGATGAGGAAGATAACTGGGAATAGCGACGTCTCCCTCATCGAATGCTTTGCAGCCAGCGGCATGCAGCCGATTGAGCAGATGGGCATCGCGGTAGGCAAGAGCATCGTTTTCGTTGCCGGGATACAGCGAGCCGCTGCGAAACGGAACGCCGAGAATGCGATAGGTGCGGTCTGATATCTCTGTTTCGAGAGCGGCTGTTCCCGGTTCGGCAAAGAGAGCAGTGCTCAGCACAGCTGCCGAACCAATCAGAAATTGTCTGCGTTCCATGGGAGCTAGCTTACATTGGCAATTTCAGGCGTCTGAAAACTATACAGTCTGCGTGTTAGGCTTTTGAACAAACACAGCTGATGCCGCTGTGCTACTCCTGGCCAGCACCCGTACCACGCAAGCAGAGGTGTGGCCTGCATTTCGAGGACTGTCTATGCAACTGCTTCGCCTTGCTTCGGTGCTTCTGCTCAGCACCGGCTTCGCCCTTGCGCAAAACTCTAACGGAACACTTTCGGCGCTCACGGCCGCGGACCAGGCTGCGAACGCTGCTCCGGCTGAGCCTACAACTCCGCACAGTTTCGACCTGTCGGCTATCGATAAGACCGCTGACCCCTGCACGGACTTCTTCCAATACGCCTGCGGCAACTGGCGGAAAGCGAATCCGATTCCGAGCGACCAGGTGCGCTGGGGACGTTTCAATGAGCTCTCCGAACACAACCGCTATCTGCTTTACCTCGATCTGAAGAAAGCGGCAGACTCGCCGCAGACGGCGCTGCAACACAAGTACGGCGACTTCTTTGCCGCCTGCATGAATACGGATGTGGCCGACAAGCTCGGTGACAAGCCGATTCAGCCGATCCTGGCGCATATCGATAGTCTCAGCGATAAGAAGCAGCTCGGCATGCTGCTGGCGCACCTGCAGACGCAGGCCGGCGTTCCTGCCTTCATGCAGTTCCGCGTGGAGCAGGACCAGAAGGATTCGACCCGGCAGATCGCGGATACGGCGCAAGGCGGCCTGTCACTTCCGGATCGCGATTATTACCTCGAGGACAATCCGCGCATGACGAAGGTGCGCGCGCAGTACCACGATTACGTGGTGGGGGTATTCAAGCTGATCGGCGATTCTCCGGACAAGGCTGAGGCTGAGGCGAAGAGCGTCATCGACATTGAAACGGCGCTGGCGAAAGGCTCGCTACCGCGTGTTGAGTTGCGTAATCCAGACAACGTGTACCACATCATGAAGGTGACTGAGCTGAATACACTCGCACCGGACTTTGACTGGACGGCTTACATCGATGGCCTGAGCGCGCCGCACTTCGACACGCTGAATGTGGCCACGCCGGAATACTTCAAAACTCTGAACCAGGTGATTGACGGCCAGAGCCTGGACAATATCAAGAGCTATTTACGCTTCCATGCGGCCAACACCTTTGCGCCGTGGCTTGCAAACGATTTCGCCGACGCCAGCTTCAACTTCTTCCAGAAGACTCTGCAGGGGCAGGTCGAGCAGACGGCCCGCTGGAAGCGCTGCACGGCTCTTACCGATCGGGCAATGGGCGAAGCTGTTGGACAGGACTGGGTGAAGGAAAACTTCCCGCCTTCTGCCAAGGAGAATATGGAGAAGCTGGTGGCCGCGCTGAAGGTGGCGCTGGCGCAGGACATTCAATCGCTGCCGTGGATGAGTGAAGACACCAAGAAGCAGGCAGAAGTGAAACTCGACGCCTTCCGCCAGAAGATCGGCTATCCAGAGAACTGGCGCGACTACTCGAAGCTTGAGGTGAAGCGCGACGATCTGGTCGGCAACCTGCGGCGCTCAGCCACGTTTCGCTGGGACTGGGAGATCAATCACCTGGGCAAGCCCGTCGACGAGAAGGAGTGGGGCATGACTCCGCCGACGGTCAACGCCTACTACGATCCGCCGATGAATGACATCAACTTCCCTGCCGGCATTCTGCAGCCGCCTTTTTTTGATAACAGCAAAGATCCCGCGGTGAATTTCGGCGGCATCGGCGTCGTGATCGGCCATGAGATGACCCACGGCTTTGACGACGAAGGCAGCAAGTATGACGCCAAGGGCAATGTGAAGGACTGGTGGACGCCCACGGACAGGAAGGAATTTGACGCCCGCACGGACTGCGAAGTGAAAGAATACAGCGGCTTCGAACCGGTTGCGGGAACGCATCTGAACGGCAAGCTGACGCTCGGCGAAAATACCGCCGATAACGGCGGCATCCGCATCGCATACCAGGCACTGCTGAGCACGCTGGTTGCGGAGAACGTGAGTCCAGATAAGAAAATTGACGACTACACATCGCCGCAGCGTTTCTTTATCTCGTTTGCGCAGGTATGGTGCGAAAACCGCACCGATGAGGTGCAGCGCGTTTCGGCCAAGACGGATCCCCATTCGCCGGGCATGTTCCGCGTGAATGGCGTGGTGCGGAACTTTGACGAATTTGGCAAAGCTTTTGGCTGCCATAAGGGCCAACCGATGATGCCGGATGACGCTTGCCGTGTATGGTAGTTAACAGGGCACAAGGGCTCAGATTTCAGTGAAAAAATTTCTGGGCCCTGAGTGCTTACTGTTTCAAAGCGCAAAAAGTCTCAACAATAGCACGCACAAGACAGGGCTATTTTGCTTAAAGCGAGTCAATTCTGAGACCTGCGCCCCGAGAGCTATGCCCTGAAGGCTTCTGCTGTTTTACAATGCAAACGGGAGCATCTCCCGACCCAGTTGCCTGCGCCATCCTTTATGGCCAGGATGAAGGAAGCGCATGAAGTTTAAGAAAATTGGCCAGATCTCTTTGGCTGCGGTGGTATCCCTTGTTCTGATGTTCGGAGCCACCTCGTGCATGAATGACTACACTGTGGCGTATGTCTTCACCGTTGGAACCCAATACAACCAGATCGGTTCTTTCAAAGAAAGTTATGAAACAGGCGCGCTGGTAACTGCGCCGGGCTCACCCTTCGGCTCGGGCGGCACCGCCCCCATTCGCACCTTCGTCCTCAGCGGCGGACGTTATCTGTACGTTCTGAACCAGGGCGCGGCGCAGACCGATTCCAGTGGCAACATTACCTACACGGGCGCGAATGTTTCGCTTTTCAGTATCGGCGGCAACGGCACCCTCGCTTTCCAGGCCAGCTACACGAGCCAGGGCTTCAATTCGATCCGCTTCCTTCCGGACACTTCCGGGAAGTTCCTGTTCATTCTGGATTCGTATGCGCCTCAGTCCTCAACCGGCGTATCGCCGCAGGCCGGCTACAGCGCGGCGTATCCATGCCAGGGCTCGGACGGCAAGTATTACCCAACCGGCGACCTCACCGCATTTAACATCGATCCGAATACGGGCCGGTTGTCGATCATCACCAACCAGCAGCAGCAGAATGCCAATGGCACGCAGCTGACTTACTTCCCAATCGGGTGCTCGCCGATAGACTTCACCGTCTCCGGTGGCTACGTACTTAGCGCGGATGCGGGCAGCACGTCGAACAACGACGTGCAGACGGTTTTCCCCTATGCCCTGAACTCATCGAACGGCCAGCTGACGCTGACGCAGAATGCTCCGCTGGTGATGGGCACGCAGGGGATGTCGGCGATCAGCGTAGCTCAGGGATCGTTGCTCAGCGGCAGCAAGTACGTCTACATTCTGGATGCAGCTGCAAACAGTGGATCGGGTGAGATTCTTCCCTTCACCGTAGGCACGAGCGGATCGCTGCAGGCGTTGACCAATGGCGCTGTGGCGAACGACGCGACCGCGGCCAATCCGGTTTCGCTGGTTGTGGACAGCAAGGGCAAGTATCTCTTCGTTGTGAGCGCGGGACCGACGACCGGCATCGTGAATCCGATCAGCCAGATCACCGGATGGACTATCGACCCGACCAACGGCACTCTGCAGCACATTGCGGGTGAACCGTTTGGCACCGGCTCCGGAGTGAACTGCATCTTTGAGGATCCGTCGAACCAGTACGTCTACACAACGAGCTTTAATGACAGCCAGATCACCGGACGCATTCTCGATCCGAACTCCGGCAATCTGACGCTGTTGCGCAGAGGGTCGACGTTCAATTCGGTGGGCAATCCAACCTGGTGCGCGGTCAGCGGACGCACGACCTAGCCGGGAGAGCAAGTTAGACCTGCAGCAGGCGGCCCGCTGAAAGCGCTCGCCGCCCGCCGCAGGAGTGGCCGTACTTATGTAGCTGAAATCGGCACGAACTTTTACAATGCAAGCGGGAGCAATCCCTTACAAAAGAAGCCTGTACCACACTGGACAGGATGAAGGAAGCGCATGAAGTTGAGGAAATCCGGCCGGGCGCTACTGGCCACCGCAACAACTCTAGGACTGGGCCTCGGTCTTACGTCCTGCAGTCCAAGCAACACCATTGACTACGTTTATGTCACTGCCTCGAAGGCCAACCCCGGCCAGATCAGCGTATACAGAGTCGACTCTGAATCGGGCGCACTGACCCAGATTCAGGACTCGCCTTATCCTTCGGGCGGAAGAAATCCAGTGGGTGCGGTCACGTCGCCTGACGGCAAGTATCTCTACGTGATCAACAAGGACGATAACAGCATCGTTGCGTTTGCCATCGGCACGGACGGCAAGCTGTATCCGCAGCAGACATGCAACACACCTGGGTCGGAGCCTATATCCCTGGCCATCAACTCGAGCGAAACGCTTCTCTACGTCGCCGACTTTTACTCGCCCACCACTCCGGGCGGCCCCGTGTACAGCAGCGCCAACCCGGGACCGGGTGCCCTGGTGGTCTACACGGTCGATAATTCGTCGGGCAAAATTGGCGGCGGCAACTGCAATCCGGTGCAGCAGACGTTTGTTGATGCCAACAATGTCACGCAGACGGCTACCTACGTGCCGATTGGCTTCAGCGCGACGGGTGTGAATGCTCTGGCCAACGGCAACTCGGTCTTCGTCAGCGCGCAGGACGGCCTGCCATCGGCGACGAGCACGCTGGGTGAGGTGGATGCGTTCAATGTAAGCTCCAGCGGTGTTCTGTCGGCGGTCACGAAGTATCCAACGGGTACGACGCCATCGGCGATTGCCAGCGATCCGACGAACCGTTTCGTTTACGTGACTGACAGCCGCCAGAACCAGCTGATCGTTTACACCGTCCTGTCGACCGGCGTTCTGAACTCAAGCCAGAACCCGCCGCTCAAGACGGATACCTTCCCGGTGGCTGTGGCGGTTGACCCGCGCGGGGAGTACATCTATGTGGCGAATTACAACTCGGCTGACGTCACGGCGTATGCGATCAACCAGTCCACCGGCACGCCGTCCGCGATTGCGGGGGCAAGCGGCTATGCCACGGGCGCAGGTCCTTCCTGCGTGATCGTAGAGCCGGCGCTCGGACGCTTCATTTATACCGCGAATTTCATCGACAACACGGTGACCGGTATGGAACTGAATCCGAATACAGGCGCGCTGACGGCTAATCAGAACTCGCCTTATCTGTCTGCCGGACAGCCTACCTGCGCTGCGGCCATCCCGCATGGCAACCATTCCACGCAGGCGGTTTCGGCGGTCGCCGGCAGCTAGATAGTTTTCCTCAACTTCACCCCTGAAGGCCCGCTCACCGGCGGGCCTTTTCTTGTGATTCAATCAAATATGTGAGTCACGAATTTGAAGTTGGCAACGTACATATCGGCTCAGGCAAGCTGTTTCTGATCGCCGGGCCCTGCGTCATTGAAAGCGAAGCGCATGTGCGCAAGATGGCGGACGCCATCCAACGCATTACCTCTGATCTTGGTGTTCCTTATATCTTCAAGGCCTCGTATGACAAAGCCAACCGGACCTCGGTTGATAGCTTCCGTGGGCCGGGGCTGGTCGAAGGCACGGCGATCCTGCGTCGTGTGGCTGAAGCTACGGGCCTGCCTGTGCTGACGGACGTGCACGAGCCCTCGCAATGCGAAATTGCCGCCGAAGGGGCTGATGTCCTGCAGATTCCTGCGTTCCTCTGCCGCCAGACGGATCTGCTTCTCGCTGCCGGAAAAACAGGACGCGCGATCAACGTTAAGAAAGGGCAATTTGTCGCGCCCTGGGATATGAAACACACTGTGGGGAAGCTTTTGACCACTGGCAACAACCGCTTCTTCCTCACCGAGCGCGGCGCGAGCTTTGGATACAACAATCTCGTCGTGGACATGCGCTCGCTGCCGATCATGCGGAAGCTTGCGCCTGTGGTCTTTGACGGGACGCATTCGGTGCAAACGCCTTCAGCTGCGAACGGCGTCTCTGGTGGCCAGCCGGAGTTTATCCCTGTGCTGACACGGGCTGCGGTAGCGGCCGGAGTCGACGGCGTTTTCCTTGAAGTGCATGACAATCCGGCAGAGGCGAAGTCGGATGGCGCCAATGCTCTCGATCTGAAGTATCTGCGTCCGCTGCTGGAGACGCTGCTGGCGATTCACGAAGCTGCGCAGGTGAAAGTGGTGAGCCAATGATGCCTGCGGTGCAGCCGGGGCGCATTGAAGTCATCACCGGGCCGATGTTTTCTGGAAAGTCTGAAGAGCTGATCCGGCGGCTGAAGCGGGCACGCATCGCCAGGCAACGCGTGGTTTGTTTCAAGCCGGATATTGATCTGAGATATCACCGGTCGGCGATCGCTTCCCATAGCGCGCAGACCCACGATGCTTGTGTCGTAGCGAACGTGGAACGTCTGCGTGAAGCGTTGTTTGCGCAGATCGAC
This sequence comes from Alloacidobacterium sp., assembly GCA_035313725.1. GTDB lineage: Bacteria > Acidobacteriota > Terriglobia > Terriglobales > Acidobacteriaceae > Alloacidobacterium. The sequence goes on along the minus strand of DATGAD010000243.1, from coordinate 3,272 downwards.
CAGATCGAAGTTGTCGGCATCGACGAGGCGCAATTCTTTGACGAGAGCCTGATTGCGCTGTCACTGGAACTGATACACCTGGGCAAGCGCGTTCTGATTGCCGGACTGGATACAACTTTTGCCGGAGAACCTTTTCGTCCTATTCCCGACCTGATGGCGATTGCCGATGAGGTGATGAAGCTTTCGGCTGTCTGTATGCGCTGCGGGGCTCCGGCGGTCCACACGCAGCGGCTTGGTGGGAGTCAGGAGCTAGTCGTAGTCGGCGCGGCTGGGATGTATGAGGCGCGCTGCAGGGCTCATTTTGAGCCGTTTGCCGATTCGGAACAGCTGGAGCTGCCTACTGCTGAGGTTGCGGCGAAAGGGTAGGCGCGGGTCTCTTACCCTTTCGCCAAATACGCGAAAGGATAGGGCACCCGGGATTCTGGTGGAACCGACGAGAAGCAGATCCTTCGCTACGCTCAGGATGACTGCCTCTGAAGTCCGACGATTCCCCTGCGATTTTTTTCATGGAACCAAAATCCCCTGTCGTGGTGTCTAAGCCTTTAGAGTGAGCGAGACACTCGGCCGCCGGCGGCTTAATTCAGCTAAAAGATGGGCCGCTGACGCACACGCGCCCACTTCCCTGGGTATGGGAGATGCCAGACTCCCTGCCTATTTGTTACTGTAGGAGGATATTCCGAGGTGCAAGCAGGAACAATAGTGGGAAATCTGGCAGGCGTTGTAGCAATCCGACCCGAAGAGGCGGACGTTGTTGCGGAGCTCAAGGCGGGCTCTGAAGAGGCCTTTGCGTGGCTGATCTCGACCTATCACCAGCCAATCTATAGCGTCATTGCGCGCATGCTGCAGAATCCCGCAGACGCGGCGGACGTGACGCAAGATGTCTTCATCAAAGTCTTTCGCGGCATCGGTGGTTTTCATGGCGAATCGAGCCTGAAGACCTGGATGTACCGAATCGCGCTGCATGAAGCTTCAAACCAGCGCCGCTGGTGGTCGCGCCATTGCCGTCAGGAAGTGACCATCGAGACCGAAACCGGCCACTCTGCCGATGGCCAGGCGATCTGTATCAAGGACACGCTGGTCGACGCGAACGAGTCGCCATTCGACCTGGCAGCGCACGCAGAAATCCGCGCGCGGGTGGAAGCTGAGCTGCGCGAGATTTCCGAGCCGTTTCGGTCGGTCCTGATCCTGCGCGATATTGAAGGGCTGGCGTACGAAGAGATTGCCGAAATTCTGAACGTGCAGTTGGGCACGGTGAAGTCGCGCCTGATGCGTGGCCGCGCCCAGATCAAAGCACGTCTTGCACCCTTTGCTGAGGCGGCTGCGAAGCGCCCTGCCGGCGCTACGCGGCACCCTGTGTCTGCTGTTGCCTGCATCGTAAAGGAGGCCCAATGAGCAAATGCAGCAGCGTTCGCGCTCAGTTTTCGGAATACCTTGACGGAGCGCTGACCGGAGTTGCCATGCAGGGCGTGGCTGCACATCTGGAGTCGTGCCGGAAGTGCTCTGTGGAGTTCGAGCGCTGGCGCAGCGCACAGCGGATGCTTGCCGATCTTGGTCCCGCGAAGGCTCCCGCCGACATGGCGCTGCGGCTGCGCGTAGCCATTTCGCAGGAAAAGACACACTCGCCGAAACAGAATCTGGCGCGGTGGCAGGTGCGCTGGCAGAACACGGCCGCCCCTTTCCTGCTGCAGGCGTCGGCAGGCCTGGCCAGCGCCGTTTTGTTGATCGGTACCGTAGGGCTGCTGATCGGCGCGGTCGCCGCGCCTGAATCTGCTTCCGCAGGCGATGAGCCGCTGGGGAATGCCTCCAGCCCGCACCTGCTCTACTCGAACTCGGCAGCTACTACGCCCGCCATTGGCGATCGCGACAACCCTGTGGTGGTAGAGGCTTACGTCGATGGCTACGGGCGCGTTTACGACTATGCAATCGTCTCTGGCCCGAGCGATATCCGCACCCGTTCGCAGGTTGAAAACCAGCTCCTCTTCAGCGTCTTTGAACCGGCTCGCTTCTTTGGCCAGCCTGTGCGCGGACTGGTTGTGCTTTCCTTCTCCGGCGTATCCGTTCAGGGATAAAGCCGAATCCATCTCCCCCGATGGATTAGTAAGTCTTCCCTTCTTTCTGCGTCGAGTGGATGACTCCCGCATCCACGCTTAATTCATACTTTTCGGAGTTGCCGCTCCACGCGTGCACGTCGAAGCTGCCTCCCGGCAGGACCTTTTGCACATCGATCCTTTGCATTGTGAGAGGCGCTCCGTCTTTCAGGACTGCGGCTTTATCTGAAGTCGAAATAAAGTAAGCGGCGCCGGAACCCACGATGGTCGCGTGGCCTTCTGGGTCCATCAATGCTGCGGTTTTCTCGTCGATGCCAATGCCCTTCACCGATGGCAATGAATGATCGGCCTGAATGCGCGCCATGAAGACCAGCAGGCGACCCATGCGGTCGCGGGTGACGAAGTGCGTGTCGGTGATGGTGTCTTTCAGGGCGGGATCGTTGAGGAAGGCATGGGCGATCACGACGCGCGGTATGAACGGATTGCTCAATGCCATCTTTGAGCTGAGGTCGGGGCCGTCGGGCGGATCGTTCTGCGCGGAATAGATGTACTCGCCCTGCACGGCGAGGCCTGCGCTGGTGCCGCCGATCGGTATTCCTTTTTGGATGGCGGCGTTCAGCTGCGCCTGCACCGGTGTGCCCTGCCAGAAGTTGATGTAGTTGGCCTGGTCGCCGCCGGAGATGAAGATGGCTTCAGCCTTGCTCATCGTCTCTGCCACGAAGGGATCGTTTGCTGCGGCTCTGTTCGGAATGACGAGCGTCGCCACTGAATTTAAGTGGCACAGATCCTGGATGTAAGGGTTGTAGGCGTCAGTGCCTGTGGCTCGCAGGATGAGGAAGTCACCGCCGCCCGCGCGCTGGCACATCCAGCGAAATGCGGCGTCAAGATCCTTGCCACCGCCCATGAGCGCGAATCCCGCCTGTGTTGTGGTTGCTACATCGTTCGCGTTGCCTGCTCTGAAATAGTGGTAGGGAGCGGTTTGTGCGTTTATGGGCAGAAATTGAGCTGCGAGCATCGCAGCGGCGAGGGTGAGCACACGGCGTTGTACGCATCGGGACGATAGAGAAAGCATCAGGCCTCCGGGCCGGAATCTGTTGCACTCAGCTTATCGTCCCAGAGATTTATTGCTTGCTGTCCGTGATGTTGATATCGCGCTGGTGGACGCTGGCCTGCAGCTCCGGCACGACGCCGTCGTTCACGATGACCTCGGTTGGCAGGCCCTGC
>DATGAD010000242.1:0-4235 GCA_035313725.1 Alloacidobacterium sp. | reverse complement strand
TGATATTGGCGACGCCTCCGCTCAAGGCGACACCCTGTGCGGCTCCTGTGTTGAACTTATAAGTCACAGTACCCGTCGGCCCAGCGCCAGTACCGATGCCAGCAACAGTCACCATGACCGTTCCGCCCTGTCCCTGAACAGGATTGGCAGGCGTAACTGTATCACTGATCGTTACAGTCCCGGCGGAAACGTTCAGCGTAGCGCCCGTACTGGTGCTGGCGTAAAGTGTTGTTCCCAGGAACGAGACTGTGAGCGTATGACTCCCCGGAGCCAGCGCATTAAATGGCCCGCTGATCTGATAGTTATTGTTGCTGATCAGCGTCAGGCCGTAGCCCGAAGAAGATCCATCAACCGTTACCGTAAAATCGCTGGTTGTGATGCCTGTCGCATTAGCGGGTGTGAGCTGGACCGTGAAGCCCGACGGTTGCCCATACAAGTACGTCAGACTGGGGGTGCTAGTAATCGCCAGCGAAGTTGCAGTCGCAGTTTGCGCTGTGAAGTTAATCGTGTCCGTCTGATTATCAAACGTTACAGTAACACTGCCGGGACCCGTAGTGCTGGGCGTGAGAACTGCGGTACCTACGCCAGATGCATTGAACGTGCCAGTGGTCAGCGCAGGATTTGCGGTCACGCCGGTGACATCGAATGTGTATGGGTAGTTTGTTGCCACCGCGGGAAATACTCCGCCAGCGATCGGGTTGCCGTCCGAACCATTATTCAGGGAGACAGTAAGGTTCATGCTGCCGCCCGCCGGAATCGATGTGACGTCGGAGGTAAAGTCGAGTTGAGCGTAAGGAGTGGTTGTCAAACTGCCCGTTGTCGAGTCATAGAGAAAAGCTTGGTCGCAGCCTGATGTATTTGGCCCGCCATTGCATCCCCACCAGTTGTCAGTGGCGATTACCTCGCCGGACGTAGACCCCGAAGCGCCCGCAGCTACGCCGCCGTATCCATTCGTCGACGTATTGCCGAAAATGCGGCTCAGGCCAACCTGCAGCATATTGCCGCTTGCCGTAGTGTCAGTGCCTCCTGAAATGGCCCCGCCGGTTTCTGTAGCTGAGTTCGAGAGAAAATTGGAATTCGTAACAGCGGTTTCTATTTCTGGAGGTAGAACGTCACTGTAAAGCCCTCCTCCCGAGTCAGCTGCGGAATTATTTTGAAAAACGGAGGAACTGATCAAGAGACCGGAAGCCGTGGCAATGCCTCCACCATTTCCTTGGGCAGCGGTATTGGAGCTGATTGTGACATTTGTGAGTGTGCTCTGCGGCGTGGCAGGTGAGAACGAGCGTTCGGCGAAGTCAAGGCCGCCACCCTCCCCAATGGCAGTGGCGTTGGTATCACCGGAATTCACACTGGTATCAGCTCTGTTTCCGGAAAATACGGTATTGGTAGCGGATATCCCAACCGGGGTCGTCGCATTTTCCACGCCGCCGCCCTCTTCGGGGGTCGAGTTGTTTGCGATCGTGTCCCCACTCAAGGTTAGAGTTCCCGGGCCTCCCCCTGCAGAGTTAACTGCATAGATGCCTCCCCCGGTTCCCCATAGAATGGTGCAGTTCTGTATGGTCGAATTGGTGATCGTAAGATTTCCGAGGCCTAGTGCGTCCCAGTTGATACAGCCCCCAAAGCTGTTCGCCCACCCAGTTGTACTGATATTAGGGTTGTTGGCATTCTTGCCATTTTGAATGGTCAGGTTTTCCAGCAATAAGTCGAAAACATAACTCATGCCGCTCGGATTGAACGATCCAAACAATCCCGGATTGACCGTGAAAACGGTGTCGTTATTCTTCGCATCGATAATCACCCCGGTCCCTGACGTATCGCCGACAATCGTCATCGGTCCAAGAATTTCCAGGTGAGTGACGGCACTCGCGTTTGCATCCAGGGTTCCGGTTTGCCAGGTCAGATTATAAGTGCCTGCAGGAACCATGATCGTGTCTGAAGTGCCCGCGCTGATATTGCCCGGCCCATCGCTGTTTGCGAATGTAATTGCGTCACGCAAGGTGCACGTCTCAGGAGGACTGGTAGGAGAATACGGTGGGGCTTGCATACAACGGGTGCCGTCGCTCGGGTCAGTCGACGTGCCCGTGTTGTCTGCGGTCGTAGTGACGTAAAAGGTAATTCCAGTGCTGGGCAGCGTAACCTCTGGCGACGCGCTGTCAGCATTTAGTATCACCATGCCCTCGCGTGCATCCGGACTCACGCGGGCAGACACAGCGGCGACAACTCCGCCGGATGAGAGGCTTTTGGAGACGACGTGGGCGGAGGGCATGACGGCATTGCCGGTCAAACCTCGAGGTGACGTCGACGAGTGGCTGATCAGCAACTGCTGCGAAGAATTGAATACAGCAAGATCATCAAGACCGCCGGTACTGCGGGAGCGCACAATGATCGGCGCCCTGCTGCCCGCGGGTTGAACCGCTGCCGCAGCGCTTCTTTCAATCTCTATCCAGGGTGCATTTCCAGTGTTGCTCGCCTGTTGAGCAAGTATCGATTGTTGCCGCTGCGCGAGGCGCGTTTCCGCAATTTCTTGAGGAGTGTAGGGACGCGGATCGAATCCCTCATGCGCAAGTGTCACAACGTCGCCGCTTGAAGTCACAACAGACAGTTGCAATTGTGCATGTCGATCAAAGAGAAACTCGCCCGTGGTCACACTCTCCGCGCCGCTGACCGGAACCGTCGTGATCGTGCCGCCGCCGGAAAGGGCGTTCTTGCCATGCAGGATGAGTAGTTGTCCGCCCGCAACAATGGCCGTATCGGGAATCCGGTCGGCGTCGAGATTGGCCACGCTCATAGCGGTTGCCGCGCCGGGCAATGCATAGGTTGCTTTCGTTGCCCATACATTTGTCTGATAGGTCAGAATGGACAGCCTCGCGCCATGATTCGATTGATAGGCGGCGACGACGGCTTCACCCAGCAACGGCGCGCCCGGCCGATATGCAGCCAGCGAGGTTACACTTCCAGCAATTGCGGCACTGACGGGCTTCGAGAAATTTCCTTTGCCGTCGCCGAACATTACGTTGAGCTGGTTACTGCCTTGAGTCGCATAAACCAGATCCAGATGCCCATCGCCGTTCACGTCGGCTGAGATCATCAGCGTTGGCTGAACTGTGAGAGAAACAGCTTTTGCAGTCTGAAGGTATGGGGCAGAATATACATGCCGCCCAGCAGCGGCCCAGCTTTGATAGGTCTGCGGCGAGCGCGCATCAAGATTGCCGCGCAGGAAGCTGATACTTCCGCCTTTCTGCAGGCCATAGCCGATTACCAGATCGCCGACGCCATCTTCGTCGAAATCTCCAGCCACCATCGAGAGCGGCTGCGGCTGTTCTCCGGAAAATTTCAGATGCAGCGGGCGACTCTGCTGAGGCGTGTCTGAGACAGCGATTCGTTGTCCCAGAGCTGGAAATTGATTCAGGATCAGCCAAACAGAAGCCAAAATCAGGATCCTGAAGATGTCAAAAGATGTAAACGCGCAATTAATCCTTATTAACTTATTTTTCATTTACTACGTCTCCGATTCCCGGGGGGAGTTAAAACATCATGGAAGCAGAAAACTGGGTACCACAAAGGGAAGAACTACGGCGGGAAGGAACAGCAAAGTGCAGATGGGATATCAACAGAAGAGCACAAACCCATTCGTACTTACAAAAGGGGAGGTACATGCATTTGAGCGTGTGTGAGCTAAAAGAAGTGTCGCTGAGCACTCAAACCTTGTCAACCCAATTTCGCCTCTTTCACTCGATCAAAACAAAAAGGCTCATTGCTAAAATGCAATAAATTGCTGCATAACGAGGCGATGAATGTGCGAGGCGTTTGCGTGAAGTTCTCACAGCCGACTGGAGAAGGCATACAAGATGAATTCCACGCGACAATCCTCTCAGGGGTTTTTCAGGAATCTGGAGAAGACAGATTCGTAACGCATCGTGTTCCCATCAGGGCCAATCGGCACTATAAAGAGAACTACGTCGGTCAAATCAGTATGCGTAAACGTGTAGGTCCCCTGCTGTAGCCATGGCAAACCAGCACAGGTGAAGACCAGTGAGAACTGCTCAAGTTGCGGATTCGAATGATCGAAAATCTCTGCCAGCTCCAGTTCGTAATCTGAGGCTCCCACGAGTCTGAAGATCGTATGGCGATGGGGAACGAAATCCTGCAAAGATAGATTATTCAAAGATGCAACAACTTTCTGTCCGGGATCTGGCAGCCGCTCCATTCCGAGGTACATGGCATCGCCGCCAGTT
>DATGAD010000241.1:0-3207 GCA_035313725.1 Alloacidobacterium sp. | reverse complement strand
ATTCGTGGGAACATCTGCCGGAAAGATATACAGCGCGTCGGTAGGGAGCTTGGCAAGAGCGGCCTTGTCGAGACCAAAGTTCTTGGTGAGCACCTCAGTAGGCGTGTGGGCGATCCATTCTGAAAGAAGGAAGGTGCCATCCTCAGAAAACGAACCCTGCGGAAAGACAAGAAGAAATTCCGTCCCGTCCGGACCAAGTCCTTCGATAGAGTGGGGGTATCCAGCCGGGAAAATCCAAAGGTCGCCCTCGCTGACGTCGCCGATAAACATCGTTCCGTCCGGATTCATGACAGTCACGCGGGCATTGCCATATAGAACATAGGCCCACTCATCGGCAGTATGCCAGTGCAGTTCGCGGTAACTGCCTGCAGTCAACCGCATGTTGACACCAGCAATGTCCTTCGATGACGGAAGCACACGCTCGGTAACTTCGTGTGTCCAACCACCCTCCTCGACGCGTTTCTTGACGAGGTCAAATGAGTACCAGATCGGGACCACGTCGCCATGATCGGTCGGAGGTGGCATATTTGAGTTCGGGTTCTCCGCGAGTAACGTTTTATTCTCCTGCCCCGGATCGCTCGATGAGTGATCGTGCTCTGCTTTCTGGGTACTCGCTCTCTGTTGTGCATTCGCAGCCATGGTGCCTAGCGCAGTTGCGGCCAAGGCAGCCGTTCCGACTCCGAGAAACTTGCGCCGTGACGGACTCTCCATCCCAGCTTTCTCCTCTATTTGATCACTCATCTTCTCTCCTCACTCCCAGTTAGTAATGCCACCGCCTTGGAGGACGGTCGCTGTTGACTAGCTAAGAAAGCAATCGGCACTCCACTCTTAAGCCAAACTTAAGAGTGCTTGTCTGCTGATCCGAAATCTCGTGTTTTCAAAGGACTGCAATGAGGCACTGCGGCGAACCTGGACGGCGGGTCAACCTTAGACACGGCCTGATGTGTCGACATTTCGTCAGCCACGACCTCCCTTAGACGCAGTGTTGAAGATGGGAGGGCGGAATTCTGTATCTGGCAGGAGTCCAGGCTTTGGGAGTAGCGCTTTCGGAATTCATCGTCGCTCACGATAAATGGGCTTACCAAGAATCGAACTGGTGCTATGCCTCCGGTTGCCTCGCTGCGCTATCGTCAGTGGTCCTCTTCGTTGGCCATAGTGCGACCGGGAGGAGGTTAGAACTTCTCATTTACGGGCATTGAAATAGAATGATCCCGTCTACCCACTTCCGAACAACATTTCGACAGCATGTTGTCGAAATGTCGACAGGCACAAGAGGTCACCCCAATCATTTCAAGTATTTACCTTGGCGTCTCGTTTGCGTTGATCTGACGCAGAGGTGTTGAGAACGTTGTGGGATCTCGGCGGGCAGAAGACCTTACCTAACGTGCAGCCAGTTCTTACCTGCTCGCAGATCGCGAACGTGTCGCGATGATGTGGCTGGTCAAAGTCGCCCTGCAGCGCCCCTACACCTTCATTGTGATGTCGCTTCTGATCGCTGTTCTCGGAATCGGATCAATCGCCACCATGCCAACCGACATATTCCCCGCGATCAACATACCCGTGGTGAGCGTTATCTGGACCTACACCGGCATATCGCCGGATGTCGTTAGCACATAATATGTCCGGTGTTTTTAGCAAGTGAAGTGTCCGCTTAACGGGCGGCGAGGATGGAGCCATGCACGAGAGCATGGAGATCTATCCGAGGGCCGCAGCGGAGCGGGCGATGAAGTTACACGAAGTGCTGTTGAGAGCCTCAGCGGGGAAGGTGAAGTGGTGGCAGGCGGCCGAGTTGATGGGTATCAGCCCGCGGCAGATGCGTCGTTGGCGAAAACGGCTGGAGGAGCAGGGCAACAAGGGATTGCTGGACCGCCGGCGAGGAACACCGAGCCGACGGCGCGTGCCGAAGGCGAAGGCCGAAGAGGTTCTCGGCCTGTACCGGGACAAGTACTTCGATCTGAACGTGCGGCATTTTCATGAGAAGCTGCGCGAGGACCATCAGATCGGGTTGAGCTACACGTGGGTGAAGCAGGCGTTGCAGGCAGCCGGCCTGGTGAAGCGCAAGGCCAGGCGAGGCGTGCATCGCAAGCGGCGTGAGCGGCGTCCTCTGCCGGGGATGATGCTGCACATCGACGGCAGCCATCATCAGTGGTTTCAGGATGAACGCTGGCACGACCTGATCGTGATCCTGGACGACGCCACCAGCGAGATCTATTATGCGCAGCTGGCACCGGAAGAAACGACCGCCACAGTGATGGCCGGGCTGCGCGCGGTGATCGAACGGAAGGGGCTGTTCTGTTCGCTCTATTCCGACCGTGGAGCCCATTTCTGGCTGACGCCGAAGAGCGGCGGCAAGGTCGATTATGATCGACCCACGCAGGTAGGCCGCGCCATGAAGGAACTGGGCGTGCATATGATCCCGGCCTACTCTCCGCAGGCGCGGGGACGCTCGGAACGCAACTTCTCTACCTGGCAGGGACGGCTGCCGCAGGAGTTGCGATTGCGCCGGATCCGAACCCTGGAAGCGGCCAACGACTTTCTCAATAAGCACTACATCGCTGAGTTCAACCGCCGCTTTACCGTTCCGGCCGCGCAGCGAGGCACGGCATTTATATCCTGCCGGCACAGGAACCTGGAGATGATCTTCACGCAACGATTCGAGCGCACCGTTGATCGGGATAACACGGTGAGCTTTCACAACCTGGTCATGCAGATTGAGCGTGCCGAATGGCGCCCCACCTTGGCCGGATGCAAGGTGATCATCCATCAGCATCTGGATACTACCTTGACCCTCATGATCGCAGGACATCGCGTCGGACACTACAGCGCGGAAGGAAAACTCCTGACGCCGCTGACCAAAAAACAAATCAAGGCGGTGGAAAAGACGTTGAGAGGAAAAGTCCCAAAACAGACTTTCCCTCTCAACTTGCAAATCCCGCAAACTACGCGGGATTCGCACTTTCCCACCGCCTCTACGGCTACTAACTTATGAAACCGGACATTTCATTTGTTCTGAAAAGCGGACATTTTCACTTGCTAACGACAGCCCTCGATGAATGTGAGGTTCACGGAAGCTAAACCAGTTCGCCGACCGGCTCACGTGTTTCTTCACGCGCGACCGGGCTGAACCAGGAGTAGAGCAACGGCAACACATAAAGGGTAAGCAGAGTGGCTGTGATGAGGCCGCCGATGACTACCGTGGCCAGGGGC
>DATGAD010000240.1:0-7145 GCA_035313725.1 Alloacidobacterium sp. | reverse complement strand
GCGTTTGTCGATCGCGCTGAGGAGTTGCTGGGGCGCGGGATGGTTCAGGCGCTTGATTAGCTAGGCCACTGTCCTAGCTTTCGCGATCAAGAATTTCAAAGGGTATTGATTGTTTGCCGACTCACTATTGTGCTGACAGATCCATAAGTGTAGCCATTTGCCTTCCAATGTAGCCATGCTTTGACCGACCATTCTTTTGCAGCCGCTTCATCGGGATAATCGCCTGCTTCACGACGGCTACCGTTCGGGAAGATATCGAAGGTCCACATGCCATTGTTTTTCTTGTACGCCAATGTGGGGCCGGGTTGCTTTACATTCATATAGGTAGGATATGCCTAACAGATTCAGTAGCCTGGATGAATTTCGTTACTGTGAACCTTGAAACACACAGGGGAAATTGCTGCGTTTGTGTCTAGTCCATTCCACCCATACAATCAGAAAGTAAGACTTGCAGCGTCTATGACTGAGCAGGCAGGCAGTGTTGAGCAGATTCAGGCGGTGGCTGAGGCCTCGCCTGCGGCGTGGGCGAAAACGGAGCTGGCACGGCATCCGCAGCGGCCGTATCCGATGGACTTGATCGAAAGCATATTCACCGACTTCAGCGAGATCCACGGCGACCGCGCCTTTGGCGACGATGCGGCGATGTCGTGCGGCATGGCGCGCTTTCATGGCGAAGAGGTCATGGTCATCGGCAACCTCAAGGGGCGGACGGTGAAGGAGCGTATCCAGCGCAAGTTCGGCTCGCCCGATCCGGAGGGTTATCGCAAGGCACTGCGCGCGATGAAGATTGCCGAGAAGTGGGGGCGCGCGGTCTTTACGTTTATCGATCTTGCGGGCGCCAATCCCGGCATCGGAGCGGAAGAGCGCGGGCAGGCGGAAGCGATTGCGCGCAATCTCTTTGAGATGTCGCGTCTGCGCGTGCCGCTGATTGCCACGATTACGGGTGAAGGCGGTTCGGGTGGCGCGCTGGCGCTGGCTGTCGCCGACCGCGTGCTGATTCTGGAGAACGCGATCTATTCGGTCATTTCGCCAGAGGGCTGCGCTTCCATCATGTGGCGCGATGCGAGCAAGCGCGCGCATGCGGCTGAGGCGCTGAAAATTACGGCGCAGGATGTGAAGGCGCTGGGTTGCGTCGATGACATCATTCCCGAACCTGAGGGCGGCGCGCAGACGAGTCCGGAGCAGGCTGCGCAGCTTCTGGATGAGAAGCTGACCTGGCACTTCAATGAGATCAAGGCGCTGCCGCTTGAAGAGATGCTCAATCGCCGCTACGAGAAGTTCCGCAATATCGCGCAGTTCTACACGACATAAGGGCGGTCTTCACAGATTTGTTATCACAGTTGAGTGCTAACGGAGTTTCCCGATGAAGTCAGCGGGACGTCTCCGCTCGTTTAGCTGGTTTGTCATTGCGGCGATTTACTTCGTCTTTGCGCAGCAGATTTCTCTGCGTTCGGCCAATGGGCTGAGTTCTGGTGACTGGTTCCTGCTGGTTGAAACTCTCATCCTGCTCTTTCTGCTGCTGGTTGGATATGCGGCAATGGGATATGCGGGGCAAAGCCAACGCGAGCCCCTGAAGGCGATGGGCCTTGTTCGTCGCGAGGGCTGGAAGCGCGAATTTGCTCTCGGCGCAGCGCTTGGATGGGGCGGTGTGGTGGCCTGCGTATTGCCGATGGCGATTTTCGGCAGCCTGGTGATCCGGTTCTGGACAGACAGCCATCAATTCTTCCTCTTCTTTGTGAATCTGCTGACGCTGCTAGTGGCGGCGCTGGCAGAGGAAATCGCGTTTCGCGGGTATGCGTTTCAGCGGCTGATCGATTCTGTCGGGCCAACGCTGGCGACGCTCGGCATGTCGGTAATGTTTGCGGCGATGCACCTGATGAACACGAATGCGAGCGCTGCGAGCACCCTGGTTACGATTCTTGCAGGCTGGCTGTTTTCAATTGCCTATCTGCGGACGCGGGCGCTGTGGCTGCCATGGGGGCTGCACTTTGCCTGGAACGCGAGCATGGGGATTCTGTTCGGGCTTCCGGTGAGCGGGTTGACGATTTTCAATCCAGTGATCACAACCAATGCCGTGGGGCCGACGTGGCTCACGGGCGGGGGCTACGGGCCTGAGGGCAGCGCCGTCGCGGTCCTGGTACTGCCTGTTCTCATGATTGTTCTGGTCAGAGTCACGCGCGATTACGCTCACAGATACGCTCAGCCGGTGATTATTCCGGGTGGAATTCCGGTCGATCTGGACGCGATTGCCCGGCGGCAGCATGAGGCGGCGATGGGCACGGCGACTGTGTCGAGCGAGCCACAATTAGTGCAGATCCTGCCTGTGGCTGGTTCCACGAATGGCGCTGCGCCCCAAGTTTCAGAAACCAAAGTGGATGAGGAAGCACCCCGGCAGGGGCCGGAATAGTCTCACGCAAATTCGTTTCTCCCATTTCAAAACAATCTATGCACGGTTCGGCGTCCGGGGGCTTGCAAATGCCGCTGAATAGGCCCATGCTTATATTCCGAAAGACTTTGGGGGCCTCAGGATGCAGGGGTTCGCAACTCAGGGCACGTTGAGTCGGCGCCTGTTGCGAGTAGCAGCAGGCAGGCTGCTGCGAATTATGGCTGGCGCGGCTGCGCTGGTGTTGTTGCTGTCTGTCACAGCGTCATCGCAGGTCATGACGGTTACGCCGGAAGGCGTGAATGGGCACTACCTCGAGTTTCACCCCACGAACATACCTCTTCCGGCAACGCCGCTGAGCGAACGCGGCAGGCAGGAACTGATCCGCTTTCTGACTGCTGAGCAGGGCTTTGCCATGCGGCCTCTTCCGCTTGCCAGCAAGGGATTGACCCTGCATGCAAACGGAGATATGTCGCCCTCCGGCTCCGATTATATGAACGAGCTTAACGAGAAGGGCACATCCGCCAAAGCAGGCGAGCGCTGCGTGATCTCAGACATAAAGATCAAAGATGACAAGATCATCCTTCAGTTGAACGGGGGTCCTGATAAAAAGCACAAATGGCTGCGGCATATTTCGATTGGAACCGACCCGAACTACACAGCTCCAGTGGTGCAGGACAGCGGGCAGGAGCCTGTCGGTTCGCGCATCACGCTTGTCTTTCCACATGCGGTCCCTGAGATCTCCGGCAAGACAGTGGAAGCGCTGCTTGCTCCATTGCTTGGATTCGGCCTGAAATCGCCGGTCGTGGCGTATACCGACACGCTGCCGCCAATGCTCAAGCAGGCGATTCTTGATCATCATGTTTTAGTGGGGATGAGCACCGAGATGGTGGTCTTCGCTATGGGCGAGCCGCAGCAAAAGGTCCGCGAACGTGAAGGGCAGATGCCGTTTGAGGAATGGATTTACGGCGAGGCTCCGCAGCCGACTGAGTTTGTACGCATCAACGGCAACCGCGTGATCCGCGTGGAAGTGGCGGAAGTAGGCAAGCCTCCGGTGATTCATGCAGAGAACGAAATGGGCGACTACTGGAGCACCGGGACGACGACTACCGCCAGCAATACCCGCACGGTAAAGATGGGCGATGCGGATCCGGCCGATGCGGCGAAGCAGAATGCGCCGAAGGCTCCGCCCAGTTTGCGGATGCCGGGCGAGACACTGCCCACAGATAACGATAAGGATCATCCGGTCATGGGGCCGGTACAGTTCCCGTCCGGATCGGGAACGGGGACGGGATCGGACTCTGGTTCGGCGCAGCAGAAGCAGCAGCCGCCCGCTACTACTCCGTCCTCGCCACAGGGAACGCCGAGCAGCAACACGCCTCCCCAGCAATATGTAGCGGCGAGTTCCGGGTCGCAGCGCTGATTTCTGTCGTCGCGGCTCGAGGCCGGAGTCCTGCCCTGAGCATGTATTCTGGTTACATGCTCGATTACGAAATCACTCCCTCACAACTGGCTTCGATTCTGGCTGAGCCGGAGCGCGAGCAGGTTGTACTGCTGGATGTTCGCGAGCCCGCCGAACATGCCGTTGCGCGCATTGAAGGCAGCATCCTGATGCCGATGGGTGACGTGCCGGGACGCGCCAATCATGAGCTTGATCCGGACGTGCACATCGTGGCGATCTGCCATCATGGAGTGCGGTCGATGAACGTGGCCGTGTGGCTGCGGAATCAAGGCTTTGAGAAAACCCAGTCTCTGCGCGGAGGCATCGATGCCTGGTCAGCGCTGGTAGACCCCACGATAGCGCGGTACTAATGGCTGGAAGACGACTGTATCTTCTCCTGCATTGGATTCCGGCGATGATTGGCGTTGGCGTCATCCTGATCGAGTCGACGGGAACCATGTCCGCGGCGAACACCAGCCGATGGTTGCTCCCATTGTGGATCAAGCTCTTTGGCCCGATCACGCCCGATCGATGGGCCGTGATCCATCACTACATTCGCAAGACCGGCCACTTCGTGGGTTATGGGTTGGTCAGCCTCGGCTTCTTTGAGGGCTGGCGCGCCACGTTTTCACAAAAGGGGAAAAGAGGGGGCGTGCTGTTCGCTTTGGTGGCGCCGCTGGCTTTGGTGTGCACGCTGGCGCTGGCCTCGTGGGATGAATGGCACCAGTCGTTCCTGCCCGGGCGCACGAGTTCTATTTTCGACGTGGGGATCGACCTTTCCGGCGCGATTGTGGCGCACCTGGTTCTGTTGCTGGTGCTTGTGATTGTTTGGCGCGTGCGGGCCGCGCGCTCGCGGGCCGCTACTCGTCCGGTTTCGTCTCAGGTTTGATGCTGAGCTGAAGTTTCTCTACTCGGCGCAGAATTTCGACGGATAGTGCGATGCCGGCGCGCTCCGCGGTGAGAAGCCGGTGCAGGGCGTCGATACCGGCCACAGGCTGATCGGCGATGGCGGTGATGATGTCTCCTTCACGCAGCCCGGCGTGGCAGGCTGGGCTTCCATCCTGCACTGACACGACTATGATTCCGGTCGATTCCTTCAGCTGATACTCGTAGGCGAGACGGCGCGGGAGCGGCACGTTTTGTCCGGCGATGCCGATCCATGACCGGCGAACGCGTCCGTGCTGCAGGAGTTGGGATGCGACGAACTTCGCCGTATCGATGCCGATGGCGAAGCATAGACCCTGCGCCGAGACGATGGTGGCTGTATTGATGCCGATGACCTCGCCGCGTGAGTTGACCAGCGGGCCGCCGGAGTTGCCGGGATTGAGGGCGGCATCAGTCTGGATGACCTCCTCCATCATGCGGCCGGTCGTGGAGCGAATGCTTCTGCCCAATGCGCTGATGACGCCGGCGGTAACGGTGAACTGAAATCCAAATGGATTGCCGACAGCAATTGCAAGCTGACCGACGCGGAGCGTGCGTGAATTTCCAAGCACGGCAGGCTGAAGGGTGGCTGCGTCGGTACGCAGGACGGCGGTGTCGGTGTCGGCGTCTTCGCCGATGAGCGTTGCGAGTGCTTGCTGTCCGTCGTTGAAGGTCAGTTGATAACGCGCGCCGCCGCGCACGACGTGGCTGTTGGTGAGGACGAGTCCGTCGGGCGTGAAAACGAAGCCCGAGCCTGAACCTCCGCGGCGCGAGGAAGTCTTGACGTCAATCTTGACGACGGACGGGCTAACGCGTTCGACCGCGCGAGTGACCGCAGTGGAATATGCATCGAGCAGGGAAGAATCGTCTGAGGGCGTTGATTCGTTTGTATTCGTTGAGTCACCGGGTAAAGAGCTGGCGAGAAAAGCAAAGCGGGGATCCATGTTGCACCTGATCGTGACAGATGCTTGAGCGGCCAGGAAAGATTCAGTTGCAATACACTGGGATGTTCTGTTTGAGGAGAGACGATGCCGACTGCTGTTGAATTTGCGCGCGGTGAGTACCCGCGTTTTGTGGATGAATTGAAGGCCCTGCTGCGGATTCCGTCTGTGTCTACGCTGCCCGAGCACAATGGCGATGTGCGCCGCGCGGCCGTGGCGCTGGTGGCCGAGTTGAAGCGCATCGGGATGGAGAACGTTCGTCTGATCGAAGGCAGCGGGCATCCATTGGTGTACGCGGACTGGCTGCATGCGGCGGGCAAGCCGACCTGCCTGTGCTACGGGCATTACGATGTGCAGCCGCCGGATCCTCTGGATGAGTGGCTGTCTCCGCCATTTGAGCCGACTGAGCGCAACGGCAATGTTTATGCGCGCGGAGCGGTCGATGACAAAGGCCAGATGTACATGCATGTGAAAGCCCTCGAGTCGCTCTTTGCCGCGCACGACGGCGAGCTGCCGCTGAATATCCGCGTCATTCTTGAAGGCGAGGAGGAGGTTGGCGGCGAGTCGATTGCGAAGTTTGTGCGCGAGCATCCGGAGCAGCTGAAGGCGGATTTTGCCCTCGTGTCGGATACGGAAATGTTTGCGCCGGAGCTGCCGACGCTGTGCGTTGGACTCCGTGGCATGATCTACACGGAGATTGAAGCGCGTGGCGCGAAGAACGATCTGCATTCCGGCATGTACGGCGGCGCTGCGCCGAATCCGTTTGTCGCGCTGGCGCAGATCATTGCGCAACTCAAAGACAAAGACGGGCGCATCCTGATTCCCGGCTTCTATGACAAGGTGCAGGCTCCGAGCGCCGATGAGCTGGAGGCGTGGAAGAGCCTGCCGTTTGATGAAGAGCACTATCGGCTGACCGAAGTGGGTTCATCGCAGCTGACGGGCGAGGCGGGCTATTCGGTCATAGAGCGTACCTGGGCTCGGCCCACGCTTGACGTTCACGGCATGCCCGGCGGCTTTACCGGCGCGGGCGCGAAGACAGTGATCCCGGCGAAGGCGGTGGCGAAGGTGTCAATGCGGCTGGTGCCGGATATGACGCCGCAGGAGGCGTTCACGCAGTACAAGAGCTATGTCGAAGCGCTGAAGCCCGCCGGGATTGAGTTGGATGTGCGGTTGATTCATTCCGGCGATGCGATTGTGATCGGCACGGACAATCCCTACATCAAGGCGGCGACGAAGGCGTTGAAGCAGGTCTGGAGCAAGGACACGGTGTTCATCCGCTCGGGCGGCTCGATTCCCATCGTTGGGGATTTCGAGCGGCATCTGAAGATTCCTACGGTGATGATGGGTTTCGGATTGCCGGACGACAATCTACATGCGCCGAATGAGAAATTTCATCTGGCGAATTTCTATCGCGGCATCGAATCGATCATTACCTTCTTTGAAGAGTTGGCAAAGT
>DATGAD010000239.1:0-2977 GCA_035313725.1 Alloacidobacterium sp. | reverse complement strand
GACGGGTGAGAAACGCTCGACCAAAGCAGCAGATAGTCATTTATGCGCACAGCGGGCAATGGTGGGTGCAGCCCTCGCCTGATCATCCCTTCATTCCCGTCAAAGCAGACTCGACCTGGAGCACGGAAACTCATCTCGGATTTGAGTATGCTGCATTATTGGTGGAGCCGGATTATCATCCGTTGCCCACCACGGATGTAGCTCCGACCCAAGGCGGTTCCGTTGCTTTCGTGACAATTGTGAAAGGCACTGGAACGCCGCAGCTGGCCCCGACTGGATCGCTTAAATTCAGCGGCTATGATTGGGGTGTTCGCATGGTTGCGAGTGACAAGGGAGGCACGAACAACCTCTACGATGCTGAAAATGCATGGACCGATGCGAGCGGGGCGCTCCACATGCAGATCAAGAAGAAATCGGCCAGCTGGTCGTGTGCAGAAATATTCTTAAATCGCAGTCTCGGGTACGGCACGTATTCGGTAACTGTGCGCGATACTTCTCGCTTAGAACCCGCCGCGACCTTCAGTATGTTTACCTTCGATGACCCGGCCAGCGAGCAGCACTTTCGCGAGATGGATGTAGAGGTCAGTGGCTCGGGAAACGCCGCGAATAAGAACAATGCACGATACATAATTCAACCGTTCTACATTCCTGGGAACCTGTTCCTTTTTGCAACGCCCGCGGGCACGTTGACGTATGTCCTGCGCTGGGAACCCGGACATGCAACTTTCAAGACCTTTCGCGGAGGATCTGCTGGTTCCGGAGCGCAACTCGTTTCTGAACATGAGTTCACGTCTGGCATACCGGTACCGGGTAAGGCGGTGCCCCGTCTAATCTTTTACGTCGTTGCGAGCTACAAGAGTCCTATGCAGAAGCCAAGCGAGGTTGTGGTTGAGAAGTTTGAATACCTTCCATGAGGACGGTTTTGGAAGGCGCCGGCTACTCAGGTGTGCCATGGCCGGACTCGCGGGCCTTTGCTTCGCTGTTTCGGCATATGCGCTCGATCCCACCCGGACCGTGTCGCAATATCTCCACGACTCCTGGGGAACTGAGAGAGGTCTGCCGGGCGGATCGATAACGGCCATCGCACAGACTTCCGACGGCTATCTCTGGATTGGGACAGATAAAGGCCTTGTTCGCTTCGACGGTTTGAATTTTCACCAGTTCGAGCGGGCCCATCCTGATCCAAGCCTGATTGGTCCTGTGCGAACACTCGTGGTTGACGCAAGCGATCATCTCTGGATACTGCTGCAAAACACCCAGGTCTTTCGTTACCAAAATGGAAACGTCGAGCTTATCCGCGGCGAGGCTGAGAACGGCACAACGGCAATGGCACGGGGAACGTCGGGTTCGGTTTTACTCTCATCCTTAGCTGAGGGAACTGTCACATACAGTGACAACCGATTGCGAACCCTGTCGTCCGCAGCTCTTCTCACCGACGCTGCAAGGGTCGCGAACAGCGAAGCTCCTGGCCGGCAATTAACTCCCTTCAGTTGGTTCGATCGTCTAGCGGCGCCGGTGGCGATCTCCATGGCGCAGACTGACGACGGAAAGATTTGGCTTGGCACGGAGCGTCGAGGTCTCTTCTATCTCCAGGAAGGCCGCGTTTCGAGCGCCTTGAATGGACTGGTTGATGCGAGGATTAACTGCCTACTTTCCCTTCAAAACTCAGAATTGTGGGTGGGAACGGCGAAGGGTGTGCTGCGCTGGAATGGGAAAGAGCTTACCTCGGAAGGTGTACCGTCATCTCTTCGCAATCTCGACGTGCTTTCCATTCTTCGCGACCGGGACTCAAACATCTGGGTTGGCACCAGTCGCGGACTGTTTCGGTACAACGCGAACGGGGTTTCTCTACTGAGTACTCAAGAGACCACTGGACCGGTAGCTGCGCTCTTTGAGGATCGGGAGGGAAACATATGGATCGGTAACGCGCGCGGCCTCGAGCAACTGCGAGACAGCGCCTTCGTCACGTACTCTCTTCCCAATTTGAAATCGCAGAGTATGGGAGCATTGCACGTTGACTCCGGCGGCCGCGCCTGGGTTGCGCCCATTGAGGGTGGTTTGCGATGGCTGAAGGGAGGAAAAAATGGGGTTGTCACCGCCGATGGGATCGCCAACGATGTCGTCTACTCCATTACCGGCACTGGCATGGATGATGTCTGGGTGGGACGACAACAGGGTGGGCTCACAAATCTGCGCTACTCAGGCAATTCGTTTACAGCGAAGACCTACACGCAGGCAGACGGTCTCGCACAAAACAGAGTGTACGCGGTCTATCGGAGTCGTGATGGTACTGTCTGGGCCGGAACCCTCAGCAGTGGTGTAAGCGAGCTAAAGAACGGCCATTTCACAAATTACACGACTACAGACGGGTTAGCGGCAAACACAATATCGTCGATTGCCGAGGGCCCTGACGGAACAATGTGGTTCGGAACTCCAAATGGGGTCAGTGCCATGTCGCAGAAGGGGTGGCGAACCTATACCAGCAAAGACGGATTACGCTCCGAGGATGTCAACTGCCTCCTGCAGGATTCGACGAATATCCTGTGGATAGGAACGGCCGAAGGCCTCGCTTACCTGAGTGATGGGCATGTGCATGTACCCCGCGAAGTACCTCAGTCCCTGCAAGCACCAATACTCGGCATTGAAGAAGACAAAAATGGCAGGCTGTGGATCGCGACCTCAGATCATGTTTTGCGCGTTCCGCGCGACAAATTGCTCAGCGGTGTTGTGAAAGCAGTCGATGTTCGCGAGTATGACCAGGCCGATGGTCTCGATAGCACTGAAGGAGTGAAGAGGAGCCGATCGGTGGTCTCGGATTCAGCGGGCAGGATCTGGTTTTCACTCAGCAGCGGCTTGTCGGTTGTCAATCCATCCCAGATCACTGACAATTCAGCTCCCGCGCTGCCGCACATCGAGGCGATCACCACCGATAACAACACCATAAACCTCGCCTCCTTCGTTCGAATTCCTCCATCTC
>DATGAD010000238.1:0-2005 GCA_035313725.1 Alloacidobacterium sp. | reverse complement strand
CCGGAGTCCGGCTCAACCATTGCACCGCCCACGAACTCCAGCCCAGCGTCACACTTTTGGAGGGAAGAATCTGCTCGTAGAACGATCGTCCGACCGCCATCGCGAAGGTATCACTACCTCTGCGCAAGTAACTTTCCGGATCATTGTTCAAGGTTTGGAAGAGGGAGGTGAAATCGTTCTGCGGCAGATCGGTGTGAACCACAGAAATGGCTCGATGGGGCCCTATTCGCTCCCGCAGAACTTCGATTGCCGTTGCGAGCGGAGCGAGCGAGTTGTGACCCTGCGAAGAGCCGTAATCCGCGATTACGATCGACGCCGTCAGTGGAACCAGTTTGGCCGCTCGCTCCAGCATCGCTATCGCAGGAGCCGAGCTGCCCGCCTGTACCTGCGATCTGCGGTTGTAACCGCCGTGTCCTTCCATGGCAGCTGGCTTGGTGGTAGCAGGTTCATCTAACATATGCGGTCTTTCGGGCGAACGAAGTCTCCTGGCTGATCATTGTACGCATGGGACTGAATCGAATCCTCACGACAGCATCTAATGCTTCATGCGCACCATTACCCTTGAAGAGCACTTCATCACCGAATCTTTCGTGCGAGCCACAGGAGCTCCGCGGTTCGCTGCACTTCAACCCAAACTTCTCGATCTGGGCGCCGGCCGTATTGCAGATATGGACGAGGCCGGCATTGATCTTCAGGTTCTCTCGCTTGCCTCCATGGGCTTCGATGCGCTCGATGCAGCGACTGCCACAGCGCTGGCCCATGATGTAAATGATGAACTGGCAGCCGCGGTGCGCGCCCACCCGAATCGTCTCGCAGGCTTTGCCATGGTCGCTTTGAAGGATGCGAATGCCGCCGCCGCTGAACTCGATCGTTGCGTTACCCGGCTTGGTTTTCCGGGCGCTCTGGTGGACGGCACGACCCAAGGCCTTTTCCTCGACGATCCTCGCTTCCTCCCTTTCTTCGAAGCAGCAGCTCACTTGAATGTGCCGGTTTATCTGCATCCCGCACTGCCGCCGGAACCTGTGCGCCAGGCATATTTTTCCGGGCTGCCCGGTGAGCTTGGACTCTTTCTCTCCATCGCGGGCTGGGGATGGCACGCGGAGACAGGCCTGCATACATTGCGACTGATCGTGTCAGGCCTGTTCGATCGCTTCGCTACTCTGCAGCTCATCATTGGACACATGGGCGAAGGCCTGCCCTACGCGCTGGCTCGTTCCAGCGGTATCCTCTCGCAGGCAGCGCACCTCCGGCAACCAGTTGCGGCCTACTTCCAGAGCAATATCCACATCACGACCAGCGGATACTTCACCCCTCCGCCCTTCCGCTGTGCGCTCGATGTGGTAGGCCTCAACCGGCTGCTCTTCTCGGTTGACTATCCATTCAGTCCTAACACGCGCGGGCGGACTTTCCTGAACAGCGTGGCGGATATGCTGAGCGCCGAAGACCTGGCGAAGTTGGCTCACGGTAACGCTGAGTCTCTTCTGCGCCTGCAACGGAGCTAATCCTGCAGATCTAATCGGCTGTATGCGTCAGCGGGGCCGGTCCAGGGAAAGATATCCGGGTGGATAAGGTGGGCAAGCAGCTCTGTACCTTCAACAACCCTTGGTCCGGGACGAGCAAAGTACGAACTCGCATCCACCGCGTACACTCTTCCCTGCTGCACGGCTGGAAGTTCACGCCACCCCGGCTTGGCGCAAAGCTTTGGAGTTAACGCGAGCACCTGATGAAGATGGAAGCCGCAGGGCATGATGACCAGGACCTCCGGCTTCCACGCTAAGACATCTTCCCAGGCTACGCGGACTGAATCCGATCCCTCGTGGCCCAGGTGATCCACTCCACCCGCGATGCTTACCATCTCGGGAACCCAATGACCGCTGCAGTAGACCGGGTCAAGCCACTCCATGCAGAAGACGCGAGGCCGCGTCGAGGTTCTGCCGGCGCGCTCCGCGATGCGGTCGAGGATGGCGCGGCCGCGGGCGATGAGCACCTCGGCTTTTTCAAGGCT
>DATGAD010000237.1:0-3360 GCA_035313725.1 Alloacidobacterium sp. | reverse complement strand
CCAGGCCCTGATGCAGGCCGGCGGTCACGACATCCACGTCCTCTATGTCGATGGCGACTTCGATGATGCCGCCCCGGACCCTGCGATCAGTCACAGCGCGGCATCGTCAGGTGTATGGCTGCTTACGCATCCCTCCCCGTTTTGGGCGGGTCCAGTGCTTAAGCCTTCGCAGGTCACGGTGATTGGCTGGACAAAACCATCGCAGTCTCCTGAGGCTGAGCCGGCTTCAATGTCGCTGAAAGATCTGCGGCAAATGGGCATGCAGGCAGCGGCACGAAAGATTCTGGAAGTCATTCCACCTTCCGTGGCAATCCTGCTCCATTTTGACATCGACGTTATGCGGCAGAGTGATATGCCCGTTGCGTATTTCCCGCATCCCGAAGGTTTGAGCCTCGCAGAAACCGGTGCGCTCCTTGGCATTCTTCTCAAGGATCCCAGAATCAGAATCATCGAAGTCAGCGAGTATGCCACTCTGCGTGATCTGGATCAGAGCGGCATCAACAAGCTGATCGATCTGCTGGCGCAGGGAATAAAAAGCTAACTGCGCCGCAAGCTGCTAGAAAATCTTCAGATGAATCGTCAGATACTTCTTCGGATCCTTCCTTATCGCGATGATCAGATTATTCGTATTCTGAATCATCTCGTCGGTGTGGTTATAAAGGTCCTTGTTCACCATCAGCTGACCGATCGTGCCCTCGCCATTGTCCACACGATTCAGGATCGAATCCAGCTTGGTGACCGTGTCATTCAGCTTCTCGGCAAATTTCGGGTCTTTGGCCAGAATGCCGATGCTGCCCTTGCCGGCGTTGATGTCTTTCAATAACGAGTTCAGATTCTGCGTCGCCTCGCGGAAATTGTTATAGAGCGTCTCATCTTTGATCAGCTTGCCGATCGTGCCGTTTCCGCTATCGATCTGTTTCGCGACATCCTGCAGTTTGGCTACCGTGTCATTGGCGCGGTTGTAGAGCGTGTCATCGGCAATCAGTTTCCCGATGGAGCCTTTTCCATTGCTCACCTGGTCCACAAGGCTCTGAATCTCATTCAGCGCCGCAATCGCCCGGTTATAGAGGGTCGGATCATTGATGAGCATGCCGATCGACCCCTTGCCGCTGTTGAGCGAATCGACCAGGTTGTCGACCTTGGCAAGAATCGTATTCAGCTGCTCAATCGTCCCCTGGCTCGACTTGATGACATCGGAAAGGTTCGGCGTCTCGGTCGTCTGCAACTCAGCGCCATCCTGGATTTCAGGCCCGGTAGCAAATTTGCTGTTGATGTCGACGACGGTATCGCCGAGAACTCCGATCGTTTCCAGGCTGGTCTTAGAGTCGGAGTGCAGGGCAGGAGTATATTTCTTGCTTATTCGCATCACCACTTCAACCGGGGTCAGCTTGCGCTCCGGCACAATGCGAACGCTCTTCACCGAGCCAATCGTGACGCCCTCAAGATTGACCGGCGCGCCAATCTTCAATCCAGCCGAGTTTTCAAAATAGGAGCGGGCCGTAATCTTGCCCGCCAGGAAGCCGCCTGTGTTCCCCGACATGAGAAACACCAGGGCAGTGAGCGCGGCCAGTGCCACCAGCACCAGCACGCCGACTTTTAATTGTGACCACTGGACTTCCTGCTGGCTCGGCACAACCCCCCTTGATCAGTTCCGAAGTTCACACCGGAATGAAACGAACATGTGACTGCGACTTGAGAATACCAAACACGGCAACTACCGTTACGGTTTTCGTTTGGATGACGCAACTCAGGGCGTCGTTGCAAAACGATACAGTCCTTTATTGAACCCCATTATTTTCAAGCTGAACCGATGCCATGGCCAGCGCCGCCGTGTGAGTGAGCGAAAGTGATACATGCGTCACGCCCAGACGATTGGCAAACTCCAGCGCCCGTCCCGTCAGGTGCAGGGTGGGACGATGTCCCGGCAGCCGCCGCACTTCAAGCTCCTTCCACGCAACCCCATGCTGGATGCCTGTCCCCAGCGCCTTCGCTCCCGCCTCTTTCGCCGCAAACCGAGCGGCATAGCTTTCAGCGAAGTTCTTCTTGCGGCCGCAGTAGGCAATCTCGCCGGGAGTAAAAATCTTTTCCAGAAAACGCTCGCCATAACGTTCGATGGACTTCGCGATCCGCTCGATTTCCACAATGTCGATTCCAGTGCCAACAAGCATGAGCAGAATTTTTCCTCCCAGCACGTTAGCACAGCCGCGCGCAGCCCATTACCAACCTAGACCAAAGAGTCAAAAGGTAACGGTGAAGATTCTGCCCTCCCGATCCGATCAAGTACCTGTGTTAGATACAGAAGAACTCGTAGACTGGGACCTGCGGCTCACCGCCACCTGCGCCGACGACCTGCAGCGCATCCTGCGCTTCCTGACCGGCGCCGTGCTCGGCTGCGGCGGCTGGGTGCTGTCCCGCAGCCTGCCCGGCTCCGACACGGTCGAGATGAGCTTCGAATTTGCCCGTGCCGTCAGCGTGGAGATCTATACGGTTCTCATAGCCGCCGGCCTCGAACTAAGCCGCGACGCCCACATCAGCATGACCGAGTTATGCCAGTGCACCAAAGACCTGATGGCCAGCAAAGCCTATGACGTAGCCCGCGTCCGCCTGCTCGTCCTCACCGTACCGGCCGAGAACAAAGGAAGCAAAGAGAACCAACTGGGTGCCCCAGGTTCGCGAAGCTAACCTGGGGATTTTTACATCAATCAGCACGAAAAAGGGGTGCCCCATCCTTCGCAACGCGAAGGGTGGGAGAGCAAGAACTTTTCCTAACCCATGGTCATCCTGAGCGAAGTCGAAGGACCCGCACCGATAGGTGCGCTGAAGCCTTGCGAAAGCAAGGCCCTTCGCAGGGTGCTCCATCCTGCGCAACGGAAAGGTAAGGGCAAACCCAGAGCAAGCCTCAAATGCGGGTGCCCCAGAGCCTGCCCTGAGCGAAGCCGAAGGGTTTGCGAGGCTAACCTGGGGCTGTTATCCAGCCTCCACCAGCCCATACCTTCGCTGCCAGGCCTCCAGCAGTCGAATGCGAACCAGCTTCTTCTCCTCATCCGTGCCCTCAGGATTCTCAACAAACCGAGCCGCCTCCGCCTTAGCCAGCTCCAGCAATTCCCGATCCCGCACCAGATTCGCCACGCGAAAATCCGGCAACCCCGCCTGCCGAGTCCCAAAAAACTCCCCCGGCCCGCGCAGCTGCAAATCCAGCTCCGCCAGCTCAAATCCATTCTGCGTGCGCACCATCGCCGCCAGCCGCTCCTCTGCCTGCTCGGACACGCGACCGCCCGTCATCAAAATGCAATACGACTTCGCCGCGCCGCGCCCCACGCGCCCGCGCAGCTGGTGCATCTGCGCCAGCCCAAACCGCTC
>DATGAD010000236.1:0-16724 GCA_035313725.1 Alloacidobacterium sp. | reverse complement strand
CTGGATCCAGCGCGAGCCGGAATTTCAGCGCGGACGGCTCATTTCCATACTCTTCGGAGCCTTCGCCTTTCTGGGGCTGACCCTGGCCGCGGTCGGGCTCTACAGTGTTGTCTCGTACACCGTCCTGCAACGGACAAGCGAGATCGGCGTGCGCGTCGCACTCGGAGCGCGTCACCGCGATGTGCTTGGCCTTGTCGCCCTGTCGGCCGGAGCCAGCGTAGGAATCGGAATCGCAGTGGGACTGGCGCTGAGTCTGAGCTTAAACCGGCTGATCGCCCGCTGGATCGAGAGCGGCACGCGCAATCCGTTTATGATTTTGGCGGTATCGGTGGTTCTTATTTCGGTCGCTGCACTGGCCTGCCTTATCCCAGCCCGCCGTGCCACCGCCATCGATCCCATTGCCGCTCTGCGCTGCGAGTAGCTCGGGCGCGCACAAATCGGAGTCTTAAAGATCTCAACTTGGCAGCTCGGAAGTATCCTGATCAAAGGTGATTTGCAGTGAACAACGTGTGGCTGGGCAGAAACCTGCCATGGTTGATTGTTGACTTCGGTGTCTTGAATTTCTTGCCTGATGTTCTTCGCGGCCGCGATGTAAGCGGGAATGCTGTCCTAGTCTCGGGCTTGTTGCTTGTGAGCGGAGCACTCTATCGGATGTACTCGATGAGCCATTGCCGACACTTCCGCGTTGCTCCCGAGGCACGGGCTGTCCGTCAGCAATCTCAACTTCTTGTTTGTTGACCATTTGGTCGGTAAGGAAAGAGCCCAATCGTTGAATGGTAGGTCAATTGGTCAATTCAGGAAAACCAGGCCCCCTGGATCCCCTAGCGCTAGCCTGGCGTGCTCTCCCGCGCTAGCCGCCGCCAGACCAACATAAACAGCACTGCCAGCGCAAGGTCAATGCCGCCGAAGTACAGGTCGCTATGGTCGAGCCTGCCGCGGCGATATAGCATCATCGCGCCGATGCCGAAGCTCAGCTTCTCGATCACGGCGAAAGGAATGACTGGACGCAGCCGCACCGGCTGGTAGGCAATCGCAAAGAACAGGAGTTGCCACGCCAGCGTCACCCCGACGAATCCGTAAAAGAACATCGGATGCGTGATCGCTGGTGGATCCTGCCCACCTATTACTTGCTCCATAAAGTACAACGGAGCTACGGAGATCACTCCATAGATACCCGCGATATTGAATACCCAGCGCGAAAATTTCATTGGCCGCTCCTCGACAGATACCAACCCTTGCTTTCGACAAATGATAAACGCGGATTAGACCCGCGTCCCACAAACCCAGAGACTCCGCGAGGACAGTCTGCTGCCTTTTCAAGAAGAGAGGCGGAATCGTTTATGTCGTCCCTCGCAGCGCGGGGTGCATCTCTTGAGTTCAAAGGTGAACTCAAGAGATGGCCCATACTAAGCATGGTCTGCGACAAGGAATGTCTGGTTCTTTTCCATTGACTTTGTCAATTTCTGAAAATCGGCTTGAGTGAGTTGAGCAGGCAGAAAATCTGTCCTGCCATCCGGATGCACCGCATCTTTCATCATCCGCTCGTGGTGATACGTTGACACACTCAGAACACGGCAGGGACGCTCACTCTTGTTGAAGAACGTGTGAGGCGCATTGGGCTGCACCACCAGACTCTCCCCGGCTTCACACGCGTCCCACTCAGTGACACCCTGGTTGTTCCAATACCCAATAGCCAGAGTGCCTTCCAGTACATAGAAAAACTCTGCAAAAGGGTGTCTATGAAGTGGAATACCCATACCCGGCGCGACCGTCATCTCAAAAATGGAGAAGGTGTAGCCCGTGCTCTCTCCCAGTGCCCTCCAGAGCAACTTCATTTGCCCGACATCAAGCGCCGGGCCGCCTGTTTTGTTGTTCTTAATAACGTTGTGATGAATGACTTCTTCAAGCGGTGTGGGGAAGTTCGACATAAAAAAATCCTTTCATGAACGAAGTTGGTGCTCTGACGTGGATACAGAGCTGGTGAGTTGCGCAGCTAGCACTCCGCTAGTCCCGTTGGTTTCCACAGGTATCTGTCGCGTGAATCGTTACAGGCCTTTACACAGCCGATCGGATCGACTCGATGAGAGAGGTGGTTGATCCTCGCGGAGGCCTTGCTATGTGGTCGTCACTGTCACGGCCTGACGCACATACTGGCTGCTTTCCAGTTGCTGCACCATGAAGGCTGCCAGATCCACCCGCCCGATCTTGTGCGCCTTCTCGCCGCCCTCCGTGCTCAGCACCCTGGCAATGCCGGTCTTCTCGGCGTCAGTCAACATAGGCGGCCGCACGAGCGTCCAGTCCAGGTTGCTGCGTTCGATCTCGGCCTCCATACCCGCCTTGTCTACCAGCAGACCCCGCAGAAACGTTCGCATGAGTAGGTGCTCGTTGAAAAAGCCGGCGTTCTTGACGCTCTCGCCCACACCCACCACTGAAATCTTCAGCAACCGTCGCACGCCATTGCGCCGCATCGCGTCCACAATATTGTGTGCCGCGCTCGTTTCCATCGTCGTCACTTTCCACGGCGTCTTGCCGCCAAGCGCGTCGATGACCGCATCCTGCCCGGCTACCGCAACGTCGACCGCAGCCGCGTCCAGCACGTCGCCTGCAACCACTCTGACGTTCGCCTTCTTGTACTGCGCGACACCGCGCACGAAAGCCGTCACCTTATGTCCGGCCCCCAACGCCTCATTTACCAGAGCCTCTCCGCTCTTGCCCGCTGCTCCAATCACTAGAACTTTCATCGCATCCTCCTTTTTGCCTCGTATATGGCCGCCATCCAAATACGCGACCTGACAATTAGAGACCTATACTAACCATTGGTTGCAAAATAATCGACGGTTTTATACCAATGGTTATAAATCAACATTTGGTCGCAAAAAACGTCCAAAACGGGCTAAGCTATTGAAGTGACGTCCACATCACCAAGTCGACGGGTAGAGCGCAAGGAGAGGTTGCGGGGCGAAATCCTTGCGGCTGCCAGCAAAATGTTTGCCGATCGCGGCTACGAAGCCGTGACGCTTCGCGCGATCGCTGAAGAGATCGGCTATACGCACGCCGTGATCTATCAGCATTTCCCCGACAAATGGCACATTCTTGCCGAGCTGAGCCGCGAGACGATCGGGCTGATGGTTCAGAACTTCGACGTGATTGCCGCTAAACATCTTTCACCGAAAGAGCGTCTTTTCGCGACTTCACGCGGCTTGATTCAATTCTGCATTGCCCATCCACAGCAGTTCCGTAACGTCTTCTTCGGGCCTGAGAACCGCAACGGCGTCCGCGCTGGAGAATACATCAACGACCTTGGTGCGCCGTTATTCGGACGTTTCGTGCAACTCTTTTTCGATGTTGCCAAGGATGAAGGATTGCCAAATAGGGATGACATAGTGGTAGCCCACACCTGGTGGTTTAACATTTTTGGCCTCGCCACACTCATGGTCATCCAAGGGGTTGTGCCTGACTTGCCTGACCAGGCCCTCGTGGTCGAGCAAACGATCGCAACGCTTTGGGCGGGCATTCAGGCTGTTCCACGATTGCCGAAGAGCGCAATCACTAAGCGATCCGGCCGATCCAGTGCTCCAAAGCACTGACAGCTTCTGTCTTCGCGAGAAATTTCCAAACTTGGCGTCCCATATCGGCAACATACATTTAGGGTTGTGCCTACGCGATGATGATGGCGGTATGCGCGGCGGTGCAGCCTCAGCCAACACTCTCTAAGAGTCACGGCTACCGAGGCTTCTCGATATCTGGTTTGCCGGGTCTAACCCAGCGCGGAACATGGCATCTCCCGCTAAATGCGCACGTCGCCGGGAGAGTTCTCGTTTCACGCCAAATCGCCAAAGCGCTCATCGAGGGTCCGACGTCCGCCGCCCAGAAAGCTGAAACCACTTCCGCAGGAAAGCGATGGAGTCACTTGAGCCGGCCAAGACACCTTGAGAAGGACACCTCCGACATAAGAGTGTCCCTGTTGGATACAGGGAGGTCGGCAGCACGGTATCCCCAATCGCACGGAAAGTTCCAAAAGCTCTAAATGCCGGCTGAAATCGCCAAACACATCTATTTCTGTCACGCCAGCCGCCCTGAATGCACAACTCTCCGCATGACACTTCTGGCTGGAACAATTGTCATAGACATATTCGGACCCATTCACAATCATCGAGACTGATGAGAACGCAGGTCTATCTGTAATCTCTTCAAGGTTTAGAAATCTGCATTATCATTGCCACCATGTCCCAGACCTTGCCGCAGCGAAATCTTTGACGACCCACAACAAAACGACTCTTTCGCGCGTGCGTTGCTTTGGTTTGGTGGAAGGATGCAGTAACCGAGCAGGCGAATTAAATGATAATCAGCACAGACAAAAGCCTGGAGGAAGTTTGAGGCGTTCGTTCATCGCACTTCGGATCTTCTGCCAATTCGTCACTCTTTTGGGGCTCACAATTCCGCCGGCCGCATGGGGTGGAGACACAATTCCCAAGGCAGCCTGGTCTCGCCTCCTGGGTTTGCCGCTGCAGAATGGCGGTGTCGCCCTGCAATCCAGCGGAATCGACGATGGCTATTGGCAGGGTGCGCCGGTCGGCGGTATAGGCGCTGGCACGTTCTCGCGCAGCTATCGCGGAGATTTTGCACGGTGGCATATCAAAGCTGCCGTTCACAAATACCAGCCCGTATACGCTAATCAGTTTGCTGTATTTGAAAAAGCAGAAGGAGATAATACGGGTTACGCTCAGGCACTCTTGAACGGCCATCCCGATCACGGAGAATTATCGAGCTGGCGTTGGGATTATCCCGTCGGCGCAGGAACCTATTACGCGCTCTTCCCAAAGTCGTGGTTCGTTTATCAGGCCTCGAATCTGCCAGCGCGCCTGACCCTTGAGCAATTTTCTCCGGTCCTGCCAAATAACTATCGCGAATCAAGCTATCCAGTGGCGGTCTATCGTTGGCATGCAGAGAATCCAACTAGCAAGACGGTCACGGTATCCGTTCTGCTCTCATGGACAAACATGACAGGGTGGTTCCGTACTTTCACGCGCGACTTCGATGGAACGCCAAACACGGGCAACCATAACGAGCACACGAGTGAAGATATCCCCGGTGTCGGGAAGATGCAGGGCATTGTCTTCAACCGCAATCGTGCCGCAGTTCACCCAAATGAATGGGACGGCCAAATGGCGATTGCCGTGATTGACTCGCCGGGCGTGGAAGTGAGCTACCAGACAAGCTATGATGCCAGCGGCGACGGGGAAGCGGTGTGGGAGCCGTTTTCGCAAAATGGAAAGCTGGCTAACAGTGACAAATCCTGGATCAGCGAAAAAGAGAAACTCGCCGGAGCGATCGCCGTCCGCTTTACCCTGCAACCCGGCGAGCAGAAGGTAATTCCCATGGTCATCGCCTGGGATTTCCCAGTGGTCCAGTTCGGTCAGGGTAGGGAATGGTACCGCAAATACACAGATTTCTACGGAACCTCAGGTCTGAACGCCTGGAGTATTGCGCGCGAGGGATTGCTGCATGCTTCGGAATGGAGCGATGCGATCGATCGCTGGCAGGCACCCTACGTAAACGATGAGAGCAAGCCGCTCTGGTTTCGTGGCATGTTGTTCAATGAGTTGTACGCCCTCTCAGATGGCGGAACGTTCTGGGGGCGTGAGGTCGGCAGCAGTACAGCAACTCCTGCTAAATTTGCCCTCCTCGAGTGCTTCGACTACGCATATTACGGCACGCTCGACGTCCGGTTCTATGGGTCGCTACCACTGCTGAAGTTCTGGCCCGACATCGACAAACAGGTGTTGCGGGAGTTTGCCGCCACAGTTCCCAGAGAATGGCCAGATGAGGGCCTGTGGGTATGGAAGACGCAACTCAGTGGACTGCCGATAACGCATAAGCGAAAAAAGCTCGGCGCGGTTCCCCACGACCTTGGCGTGCCTGAAGGCGATCCCTTTTACGCGATCAACGAACCCGGCTGGCAGGATACGAACGACTGGAAAGATCTCAACTCCAAGTTCGTGCTCATGGTCTACCGTGACTATGTGCTTACCGGGAGCACAGATAAAGAGTTTCTCCGCGAGACATGGCCTGCAGTGCAGGCAGCCATTGAGTATCTCCGCCAATTCGACCATGGTGGCGGCGTTCCTGAGAACACCGGCTACCCCGACCAGACTTACGACGACTGGGTTACTCGCGGGGTAAGCGCTTACTGCGGAGGTCTGTGGCTGGCTGCGCTGCGCGCCGGCGAGGAGACGGCGCGCATTCTGGGAGAGACGAAAGACGCTGAGCGATATCACGCGTTGTTTGTGAAAGGGCAAAAGACGTATATCTCTCAGCTCTGGAACGGGGAGTTCTTCCGCTATGACACAAGCGAAGAGTCGAGAAATGACATTCAGACCGATCAGCTTGCCGGGCAGTGGTACGCCAAACTCACTGGACTAGGCGAAATTGTTCCGCGACAAATGCAGATCGCGGCTGCGCAAAAAATTTTCGACTTCAACGTCCTGAAGTTTGGCGGCGGCCAGCTGGGTGCAGTCAATGGCATGCACGCTGACGGCACCGTCGTTTCGAACGTGGAAGCTCGTGAGGTATGGGTCGGCACTACCCTTGGATACGCCGGCCTGCTCATCAGCGAGGGCATGAAGGACGAGGCATGGAAGACTGTCTCGGGTCTCTATCACGTGATTTATGAAAGTAAAGGTTATTGGTTCCGAACGCCGGAAGCGTGGGACATCACGGGCAATTTTCGCGCGGGAATGTATATGCGGCCCATGGGTGTCTGGGCCCTCGAAATGACCCCCGAGCCAAAATGAGTCCGCCAGATGTTAGCCACCGCAAACAAATCTAGATGCGACGATGACAAACGATATTAAGGTCCTGAAATTATGCGCCGCAAGAGTACCCTTTCCTATCCCCTCAAGGTAGCCGCTAGATTTACCCTGCTCTGCGTCAGTGCTGGCGCAGGGGCAGAGGCTCCGCCAGATGCAGCTCCCAGATCTGGCCGCGAAAAACGAATTTGCCGTCGACCACATCGAGGGCGCCTTCGGAGATATCTATGAAAGCTTTCTGCTACGGCTTTTCACTGCTTTGCATTGCATTCTCGGTTGCCTGTCTAGCCCAATCGGGAAACAGTCAGAAGAAGCATCTTCTTGTCATTGGCGAAGAAAAGGGATACAGGCACGAGTCGGTTTCGCATACCATGGCCACGATTGAGCGGCTCGGCAAGCAGTCCGGATCGTGGGACACTACGATCCGCACAGATACTGAGGCTCTGACCAAGAAAAAGCTTGAATTCAACGCGAAGAATCTCTCGAACTTCGACGCCGTGCTTTTTTTCACAGGCGGCGATCTGGAGATGGATGACCAGCAGAAGGCAGATCTACTATCGTTCGTGCACGACGACGGCAAAGGACTGATCGGGGTGCATAGCGCGGCGATTACGCTGACCAAGTGGCCGGAGTTTGTAGATATGGTTGGAGGGACGTTCGATGAGCATCCATGGGGGACCTTCGACGCACCCATCATAGTAGAAGACCCGCAATTTCCGGGTATGCAACAGTGGCCGCATGCTTTCATCTTCCGCGATGAAATCTACCAGATGAAGTCCTTTTCGCGCGATAAAGTACATTTCTTGATGAGTTTTGACGCCAGCAAGCTCGATCTTGCCAATCCGAAAGTCCATCGCGCGGATCACGACTTTGCCGTGACATGGGCGAAGATGTATGGAAGGGGGCGCGTGTACTACTCGACCTTGGGGCATCCTGAAGAAAACTGGGATGATCCCAGGCTATCGAAGATGTATTTCGAAGCTATCCGCTGGGCCATGGGCCTA
Source organism: Alloacidobacterium sp. (assembly GCA_035313725.1). GTDB lineage: Bacteria > Acidobacteriota > Terriglobia > Terriglobales > Acidobacteriaceae > Alloacidobacterium. Next base: position 8,911 of record DATGAD010000236.1, on the reverse strand, counting down.
GGCGATGCCGGTGTGACGCCATCGCCTGCTCTCACTTCTCCGAAATAAACTCAGGACGCGGCTGGAGTACTACACCGAGTGACGACCCGACGCACTTTCATTAAGCTCGCTACCGGTTGCTGTCTGGCGAGTGCTGCAGTCCTGCTCCAGGCTTTCCGTTCCCTCAATATCGGAGTCGATCATCGCCGGGGCATTTTACTTATTAGCTTTTAGTAAGTCTGTGCGCAACACTTTTTTCTTTTCTGGTCTCGAACGCTGCGGGTTGGATATCAGGAACGGGGAGAGAACGCGGCCATGAATCCCTTTTATGTTGACGGTTTACATTCACGTCCGGAATTCGGGAAAACAAGATCAACCGCGCATCAATAAACGCAGTGGCCTGTCGGCATCACTCGTCGACGGCTGTAGATATCGCCGCACACCGCTCGCAATCGCCGCACGAACCCGCGGTTCCGTGACAATGCGCGGCACCCAAAGCAACGCAAAAATCAGATAGAAGGAGCCTAGTACGATAGCGCCCACTCGCGCGGTCCTAGCCCATTGAATCGCTATGCCCCCCAAAATCTGTACCGCAGCCGCAATATATACGAGAATCTCACGGTGATGAACGTCACCAAGCGCCTGGATCTGTTGCCAGTTGTTGACGTTACGCCAGACCAAAGTGATGATGCCAAAGGCGACCGCGGCCAATCCATACACGTGACGTCCGATATAGGTTCTCGCCTTCTTAGCCCTGAATACGCGACACTTTCGCTCAATTAGGGCTGAGCCCGATAAGGTAGCTCGTTTCATGCACGCCTCCCAACGCAAAAACCTACTATCGGGGTCACTGACAGGAACGATTGACAATGTTTATAGCCAGGGACTAGTTCGCAAGCGCGTCGCGGTTAGCCTTAGCCCAGGCGCTATTTTGCGGCACCGCCTTCATTGGCGGCCCGCCTTCGGTCCCGCAGGAGCATGGGCCCTCGGTCTTAGCCTCGGTCATGCAGGAGCAGGACTTATTTTTTAGGCATGCGCACACGTAGACGACCTTGCTCTTCACCTTTGCGTCATTGGCGGGCTGATCTTGGGCTGCGAAGCCCGTCTGCAGGACCGTCAGCAACGGCAGCAAGGTCAGCATAGCTATAATTCCTTTGATTGTGATCCTCATGGATTGTCCCTAGCGTGGCAAGATTGGGTTTGGCTGCGCGAGAATCGGACAGCCAGATTCCCACTCCCCGTTTCTATCGCCCACCCCAATACTGCGGCCGAAGGTGGTCATCCGCAATATCCACTTCACGACAATTTGACATAGCCACTAGTGCGGGTCTCGACCTCACGATTCGCCGAAATTCCCGCGACTCAAAGTGTCCACGGAAATGCGCCAAATGCCCGGTCAAGTGGATATGGCACTCTCGCAACTAGGCAGATAACATCGGACCAATTCCGTTTCGGCGAAAGTCGCGGTTGTGTGTTCCCGCGAGAAAGGGGCCGACTTTGTTCTCGCACTACGTCTTCTGGCCGTGGTTCACTGGACTCGTCTTTCTGCTCATGGGCCTTTACGCCGTGCGTGGCGAATTTATCTCCGCCTCCGGAATCGAAAAAGTCATCGTTCTCGGACGCGTCTTCGCGGCCTCGGGACTCGCCGCCTTCGGAGCCGAGCACATGGTGAACATCGGCCCCTTCTCGTCCATGGTTCCACGCTGGCTTCCCTTTCATCCCTTCTGGGTAGTCTTTTTCGGGCTGGCCCTGCTCGCGAGCGCATTGAGCCTTGTGCTTAACAAATACATCAGGCTTTCCGCCACGCTGACCGCCGTCATGTTCTTGATCTTTATCCTCACGCTCCACATCCCCGAAGCCATCGCGAACCCGCACGACCGCTTCCGCTGGACGGTGGTCCTCCGTGAAACGTCTTTCGCCTCCGGCTTTCTTGCCTTTGCCGGAGCTCACGCCGCGCGCTCGAAGCCGCTCATCGTCATCGGGCGCGTCGCTGCGGCCCTCCCATATCTGTTCTTCAGCATCATGCACGTGCTGCATCCGGAAAATGCGCCGGGCGTCCCACTCGCAAAGCTCTCACCGCCCTGGATCTTCTGGCCGCACGTGTGGGCCACCGTCACAGCGCTTATCCTGCTCACTGCAGGGGTGATGGTTCTCGTGGACAGGTATGCCCGCGTCGCCACTGCCTGGCTCGGCCTCTGGATGCTACTGCTCACCCTCGTCGTTTATGTGCCGTTGCTCATCCCCGCAAAGGACGGAATGCAGCTCATCGAAGCCGTCAACTATATCTTCGATACACTGCTCTTCTGTGGAACCATCCTGCTCCTCGCGTCAGCGTTGCCGAAGAAACACCCCGCGCCCGTAGCTGTCATGCAAACTGCGGTCTGAGCGTGCCTGCTTCAGACGCTAGCAATCGCAGTCCGCAGCTTCTCAACCGCGCCCGGAATCGCCTGCGCGCCCACGTTGCCGTACCCGAGCACCAGCCCTTTGCGGGCATTCTTTGTCATATAACTCCCCGATAACGGGAAGAGCCACAATCCCAGCTCGGCCGCCCGTCCGGCGATGGCTACATCATCGAGCTCCGCGGGAAAAGTGACCGCAAGATGCATCCCAGCTTCAGCGCCGTGTATCTCGAGCGTGTTGCCGAATGTGCTCCTCAACTGCTCCACCAGCACCATGCGTCGCTCACTGTAGAGCTGGCGCATACGCCGGATATGCCGCGCAAAGTGACCCTCCCGCATGAAGTCGGCAATCACCTCCTGGAACAGGTATGGTGGAAAGATATCCATCGCGTGCCGCACCGCGCTAAAGCGCTCAACCAGGTCCGGAGGAATCACAATGTAACCCAGTCGCAACGATGCGAACAGCACCTTGCTGAAGGTGCCGATATAAATAACGCGCCGGTTATTGTCCAGGCCCTGCAGCGACGATATCGGCGCGCTCTCGAACCGGTATTCGCTGTCGTAGTCGTCTTCGATAATCCACGCGCCGTTTCGCTGAGCCCAGTTCAGCAGTTGCAGCCGGCGACCCGCGCTCATCGCGCTTCCCAGTGGATACTGGTGCGAGGGGGTCACGTAGGCAGCTCTCGCCTGCGGGCACCTCGCCACCCCCACCTCCACATTTAGCCCCTGGTCATCGACTGGGACAGGAATTTGGCAGCATCCCGCAGCGGTAAACACATTCCGCGCCAGCAGGTAGCCCGGCTCTTCCATCCACACGGCGTCGCCAGGATCAAACAGCACATTCGCTGTGATCTGCAGGGCCTGTTGCGAACCGGAGACAATCATCACCTGCTCCGGCTCGCAGTGCACCGCGCGCGCCGTGCGCAAATACTCACAGATCGCCTCGCGAAAACGCCGGGAGCCCAGCGGATCGATGCAATGGATCGCGTGCGCATTCGGATCCTTCGAGTGGTGCGTCACCAACCGCGACCATATCGCATAAGGAAACTCCTCGAAGGCTGGTTGATGCACCGCGAACGCCCCCAGCCCGTAACGCCAGGGTGTCATAAGCAACGTAGGAAACTGTAGCGCGCGTCGCGCCACCGGGCGCGGTCCGGAAGTCCGAGGTGTCCGCCCGTTGACCGGCCGCCCGGCCTGCGTCAGATATTCGGGAAGCGAGCTGCTGACGAACGTCCCCGCGCCCCGGCTTGATTTGAAATACCCCTCCGCCAGCAGTTGCCCATAAGCCTCAAGAATAGTGATGCGGGACACATTCAGCTCAATGCCCATGGCCCGCGAAGATGGCACGCGCTGGCCTGGCCGAAGAACTCCGGTCGAGATGGCATTTCTGAGGGACCTGTAAATCTGCGAGTGGAGAGGCTGCGAACTGCCGCGATCCACTGTGACGACAGGAGTAAATACGCTGGAACCCTTGGCCATTTCTCTTATGATAGTGGTTCGGCATGAGACTGTGTTTTCGCAGGCTTTTCAGACCACATCCATGGCCCGAAGCTCCCCTCCGCACGCTCTATCTGCGTCATGATTCTCTGCTGCTTTTTTTGGCCAAGCGGCATTCCCTGGCTTCGTTCTAGGCTTTGGCAGTACCGCAGCGGTTGATATTCCTCGGTCTGCAAGCTCCGCAACCTGTTTACCAAAAGATAATTTCTGGTGCGGCATGATGAAGACACATGGACCGGGACTGTCTTGACAATTCCCGACACAAGCTCCTCAATTACCGATCCGTCTCCAAGACCCACCGGTTGGTCTAAATCATTGGAAAATTCCTGATGTCCGCTATCTCCTACGGCAAAAGTGGCTATGTTCAAAAGTCGCTAACTGGATATTGTCATTAGCCACTTATTCCTTCGATAGTGGTTTGCATCTCGATTACCGTTCAATGGTTCTTTAGTTCTTCGTATGCGATTGGGCGGCGCTCAGGATTTGTCCGAAATACAGAGTTGAAACAAAAAACTGTGGTTGCAGCAAATTTTTGGAGGCGAGACGTGAGAAATACCATCCATTGGGTTTTGTTGTGTGCGCTGGTCTGTGTATGTGGTTCTAGCTTTGCCCAAAGCACCAATTCAGGCGACATTCGAGGCATCGTGACGGACACGACGGGAGCATTGATTCCCGGCACGAAGGTTACCGTGCTGAACGTTGATACCGGCGTATCAAAGGATTACGTCACCAATAGCGAAGGCATCTACGACACATCTTCGATTGTGGCAGGAAACTACAAGATTACATTCATACGAGTTGGCTTTGATCAGCTAGTGCGCGGTCCAATCACGCTCCAGGTAGGCGTCACAAACGTGAATGCGCAGCTAACTGTAGGTTCAGTCGCGCAGAAGGTAGTTGTGACCGCCGATGTGCCGTTATTGAGAACAGAATCAGGAGAGCAATCGACCACCCTCGATGCCGTGACCCTGTCACAGCTTCCACAGGTTGGTCAGGATTGGTCGAGCTTCGACATCTTGCTGCCGGGAGCTGCGGGCGTGACTCCCGGCTCCATGGGAAATACAGCGCAAGGGACAGCAGGCACAGGTACATCGAATGGCACGATGCTTGCCGTGAATGGCAATTTGCCTTTTAGCACAGTACTTGCCGACGGTGCGGCAACGACGCTGCCGGCGAGCGCTAACTCCGACATAAATGTCCAGGAGACGATACAAGAGGTTCAGATCAGCACCTCTGCCTTCTCAGCGCAATATGGCATCGGCGGCATTCTCTACAACCAGATCAGCAAGGGAGGCACCGACAGATTCCATGGCTCGGCGTACGAGTATTTCCAAAATGATGCTCTGAATGCAAATAACTACACTTTCGGCGCGAACACTCCGAAACCGGTTCTTCGCTACAACAATTTTGGAGGTTCCGTCGGCGGTCCCATCCTTAAGCGGAAGATGTTCTTCTATTTTAATTACGACAGGACGATTCAGCACGGAGGTCAAGCCGCCTCATTCTTTACGATCCCGACTCCGACTGTGCAGGCCGGCAACTTTACAGGGGCTGGATTTCCCACCCTCTATGACCCCCAAACAACGACGCTTATTCAACAGACGGGTACGCACACCTATCCAGACGGCGCGACCGTGACCTGCCCTTGCTATGACAGAACTTCTTTTGCCGCGGAATACGGCAATGGAAACGTAATTCCAACCAACCGGATCGATCCCGTTGCTAAAGCAATACAGGCCTACTTCCCTGGATCGAATACAGGGGGCACATTGGGATCGAACGGAATCCTCCAGAACAATTACACCTATACTTCGCCCTCTTCGAATCCCTTCATCAAATGGTTCGGACGGTTGGACTACGATGTTACCAGCAATAACAGGCTCACAATCTCCGACACTGAGGGAGACAATCCGGGTGAAAGTTTCGGCGCGGGTATCTGTCCAATTGGCTGCCAGAGCAACGATGTCAGCAGGAATAATGCCCAAGTAACGGATGTGTGGACACTGGGTCCAAACATAACCAATGAATTAAGAATGGGATATACCAACCAGCTTAATTTCTTTGTGCCCGCAACACTCAATCAAGGTTTCCCTGCCAAGTTAGGATGGCAATTCGCCAAGCTGGATAACTTCCCAAATATCAATTTCAACAACTATGCAAACATCCTTAATTCTTCCATCAATGCGGTCTATAAAGAGCACTCCTACGACCCCTCTGATGTGGTCGGGCTCATTCTTGGGAAGCATGTCTTGCACTTCGGCGGCGAATTCCTGATCTACCAGAACAACTCCACTGCCTGGGGCAATCTGAATGCGGGAACAATGGGCTACACCGGCGTGTACACCTCGGAATATCCCGGCAGCAGCTCAACCGGATTCGACTACGCGGACTTTCTGCTGGGGCAGACACAAAATTGGGGCGCAGGCGAAACGCCGGAGTACGGCGGCAGGATGAAGCTTCCGCAATTGTTTGTCCAGGATGATTACAAAGTGCGCTCAAATCTCACGCTGAATCTCGGCTTGCGCTATCAGATTCAGACAGGCTGGAGGGAAATCCGCGGCAACGAGGCTTCCTTCGATCCGACGGTGCAGAATCCCGCTACAAATACTCTTGGAGCCATGTGGTACGGGTCTACCCACGCGAATGGTCGGGACACCATCCAGGCTCCTGTCTACAACACTTTCTTACCGCGGGTTGGGTTTTCCTATCAGTTGGACCCCAACACTACCCTGCGCGGTGGTTTTGGCCTTTATGCTTATAACTGGAGCAACGACACCTATAATGGCGGCGTCATGGGCGGTGCGTTTGGCTCAAAAGGCAACGTAAATGATCAGACCAATGGCGTTACCCCTGTCGTAATTCTCTCTGGCACGGGTGCAAACCTTCCTTACATAGGGGCTTCAACCGATCCCACCGCGTATAACGGCCAGAATCAAAACTATGTCGCGTACCACCAGCCTGTAGGAGGTTCTTATCAGTGGAACGTACAGGGGCAACGCCAAATTGGCTCAAACATGGTTGTCTCTTTGGCCTACGTGGCAAGCCACGGACACGATCTGCCGTTCCCGGTCGATATCAATGAGGTTCCAGAGAGCCAACTCTCGCCCAATGATCAGCAGTTCCGGCCCTACCCACAATTCGGAACCCTTGCAACAACGGGGACAGTGGCTCACGAAAATGTAGTCTCCAACTACAATTCGCTGCAGGCCAGCATCGAAAAACGTCTTACGCAGGGGCTTAGCTTCAGCTTTAACTATGTATGGTCCCACTTCCTATCTGATATGGACTCCGCTGGGTGGGGAAGCCATTCCGGAGCTCAGTATTGGCAGAATGCATACAAGCCGTCGGCCAACTACGGAAACTCAAACTTCGATGTCAGAAATGCATTCAAAGGCAATGTGCTTTATCAGCTTCCTTTCGGTCAAGGCAGGCAGTTCCTGAATAACAACAGATTGCTTGACGCTGCCATCGGCGGTTGGCAGGTTGCGAGCACCATCGTGGTTCAGAGCGGTCAACCCTTTACCGCAGTCATGGCCGACGGCACCAATTCCTATTCGCTGGCAGGCAGCAACTTTGCCTGGTACCCGAATGTAAGTGGCAACTCGCAACTGGCCAGCCACAACCCCGATCACTGGTTCAACGAGACGGCCTTCGCAGTCCCAACCCCCGGAACTTTCGGCAACGAAGGCCGTAATTCGCTGACGGGTCCCGCGTTCAGTCGGGTCAACCTGTCGCTTAGCAAGACATTTGCTATCTGGGAACAGGTCAGACTGCAGGTTCGAGCTGATGCGAACAATGCATTCAACCACCCAAGTTTCGGATTACCCAACAACAGTCTGACGCTATCTGACGGAGCAATTTCGAGTGGGACTTCAACGATTCGAACCTTAAGCGATCCGGGCCGTACCATGCAGCTCAGCGCTCGATTCAGCTTCTAGGTTTAGTTGGGGGAAGTCCCTTTGATCCCTTGTATCTAGCTCGCAAGTAGAAGGCGCAATTTCTTCAAGGGCTTAGTAAGGGTATCACTAGGCCGTCGAAGACAGTTATTTGGCTCTGTGGTGATTTTTTCTCGTTCAGCAGTTCCCCGCGATCAACTCGCTGACCAGCGCAGCGGCAGTGGTGAAGCGTACACGATGACCGCGCTGGCAGGCGGACAGGCCGAGAGCCAGGGCGATGTGAGTCTTGCCGGTGCCACTGTTCCCAAGAGTAAAAGATTTTCTTTGCGCGACAGGAACTCGCATCGGGCCAACTCCAGGACCAGCGCTTTGTTGAGCGAGGGAATAGCCAGAAACGATGCATGCTTTGGGTGCGGCTTCAATTCACAAACGGAAGATCGAGGGCGTTCGGACGCAACTGCACGCCTTGGCTCAGTACACCGGTTGGCCTGATGCATCAGATGACCTATCTTCTTCCCGGCTAAGGGAATTTGTGCAAGCTCCTTTCCACGACGCAGTAGACGCATATGCCTGTGCCTGGGTCGCTGCGCTAGCCCCGCAGGATAGGACACCACTTGGCCACCCTCCGCACGATGTGATTTGGGTGCCAAATGGCGTTCCCGCTAAATTCGCTTCCGGTTAGCCCGTCAACGGCCCGAAATGAGATCACGACCGCTTCGACTCCCAAACTCATCCGCACTGTCCGGATGAGGTCATACCGACGGAGTCATATGTTTTATCAGCGCACGACTGCACTAACGAAAAGAGAATCCACCTTGCGAATACTTCATGTGCTGCCGCCTCCATGTGCAGTCGGCGGGTCTAGCATATAAGTAGCTCCACCGTCACGAGCAACCGCTTGTGCCGCCGCAGTTGCCGCACTTGTAGCAGCTCCCATTGGGCACCATGAGCGAACCGCAGGTGGTACAAAGCGGTGCATCCCCTGCTTCGTAGCTGTCCTGGCGGAACTGGGAGACGCTGGTGGAGGCCTGGTTTGACTCGTCGCCAGCATTCTTGTCAGCTGCTGCTTGCGCAACTTACAACGCCAACTGCTTCCCTGACAGGAAGCGCAATTCCATCCACCGAAAGAGGTAATCCATG
>DATGAD010000235.1:0-5986 GCA_035313725.1 Alloacidobacterium sp. | reverse complement strand
GGCCGAAGATTGTGTTCTACACAAAGGACGTTGCTGCTCTACGAGAAACGCTTGTGGCGCGGGGCGCAAAGTTCGGGAAGGTCCGCCCGGGAGAAGTGTTTTGTCTTTGCGATGGCAAGGACCCGGATGGAAATCCCGTTCAATTGTCGGATCGCTGAAGCTGATCCAGTTATGCTTCGGCAACTGGTATACCGAGCCAGCGAGTCATGATTTCCGTGACTTCTGACGCGTCTGGTTCGGCTTCCGTAGCCCAAGGAACAAAACCATCGGGTCTTACGAATAGCGCAGTCAGACCGAGGCTGTCTTTTGCTTTGGCGGAGACGTATTTCACTCGTCCTCGCCACGGCTCGCTGACAGCGCGAAGCGTTTCATCTCCGTTCAGGCTCAGCAGCAGGGCATTTCCATCGTGCAGGAGCGCGCCGAGGCGCGTTCCGTCTTCAAACTCGAGATCGGGCGCGCTGTGGCCGATGAGCGGGTGGTCGCCGGGCAGGTCGTAGCTCAGCCACATGCCGGCAATCTTCTGCGCAAAGAAAGTTGCGCCCGCGCGGGTGTTGATGAGTTCTCGCACGATCGATGCCATCGCTCGCGCGTGTGGTTCGGGGCGGAGGATCGCGACCTGGGCGCGTGTCCACTCTAATGCCCATGCACCGATGGGATGGCGCTCGGCGGTGTAGGTGTCGAGCAGGCTTTCCGGTATCCAGCCTTTAATGACGGAGGCAAGCTTCCAGCCGAGGTTCATTGCGTCGCCGATGCCGAGGTTGAGCCCCTGTCCACCGAGCGGCGAATGCACGTGCGCGGCGTCGCCTGCCAGTAAAATGCGACCTTTGCGATAGGTAGTGGCCTGGCGGGCGTTGTCGGTGTATCGGCTGGCGAGATGCAGAGCGGTTACGGTTATATCGGTACCGGAGACGCGACGCAGCGTTTCCTGAAAGGATTCGAGCGTGATGGTTTCTTCACGAGCAGAAGCGCCGCCGTCGAAATCGACAATGCCCAGGCGGCCTGGCAGGGGGCCGTTTACATACATGCCGGTGGGCGTGATGTTCCAGCCGGGCTGCAGCTTTTCCGGGTCGGCGAAGTCGGCCATGGCGACGGTGCCGGTGAATTCGGGATCGGTTCCGACGAACTCGAAGCCGGCGCGCTTGCGCACTGTGCTGCGGCCTCCGTCGCAGCCGACCACCCATTTCGCCTGAATGACCTGATCGCCGACATGGACGCTTGCGCCGTCGTCGGTTTGCGTCACGTCAGTGACGGCGGTACCGAGACGCAACTCGACGCCCAGTTCCTGCGCGCGTTCGGCGAGGACTTCTTCGAGACCTGCAAGGCTTACCATACCGCCCGCAGACGATGGGCCTCGCACCGTGAATTTCTCATCTGAGAAGTCGAGATTGTTGGCGTCGAGGACGATTCCGGCGAAGTGTCCGGCGAATCGGGGAACGATGGGAAGGTTCGCCCTCTCGGCATTGACGACTTCCATGCCTCTTCTGCTCTGCGGGTCGACCCAGCCGATGGCTGTTTCGCGCACAGCCTTGAGCAGTCCGCGACGGTAGAATGCTTCGACGGAGGGCAGGTTGAGGCCGCGTCCGCCTGTGTAGTTGGATTTGAGCGGGGTGCGCGTGTCCTGGAGTTTTTCGAGCACGAGGACGGAGATGCCTGCGAGGCGCAGTTCGCATGCGAGAAATAAACCGACTGGTCCGCCGCCTGCAATTACTACGTCGTAGATCAAATGCCTGGTCCTCCGGATGCCATTTCATGATAAAGGTTGCGCGGCTTCTCTTTCAGGCTGGCTTCATCAGCGCAGGTTAAGCGAGTCTGTGATGTGCGTCACACCGACGAGTGCCGCAAGACACAGCCGTCCAGGCTGCGGATGGTCGATGCTTGCAGGTGAGAGGAGACTCACATGGAACACTCAGTAGAAAGCACAGCCGAATTGAGCGCACTCGCAGTGCCAAAGCACATTCTGGTCGCCACAGATTTAGCTGACAGCGAGGACCTCATTCCACACGTTATCTCGCAAGCCAAGGCTTGCGGCGGACACGTAACCCTTGTTCACGCTATCCCTTTCGCTTCGGCCCCGATCGTGGCGAAAGCTATTGCTGAGCCGGACAATGCAGAGATGGAGCGAGATGTGCGGCTTATGATGACAGGCATCATGCGCGCGCTGGAGTCTCAGGGCATTACCTGCGACTTCGTTTCCAGGCAGGGTCATGCTGCTGATGTTATTCGGGAGGAACTCGCGCGCACCGGCGCAAACAGACTCATTATGGCGACGCACGGGCGCGGAAAGCTGGGACAATTGGCGCTGGGCTCCGTGGCAAAGGAACTGCTTACGAGCGTAGATGTGCCTGTATTCATCGTGGGACCACAGTCACACACCGACACTGTCCATTTCACTCCAACCAGGATTCTCCATCTGGTTTCGCTGAATGGCGACGATCAAAAACGTGTTTCTTTCGCATTTGACGTCGCGAAGCATTACGGGGCTGAAGTTACATTGCTGCACGTGCTCGATCCGGATGTGAAAGACGCCATGAATCCGGAGCGCACGTTCAAGTGGGCACAGAACGCCCTGGCCGCGTTTGTGACCCATACTTCCGAAATGACACCGCGCGTTCGGACCCGCGTCGAGGCGGGCAATACGGTCAATGAGATCGTACGCGTTGCCTCACAAGAAAAGACGGACTGGATCGTTCTAGGCGTCGATGGAAGATTCCCGTCCACGCGATTCCTGGACAGCACTGCGTACAAAGTGCTTGCATCTGCTCCTTGTCCCGTACTGACTCTGCGCCACGGACAGGTGAAGAGCGAGGAGAAGGTTAGGATGTCGGAGAGGATTTCGTTGATCATTGCATGAATCCGGATGGACTGGACGGCAGGTATCCATCCATGCGCCCTTCGGCTTGAATGGGTTACCCGCCCGCTTGCAAAAAGTGAGAGCTCGACCGTTAGAACGGTATGGCGATAACCCCATCCTGAGTTCCGTCAGGATTGGGGGTTGCCATTTCAACTTCATACTGGTCACTTCGCGGCCGTCTCAAGGGTCGCGGCGGCGCGGCTGATGGCTTCGGTCAATGTTGTCAGCTGCACCGCGCCTCGGGCACTGTCCTTGGCGTCTATGGCTTCATTTACGCCCGGGATAACGACGGCGGCGTAGCCGGTGTATTCACCAGGTGCGTAGATGGTGTGCTTGAACCATGGGCGCTTGGGCAGGCCGGCGGATGAGAGCAGGTCGCCTTCGACCTGGCGCAGCTGCGTGTTCAGTTCGGTTGGATTGGCGGGGATACTCTGCTGCTTTTTGTGGACGGCTTCGGCGGCGGTGGTGAAGCGCTTCGTCGCGGCGAGAGCTGGCGCAAAGTCGAGTCCGGAGACTTTGGCTTCGTCGGCTTTTTTCTTCGCGGTATCGAGGTATTCGGTGATTTCCTTGCCATAGTTGACGTAGTCGTAGGGAAGTACGTCGGTGTCGGCCATGTGCAGGACTTCGATTCCGAAGACGCGGGCCTGCTGCTGCTCGTAGACGAAGGTGGGGTCGGCGTTCTTGATGAACCAGTTGTAGTTGTCGAAGACGGAGTGGTAGACGCCGTAGGGGCCACCGGAACCGATGTCTGTAGACGGCACGCCGAGATGCTGGATGAAGGGCGTGTAGTCGGAGCCGCTGCCGAGGTCGCCGATGTCAACGTCGTTGTTCTGCTTCGAGGCTCCCTGGCCCATGTGCTCATTGGCGGAGTGGCGGCGTGATTCGCCTTCGGACTGGCTCTTCTTCCATTGATCGTAGACGTTGCCGCCTTTGGGGCTGGGGACTTCCGTTGTGACCTGGCGGACGAAATCTTTGAGCGATGGCACGGCTGAGGCGTCGAAGTTGGGACCGGAGACTCCGACGTCGGTATTGAAGTAGACGGCGGCGTGGGCGAGTGCTGCGGCGTTGTCTTCAGCCCATTCTGTCGAGCCGATCAGGCCCTCTTCTTCCGCGTCCCAGCTGCCGAAGACGATGGTGCGCTTCGGCTTCCAGCCGGTCTTGAGCAGCGCGCCGATACCGTGCACGGCTTCCAACATGGCTGCGGTACCGCTGTTGGGATCGACTGCGCCGTAGACCCAGGCGTCGCGGTGGTTTCCGGCGACGACCCACTCATCGGGCCATTGCGTTCCGGGAATCTTGCCGATGACGTCCCAGATGTCGCGGTAGGCGTAGTCCTGCTTGAGAACCATGTGGACTTTTACGCTGCCTCCGCCGATGTGGTAGGCGAAGGGTAGCGCGCCCTGCCATTCATGCGGGACGGCTGGGCCGGTGAGCGCTTCGAGGATGGGCGTGGCGTCGTGGTAGGAGATGGGCGTGGACGGAATCTGCGGCATATTTGGCGCGGTCGAGGGGTTCAGGCGTTTGGATTCTGGCAGGTCTGGTGTGGAGGCGATGCCGGGTGTGCTGGAATCGCCGGGATACTTGAAAAGGAACTGAACCGAGCCGCGCTGCACACCGGTGTCGGGGCGGTAGGGGCCTTTGGGGTATTTATCGCCGCGGAAGTAGCCATCATCGGCAGGATCCGAGTAGATGATGACGCCGGCTGCGCCACGCTCCTGCGCGATATAGACCTTGACGCCGCGGAAGTTGCCGCCGTAGCGGGTGAGAACGATTTTGCCTTTGACGCTGATGCCGAGGTCGTCGAGTTTCTTGAAGTCTTCGGGGCGGCCGTAATTGGCGTAGACAACGTCGGCGGTGACATCTCCTGAAGGAGAAGACCCGTTGAAGGCGTCAACGACGCGCGGGTCATCCTGAAAGGGATCGCCTTCGACGTGTTCGCGGGTTGGGCCGGTCATCAGTGTCTTGCCGCTGGCGTCGGTTGCGGTGACATGGATTTCTTTGGGCAGATTGAGCCATGCCTTGTAGGTCACGATGGCGGTGTCGAGGCCGGCGGCTTTGAATTTTTCGGCGACGTAGAGGGCGGTGTCGTGGTCTTCTTTCGAGCCGGCGATGTGCGGTGCCGCGGTCAGCGTCTTCAGTTCTTCCCCGGCCAGCTTTGCTTCGGGCACAGCAAGGAATTGCTGGTCGATCTTGGCCTGCTGGGCGAAGTCGCGATAGCCGAAGACGGATTGCGGCATGCCGGAATTTTGTGCGGGCAGAGAAATGGCGAGTGCGGAAAGGCAGAGAGAACTGGCAAGAGCACGACGGTTCAAGAGGCTGCTCCTCATTGATTGGATGAAAGGATGTGTAAAACACAAAGATTACACTATGAGATTGGGGGAAGCGGCTAAAACGCATGCGGAGAGGTCTGTCTGCCGATTTTCCAACACATTCTGACAACTTTTTACAAGTTATGACAACTGCGTGGCTGAATTTGTGCTGCACTTTAAGGGAAGACCTATGCCGATGTTGAACACTCGATGTAGCGGGTTGGAAAGCGAGCGAAGCCTTGGCTAGAGAAACTGCGCAGGCGGAGCTCGATCCCGAGCTGAAAGCCGATATTGTGCTGGAGCTGCCGGTTGCGGGCAGGCGATGGCCGCCGATTGTACGCGCGCTGCGCAACGACGATTATCGGCTCTTCTGGGGCGGCTGCCTGCTGTCGAATGTCGGCACCTGGATGCAGAATGTGGCGCAGGGCTGGCTCGTGCTGGAGCTTTCGAATTCATCGTTCTGGCTGGGCGTGGTGGGGTTTGCAGCGTCGGTTCCCTTTCTTCTCTTTACGCTGCTGGGCGGTGTGATTGCCGATCGCGTGAGCAAGCGGCATCTGCTGATCGGGGCGCAGATGGCGCAGATGATTCTTGCATTCATTCTTGCGGGGTTGACGTATTTCAAGGTCATCAACATCGGCCAGCTGGCGCTGATTGCGTTTCTTGTCGGTATTTCGAACGCTGTGAATGCTCCGGCGTATCAGGCGATGGTGCCGCGGTTGGTTCCTCCGGAAGACCTGCAGAATGCCATCGCGCTGAATTCGGCGCAGTTCAATTTGTCGCGCATTGTGGGGCCGACACTGGGCGGTTATGCGATGGCGTGGTTTGG
>DATGAD010000234.1:0-3066 GCA_035313725.1 Alloacidobacterium sp. | reverse complement strand
ATGTTATTGCTCTGGCCGATAGGACTGGGAATGCCACCGCCGGGGCCGAAGGCGATGTTATTGCTCTGGCCGATAGGACTGGGAATGCCACCGCCGGGGCCGAAGGCGATGTTATTGCTCTGGCCGATAGGACTGGGAATGCCGCCGCCAGGGCCGAAA
Source organism: Alloacidobacterium sp. (assembly GCA_035313725.1). Classification (GTDB taxonomy): domain Bacteria; phylum Acidobacteriota; class Terriglobia; order Terriglobales; family Acidobacteriaceae; genus Alloacidobacterium. Next base: position 2,907 of record DATGAD010000234.1, on the reverse strand, counting down.
GTGGCGCCATGTGTAACAACAGGAAAGGCAGCGAAAGACAACAGGCTGGCAACAACCGCAAAACGGGGAAGAGTCGAGATTTTCAAAAGGGGCTCCGAGGCGCAGGCAGCGCTCCACTAAGCGTATCCGTTAGATGCATTTACGCGAAATATTTTCTTCAGAATTGTTGATTTTCACAAAAGGATGTGCATTCGTCAGAAATCCATCCCCGATGAGCTGTCCACTGAGAGATCTTCCCCGAGGGAATTATGCAAAATCGGGAACGGCGCGCGATTCACCAAATCCCGCCTCATCTGAAGCAGGCGCTGGAATGCTAAACTGACTTTTCTCAGCCTTATCTCTACGAAAACGGAAATACATTGTCAGACGAGAAATCGAGCAGCCTGAAATCTCCGGTCACCTATGCGGACGCCGGAGTCGACATTACGAGCGGCGACCGGACCAAGCAACGCATCAAGTACCTGGCACAGAAGACCTTTAACCGGAATGTGCTGAGCGAAATCGGCGGATTTGGCGGCCTTTTCAAGCTGGATACTGCGAAATATCAACAGCCTGTGCTGGTTTCAAGCGCCGATGGCGTGGGAACGAAGCTGAAAGTCGCTTTTGAGCTTGGCATTCACCATACCGTAGGGGCGGACCTGGTGAATCACTGCGTAAACGACATTGCCGTGCAGGGCGCCGTCCCGCTTTTCTTTCTCGATTATCTGGCTACCGGACGTCTGGATGGAGCCGTTGCAGAGAAGATCGTCAGCGGGCTCGCTGATGCGTGCCGCGCAAACGGCTGTGCGCTGATCGGCGGTGAGACGGCGCAGATGCCCGGGTTCTATTCCGATGGAGAATACGATTTGGCTGGCTTCATCGTCGGCGTTGTCGAGAAAGAAAAGATCATTACCGGCGCGAAGATTCAGATCGGCGATGTACTGATCGGATTGCCGTCGACGGGACTACACACTAACGGATACTCACTTGCCCGGAAATTGTTTTTTGAAGTTGCGGGGTACAAGGCCGAGCAGTATGTGAATGCGCTTAAGGAGAAGGCCGGCGCAGCTTTGATGAAGACTCATCGCAGCTATTTGAATGTCATCAAGAAGCTGACGGCGAGCGACTACGTGACAGGCATGGCGCACATCACCGGCGGCGGCATCACGGAGAACCTGCCGCGTATTCTGCCAAAGCACATCTCTGCCATCGTTGAACTGGGCAGCTGGCCCGTGCTGCCCATCTTCGAGCACCTGCGCGAACTCGGCAGTGTTTCGCAGGATGAGATGCTACGCACGTTCAATCTAGGCGTTGGCCTGATTGCTGTGGTACCAGCGGAAAAGTTCAAGCGCGTGAAGTCGATGCTGGAACGCGCGAATGAAAAGTTCTATGTGATAGGGCGCACGGTCAAGGGTGATCGCCGGGTGATCTATCAGTGAGTCCGAGCAAGCGTCTCGGGGTTCTCCTTTCCGGACGCGGATCGAACTTTCTTGCCATTGCTGACGCCATTGCCAATGGCAAATTGCCAGATGCTGAGATCGCAGTTGTGATCTCGAACAAAGCTGACGCGCCCGGACTGGACGCGGCGCGCACGCGGGGCCTGAGTGCGGTCGCCATTGAGGCACGCGGACGCAAACGCGCAGAGCATGATGCCGAGATCATTGCCTGCCTGCGCGAGCACGATGTGGATCTCGTCTGTCTTGCCGGTTATATGCGCCTGCTCTCGGCAGAATTTGTCGCGGCATTTCCTCAGCGCATTCTGAATATTCATCCGTCGCTGTTGCCCGCGTTTCCTGGGCTTGATGCCCAGCAGCAAGCGTTTGAGTATGGGGTGAAGGTGGTTGGCTGCACCGTACACTTTGTCGATGAACAGCTTGATCATGGCGTAATTGTTCTGCAGAAAACCGTGCCCGTTTTGGACGACGATGACGAGCACACGCTCGCAGCGCGCATTTTGGAACAGGAGCACATCGCGTATGCGGAAGCGATTGCGCGCGTGTTATCGGGAAGGTATCGGATCGTTGGCCGTCGTTATCTGCCTGAAAACGAGAGTTAGCTTCAGCATTCGCGAGGGAAATGGAGCGGATGCGTGCTGCCGATTCAGACAATCTTCTGATAAACTGAATGAAGTTCGCGCAACAAGAGAAAGCACCCACCAGGAGCGCTTTCTGCGCGAATTTCCTGCCATACGATCGGGGAGTGGCTCAGCCTGGTAGAGCACCTGGTTCGGGACCAGGGGGTCGGAGGTTCGAATCCTCTCTCCCCGACCATTCCTTATAATGACTGGAAGAATGCCGCTACAACCTATACGCACAATCTATGAAACTGACCTGCCGGATAAATATCGGTTTATAACTAAGACCCTCACAAATTAAACGATCTCGTAATAATGAGAACAATCAACGCCTTAATGCCTGTTAGGTTGAATATGCCTAAACGGTATTTGGCTTGAGTTGTGTAGGCGCAACCCATTCAGGCACTGGAGCCCCCAAAAGCATGCCCGAGACAAATTCGATGTATCTGATCTTCGCGACTGATGATAACTACTCACAACATTTAGCGGTCACAATCCAATCGCTTCTCGATCGTCATTCGGATTTGTCTCTGCGGGCGCTGATCATATTGATTGAGGTATCGGAAGAGAACACTGTCAGACTTCAAAAACTGTGCTCGACCTTTCCTAACTTACAGGTTGAGTTCAAGAAGTTCAGTCCAGATACCTATCCCGATTTCCCAACGTATGGCCATATCTCCTGGGCAGCTTACGCCAGAATTTTCGCGGCGCATCTGCTGGATGAAAGCATTGAAACAGTTCTTTATCTGGATTGCGACTTATTGATCTGCGATGATCTGCGCCCGCTGTGGAATACCGATATTTCACAATATGCGCTGGCCGGCGTTGAAAATCCGATGAGCGATCGCAGGGAG
>DATGAD010000233.1:0-5844 GCA_035313725.1 Alloacidobacterium sp. | reverse complement strand
CGCCCGCGCCGGAAAGCCAGCAGTAAAGCTTGTGCCGGTCGCAGAGAAGAAAACCAGTAAGAGCATTCTTGGAAGCGGCATCGGCAAGATCTGGATATCGGATGATTTCGATTCGCCTGAAATCGACAAGGAGATAGAAGATCTCTTCTACAACGGCGATGACGAGAAATTCTCCCGATGAGATTGTTGATTGACTCACACACTCTTGTCTGGGCAATTCTCAACGATCATCGACTCTCGCGTACGGCCAAACGGATATTCGGGGAGAGCAGAGACCACGAATTGCACTTCAGCATCGTCTCGCTCTGGGAGTTGAGTCTGAAGATCACGAAAGGCAAGCTTCGGCCTGTTGGCTCATCGATCGGTTATCTGCACGACACGCTCGGCGAATATGGCATCCAGCTTCTGCCTCTGCGCTACAACCATATCCTCTGCGCTGAATCGCTTGAACCCCATCATCGCGATCCCCTCGACCGCATGCTGATCGCGCAAGCAATCGAAGAGAATCTACGCGTGGTCACAGATGACGCTCACTTCCGGCATTATCCGGTGAAAGTCGTCTGGTGATCTGGTTTTGCCCATCTATTTCTTTTGCTTTTGAGATTTGGGCATGAAGTAGCCGCGGCGCGCTTCTACCTGCGAACCTTCGCGGTCAACTTTCACATTCAATGCGTGATACGTGCCGTTCTGCTTCACTCCGTCGAGAGAAAGCTCAAGCAGGTAGACATACATTGGCGCTTCCGTCAGTTCCTTGAGGCCGGCGTTGACGTCATTGCTGTTGTGAAAGAAGGTGCCCCCGGTCCCGTTGGCGAGTTCCGACAGCGGGTTTTCTGCAAGCCGCATGGCGCTGCGATGGTAATCGGAATTCACTTGAAAGCTTGGTCCGGACAACGCCGGGCTGCGCTCACTTGCAGTGATTTCTGTTGTATACAATCCCCGCGCGTCAAGTGAGCTGATCGTTATATTGGACTGCACTGCGAAGTCGATGATCCGCGATTCCGTGTTTAAAGAATCCCGCTCGATGTTGAGGAAGCCGGACGATACGAGGATCAACGTACGCTGACCCGGCAATGGAGCCATTCTTTTTACAAACTCTCCGATGGAGGCGTAAGTGGCCTGCACATCCTGATGTCCCAGATTCAAAGCCATATTCGCCGCCGAATCCACCAACCGCTCCGCTGTGGGGAGGTTCGGCGCGCTGGCAACTTCCTGAGGTCGACTTACGGCGGGGTTACAGTTGGCATACTTCCGATTGGCGTCCTGGATCGCCACTGGATCGTGCTTGTTTTCAATCAGGTCGGCCTCGTAGTAGTCGATACTCGGACACTCTGCGGCGGCGGTCTGGTAGAGACCTTGCGGCTGCAATTTCATGAGCGCTTCCCGCAACTTCGCGGGATCGCGCGTAAGACCTGTATTCACCCGTTGGGAGATGGAGACGACCCCCGCCATATCCGTGCCTGTCAGTGCCCCCGAGATCACCTTCATGCCCGCTTCTCGAACGCGTGCCAGGTCCTCGGCGCTCAGGTGCATGTCATCGAAAAGAAATACGGTGATGCGGTCGGGCAGGATCACCCCGTCCGGCGTTACATTCGGAGGACGAGCCGGCGACTGCGCATTGGCTCCTGAGTTGCCTGCCGTTGCCCCGCGTCGCTCAACGGTGAATCCTGAGATGGAACGAAGTTTTCCCTCGTCAAAGACCTGAAAGTCTTCCTTCTTCAGGTCGCCGACTGTGTGACCCTGCCTGTCACGGACGATAACGGGCACCACTACTCTGTCGACGTTTACTTCTATGTTGAAGGATGTGCCCTGAGATTCATTCGACTGTGCAGCTGAGTGAGGGGACAAGGCCAGCGCAAAACTGCAGGCAACGACTGCCATGCGCAGCTGAACAGCATTCATCCTGGGTCCCCTGAGCCCTGCGTCAGCGTTTCGCTTCAATTACTTTGATCCCCTCAACACTTCCGATGACGACTTTGCTGGCCATGGCGAGAAAAAGACCGTGCTCAACCACGCCAACGGTATCGTTGAATGCGGCGGCGGCCTGCTCCGGCGTGAGGCCAGACTTGGGCAGGCTGCAATGCAGGATGTAGTGCTGGCCGTCGGTGATATAAGGCTGGCCGTCGTCGTTGACGCGCAACTCGGGCTCGAAGCCGTGGTCGCGCAGGCGGATGGCGGTTGTCTCCCAGCCAAAGGGAACTACCTCGACCGGCACGGTGAAGGTCGTGCCTAGTGTCTTGACCAGCTTTCTTGGATCGACCGCAATGACCAGCTTGCTGCTGGCCATGGCGACGATCTTCTCGCGCAGCAACGCGCCGCCGTGGCCTTTGATCAGATGCAGCGTGCCCTCTTCGACCTCGTCTGCGCCGTCGATGGTGAGATCGAGATGCGGTTGGTGGGCGAAGTCGGTCATGGGAATGTTAAGGCTGACGGCTTCGCGATGGGACTGCTCTGATGTGGCGATGGCGGTGATGCGCAGACCCGCGGCGACGCGGCGGCCCACTTCTTCGATCACCAGCGCCGAGGTTGTGCCCGTGCCGAGGCCGACGGCCATGCCGTCTTCAATCTGTGAGGCGGCCCATTCTGCCGCTTTGCGCTTGGCTGCTTCTGCTGGATCCGGTTGTTGGGTCATGCTCAACGTGATATCACGCCGCGCGTAGAAGTTCCAGTGGTGGGGTCTTCACCCGCGTATTCCGAGGTCGTTTATCGGGAACGCTTGTGTGAAGGAGTTCTACTGCTCGGGTTTTCCAGCTCCGAATCTGGTATCTGTACCGAAAAAAACGTGCTGGGCAAAAGCGGCATAGCTATGTGCATTATGCAGTTGGTTCGCTGCGGGCTGCGTGGCATAGTTCGCTGCGAGCTCGCTTACATGGTTTGCTGCAGACGAAGCATCGGGATGATCGACAACGTGGACCGGCTCATGCAGAACCATTGCTGCCCGGCATTTCGGGCCAAAACCCGTCGCGGTTGCTGCATCTCGTTCCTTGAAGGCCGGAGTGAAGTTTACTTTGCCGGAGGCGAACGGCACATGGGCTGGCGTGCCTTTCGCGACTTCCGGGGATGTTGTGTCGTCCACGAAGAACGAACTGCTTGAGTTCAGAAGATTAATGTCTTTCTGATAGATGACCATGAGTTTGGCGATGTAGTCGGCCTGCGGAATGGTCGAAGTGCTGAGATGAAAGTGTACCTCGAGCGCATCGAAAGTAAGTGCTATCCGTCGTGACATGATAGGCGGGAACCCCGGGATCGGACTAACAGGAGGCGACACAAGAAAGTCCCTGGCCTCCGTCAGGCGCGCAACTGCCACCTGTGCCCACTGCAACGATGTTGCTTTGTCCCTTTCCGCAAGCGCCGACATCGTCAAGGGAACAACCGGGGTGGGAGGCGTGGGAGCAGGTGGTGCGTTTTCCAAAGCGAACATCTCACTGTCGAGTGCGGCAATCGTTTTTTTCCCAACAATGTTGTCGACCTGACCCTTATAGTTCAGGATGTTTCGCCTAGGATTCTTTTTGAAAGCCAGGACGCCTGCGGCAGTTGATGGGCCATAGAACCTGCGGCTTAATTCGCTGTTGTCAATGGATGCGCTGTCTATTCTTGCCAGCGCTGTCTGGATCCTGCCAACGTGGTCTCCGCTGGCTCCCTGAAAAACGTGCGCCGGATCATTGGTCAAGCACGCTTGGAGTTTAGGGTCATCTTTGAGAAGCGCAGATACTAAGGGCATGTCATGACTCCTGTCGTCTATCGCGACCTGGAGCTCGAAGCGAGCACCAATAGTGTATGGTGTCACCTACCGGAACAGTGTTACAGGTTGGGCAGTCTCTTCGCTTTCGGATGATCAGTCAAGTGATAGTTAATGGGTGACTTAGCGATGATGGCCGCCGCCTGCGTGGCGGCTGAAATGGCTGCCTTCGCCAGAATGACCTCCGCCGAACATGTGGAAGCCTCCGCCGCTCGAGTGACTGCTGAAGCTCTTGCTGCTGTTGAAGCTTTTCGGCGCATGGCCTCCGTAGGGGTTTTCGGATGGATGACCGCCACCGAAGAGATGGAATCCGCCTGAATGTTCTGGTTTATTGGAGTAGCCGGAAAAGTTGTTGCTCGCAAACGCGCTGGAAGAGCGCGGTGCGAAATCGTTGTGGGCAAAGTTTGTTGCGGGAGCGCGGGAGGTCTGCATCGGGTTGCCGAAGGCCGGCGCTGATCGACCCGTGAAGCTTTCGGCGGGCCGGTTGTTGAAGTTGGATCCGAATGTGTAGTTCGAATAAGCTGGACGGCTGTACTGCTGCGGCCTGCTCGTCATTGGCGGAGTGCGGTTGTAGGCTTCCTGCGTTGGACGCGCATAGTTGAGGCCGGGGGATTGGTAGCCACGATTGTAATTTTGTCCGTATCCGTATGTGGATCTTTGCGGTTGCTGGACGAATCCCGATCCGTATCCTGGCTTGTATCCAGATGAAGGCCTCATGTTGTAGCCGGCTCGGTTATAGCTGGACGCCACGTACGAGCCGTTTGTTCCCATTCTGGAAAAGGCGTGCATGCTGTTGGGCGGTAAGTGCCAGTCAGCTACGGAACTGCTGTTCGAGTAATAGTTTGAATGATTGAAGAGCACCGACTGGGTCAGCCAGTTTAGCCCCCATCCGAGCCATCCCCAGGGTGTGTGGCCGAAGGCTTGCATAGCGAGGCCCAGCCCCCACTGAATTGGCGAAGAGCCAAAGAATGAGCCGAGCGCTCCGAGCAGCGAAAAGCCGGGATACGGAGTGACTGGCTGTCCATAGACGCTCCAGGGGTTATAAGCCGGCACGTAGACGATCTGCGGATTCGTTGGGAAGAGCGCGATATTGCCCTGGTAATAACCGACTGCCTCCTGAGGAGTGCTTTGCAGATTTCCAGCAGCCTGCGCGCGCTGGCGCATGACCTGCACAGCTTGCATAACGTCTTGTGGCTGATTGAAATAGGCATTGCCTAGCTCAGCGGTCCACTGGAGGTTCTGGTCCATTTGCGCCAGCACCTGGGGAAAAGCGGTCAGGGCCTTCACGCTGGGATCCCAGGATTGCGCGTCGGCTCCGCCAGCTATCTGGTCAGAAGATGCGTTCCCCTGCATCTAAGTGGATGCGGCCACGACGATGGCGATAAGGTTGTCCGGATAAAGCGCGATCGGGGCTACCAACTGCTCCAACTGTCCTGCATTTTCAACACGGAATTTCCGGGTTAGTTCCGGCGAAAGCCACAGAATATATTGGCCAGGAAGTGCGATTTCTGATCGGCCATGCTGGTTCCACAAGCGTTTTAACTTGCTGCGATTCGTGGCGCGGTTACTCGGCACGATAGTCTAGCTGGAATGAGCAAATGGAAAACAATCGCCGCAGCATTTACAGCTATGGCTGTATCGACAGGGCAAGCTGTCACTCATCATCCCGGCCCGTATGTGCCCTTGTGTTCGCACATTACACTCTCGGCGAGCTATCTGGCTCAGGCTGGGCCGGAAAAAGGGCCGGGATTTGTATTTGTAATCAAGAACGATACAAATAAGGATATTCGTTTGGCTGAGCCAGTTCCAACAAGCGCGCATTGGTACGCGCACGTGGGAACAAAGTGGTTGTGGCGCGCGTCGAGCGGATCGGGAGGCAGCTTCGTAGACGCATACAACGAGAAGGGTGAGGTTTTTGCTTACCAGCCAAAAGAAGTGCCGCAACATCCCGAATATATGACCATAGGTGCGCACGCCTCGCATGAATGGACGGAGACGGTGCACGATCACCCGGCGATTGCGTATCGGCCAAGCTGCGCGATCTGTAACAATCCGGGCGAGTATGAGTACCGGGCTGTCTTTGCGTATGCGTATGTGCCGCATCCTCA
>DATGAD010000232.1:0-5432 GCA_035313725.1 Alloacidobacterium sp. | reverse complement strand
GCCAGCGAGTGAGCCCGCAATCCGGCGACAAACGTCAGCACCACATAGGCAAGCGTTGCCAGAAGCGAGAACTTCAGCACTCGCTGCATCTTGCCGGTAGGCGCTCCGTGGACATGCATATCTTCAGTGTAAGCCGCGCCGGATGACAGCTTCAATGCCGCCTTTGCATAAGGTGAAGAAGAAACTAGGCGAGAGGCGCAGTTTGGGAATGGGGCGGATTCGTCACAACGTGCCGTATCGGAATCGAACTCGCCGTGTTGCGCAACCCGCTCCATGTCTCGGCAATAACAATGCTGTTCTCCGGCTTGTGCGTGTCATACCGGACCGAGCAGGGAAAGCCCAGCCGGCAATCATGGATATTCACCAGGTCGCGCAGAGGCGTCACATCCTGGGAGCATTCATAGATCACGCCGCCAATCTCATACTTATAGAGCAGTAACTGCATTCCGGCAGGGCGTCCGCTTTCGCTCGAATCGAGTTCCGAAATGTCCAGCAGGGTGCCGTCGATAATCCGCCCCGCCTGCACCAGAAACCCGCGCCGCTCGCGCTCAACCTCCTCCGCCGAAGGCTTCTTGCGCATCGCAAAATAGACGGCCACGCCGCCCAGACAAAGACTGGCAGCCGCCAATGTCCCAATAACCTGAGGATCTCGCAGAGAAAGGCCATTCATAACAGCATCTATGAGCAGAATACCCCAGACCGGCCTTGATAACACCCTCGTTCTTGCTGCACTTTCGTGTGCCATTTTCCAACTCGAACGATGAAACGTTCTTATGCAGCCAATAACTATTGGATGTGTCACGCGATGCGGATGTAAAAATATGTCCTCAATTTAGTGCTTGCTGGCGTATGCTTGTGGGCGTTCCGAGGACGTTCTCCCCGCAGCATCCTTAGAAATTCCAAGACCTCTCAGGAGAGAAAATCCCATGCAATGCCCTTCGTGCCATAACGAAGTCGCTCCAACGGCCACATTCTGCGGTTTCTGCGGAGCTTCTCTGGCCGCAGCCCCCGCAGGCGGACCAGCAGCCGCACCCGCAGGTTATGCCCCGGTCGGCGGCAGCACATACGCGGCTCCAGCCGCTCCGGTTGCCACGGGCGCTCCAGTCGCGGGCGGCCTGTCCGAAACCGCCGCAGCCGCGATTTCGTATATCACCATCATTCCGGCCATCATTTTCCTGGTGATCGAGCCCTACAACAGAATGCGCCTGGTAAAGTTTCACGCCATTCAGTGCATCGCCCTGCATGTCGCCTGGATCGCCGTGTGGATGGCCACCATGATCCTTTCCGTGGTCCTGCATTTCATCCCGCTCGTCGGCGTGCTCTTCTTCTTTGTGGATATGGCCATCGCCATCGGCTTCTTCATCGCATGGCTCCTCTGTATCCTCAAGGCCAGCAAGGGCGAGTACTTCAAGCTGCCCCTCATCGGCGACTTCGCCGCGAAACAGGCCAACAGCTAAGTCGAAGCGGCGTTTGCCGATCATCAATGCGCAAGCTTCGGTGCGCTATACTGAAGCCTGCGCATGTCGAATAAAAAGTTGTCTCCGGCCACCGTTTCCCGTGGCGTTTCCCCCTTGGAATTGAACCTTGCTACCGGTCGGCGCATCCGCTCCACCACCGTCGTCTGCGTACGTCGCAACGGCAGTGTCGTCATGGCCGCCGACGGCCAGGTCACGCTCGGAGAGGCCGTCATCAAGCACTCGGCCAAGAAGATACGCCGCCTCTATCAGGACAAGATCCTGGCCGGTTTCGCCGGATCGACCGCCGATGCCTTCTCGCTCTTCAGCCGCTTCGAATCGAAGCTGGAGCAATACGCCGGCAACCTCGGCCGCTCCGCCGTCGAATTGGCCAAAGAATGGCGCACCGACAAGATGCTGCGCAACCTCGAAGCCCTGCTCATCGTCTCCGACCCGCACCAGACCTTTCTCCTCAGCGGATCGGGCGACGTCATCGAGCCGGACGAGGGCATTGCAGCCATCGGCAGCGGCGGCTCGTTTGCATTGGCCTCTGCCCGCGCCCTTTATGAGAACACCGACCTGTCCGCTCGCGATATCGCTGAGAAGTCGCTGAAGATCGCCGGACAGATCTGTATTTACACCAACGACCAGATCACGATCGAAGAACTGCACGCCTAGGAGTCGCTATGGCCTCGGAATTTTCGGTTGCTTTAGCCAGATTTGTTGAACTGTATCGCCATGACCCTTGGTCAGTAGCTAGTTTTCTGGATGGCGATTTTTCGAGTGAAACACTAGAAGTCGATAAAAATGGGAACAGAGAAGCCGAATTAACGATTGCCAAACGAACACTCATTGACACGCCTGATGTCAATTCTCTCCTGCGACTATCTCTCGATTCATTCTCAGCTGTTGAAGCAAAAGACATAACCTACGAACACTGGTATCGCTCTCAAGAGGTTTGGAATGTCGACCTAAACTTCATAGCAGAGTTTTTTGCAGAGAAATTGGGTAAATCACCTGAAGAAGCTCTGCATTGGATCTTCAATGAGGTGCGAAAAAGCCAAGCCGACACAGCACGAAAGCCGGATTTCAATGTATTGTTCACATTGCGGTTTGCATCTCAACTCGACACAATGGTCGAGAAATTAAACGGCCTAGATGATTTGACGTGCAGTGAAATCCTTTCCAATCCCGTTCGAAAACTGTTACAGGAAGCTCACGATTGCTTTCTTCACGGATTGGAAGCGGCATCAGCAATCACGTGTGGAGCAGCGCTAGAAGAGACACTAAAAGAAGTCCTACCGCATTGTGATGAGCGATGGGACCTCGGCCAACTGCTACAAGATGCGAAGGAAAGCTCGCTCCTCAGTGACGATGAATGGGGAATGGGTGATGATGTACGTGAGTTTCGCAATTTGGCCGCACATAATCCCAAAGAGTTCTCGCGTCGCTCCCAAGTTCAGAAAATTAGCCTTTTGAGTAACACCCGCGCGGTCGTTGAAATTCTCCTGCGCGAGAAACAAGAATCATAAAAGGAAGTTAATGCCTCCATGGCCATCTATTTACCCGGAACCGCTGAAGATCAGGAACTGGCACTCGACGACCTGACCCCGCGCGAAATCGTCGCCGAGCTGGACAAATATGTCGTCGGCCAGAAGGCCGCCAAGCGCGCCGTAGCCATCGCACTGCGTAACCGCATGCGCCGCCAGAAGCTCCCGCCCGATCTCGCCGAAGAGATCATGCCGAAAAACATCATCATGATCGGGCCCACCGGCGTCGGTAAAACCGAAATCGCCCGCCGCCTCGCGAAGCTGACGAACTCGCCCTTCCTGAAAGTGGAAGCCTCGAAGTTCACCGAGGTCGGTTACGTAGGCCGCGATGTCGAAGCCATCGTCCGCGATCTGGCCGAGATCGCCATCGACATGGTGCGCGAAGAAAAGCTCGAAGAAGTGGAAGACAAGGCGGAGCTGAACGCCGAAGAACGCCTGCTCGATCTGCTGCTTCCGCCGCCAACGCCCGCCCCGGCACCGTCTGTGGTGCCGCAAAGCGAACCGGGAAGCAACAACACGCTCACCTTCCCCACGTCCAGTAACGAATCGCATCAGCGCACGCGCGAGAAGCTGCGCCAGCAATTCCGCGAAGGCAAGCTCGATGACCGCATCGTCGAGATCGACGTGCGCGAGCGCAACGCGCCCTCCTTTGAAATCATCTCGAACCAGGGCGTCGAGGAGATGGACATCAACCTCAAGGATGTCCTGCCCAACATCTTTGGACAGCGTACCAAGAAGCGCAAAATGAAGGTCGGCGAAGCCTTCGATTATCTCGTGCAGGAAGAAGAGCAGCGCCTGATCGATATGGACCAGGTCACGCGCACTGCTGTCGAGCGCGTCGAAAACTCCGGCATCGTCTTTCTCGATGAGATCGACAAGATCGCAGGACGCGAAGGCGGCCACGGCCCCGATGTCTCGCGCGAAGGCGTGCAGCGCGATATCCTGCCCATCGTCGAAGGCACCACCGTCAACACGCGTTACGGCATGGTGCGCACCGACCACATCCTCTTCATCGCCGCCGGAGCTTTCCACGTCTCAAAGCCCAGCGACCTGATCCCCGAGTTGCAGGGCCGCTTCCCCATCCGCGTGGAGCTGCATTCGCTCACAGTCGAAGACTTCATACGCATCCTGCAGGAGCCAAAGTCCTCGCTGACGAAGCAGTACACGGCGCTCTTAGAAACTGAAGGACTGAAGCTTGAATTCACGCCGGAGTCGCTCGCAGAGATAGCCACCTTCGCCTTCCGCGTCAACGAAACAACGGAAAACATCGGCGCCCGCCGCCTGCACACCATCATGGAGCGCGTCCTCGACGAGATCAGCTTCCTCGCCCCCGACCTCACCAAGGCAGCAAAGAGCGACAGCAACGTGATCGACATCGCAGCCAGCGCCGAGAACAACGGCACAACCGTCCCGCTGCCCATCATCGAACGCGAAACCGCAAACGGCCGCGAAAAGGTAGCCATTATCGACCCGGAATACGTCCGCCAGATGGTCTCCTCCATCGTGAAAGACCAGGACCTGTCGCGCTACATCCTCTAGCCATTCGATATAAGAAAGATCGAAGGCCATCGCTAGCGATGGCCTTCGTCGTTATGCTGTCATCCTGACCCTGACTCTGAGTGCAACGAAGAGGAAGGGGAAGGATCTGCTTTTCCTTCGCAGGAGCACAAACATCGGGTGCCCCATCCTTTGCAGAGCAAAGGTGGGAAAGCACGAACATCAGCTTGTGTGATCCAAAATAATCTTCCACCCTTCCGCCGACTTCTCCCAAACCAGCGAAAATATCCCAGTAGCATCCCCGCCGCCCGCAGCGCTCCGCGTCAGATGATACTTCCCTGTGGCAATCGCGTAATTCGCCCCAAGCAGCCGAACCGACAACTCAGAAAACTCAAGTGTCCCCCTGGCCTCCTTGGTGGAATAGTCATGCTTATAGCGTTCCAGCACCTGCTGCCAGCCATGATGCAGCGTCTTGCCGATAAAGGTCGTTTCGGGCGAGTCCTGATAGCCCTGCATAAACGCGTCAATGTCGCCCCTGTTCCACGCAGACACCTGATCGTCCAGCACTTTCCGGATCGCACTCTCGGCATCCTGGGCAAAAACAACCTTCAGTGGAACGAGCCAAAGCACAACGAGCAGCAATCCAGGTATAACCTGCTTCCACTGCAAATCTATTCGTCTCATCGCCTTTCCCTTCCTCACACTCCCAGATAGTCTGAACGGCAGCCGCAAAAAATTCCACGTCCAAATTTTAGAGAACGCCAATCAGCCTCAAATGCCCTCAATAAGCCGGTGAACCGCAACCATTGGCCGCAAAAGCAGCGCGAAAATCTGCCGAAGAGCCCTACAATCTATATATGCCAGCCGCAAAGACAATCCACACCGTCTGCTCGCATGATTGCCCCGACTCCTGCGGCGTCCTCGTCACCGT
>DATGAD010000231.1:0-6002 GCA_035313725.1 Alloacidobacterium sp. | reverse complement strand
CAGCTTGATGCACCGCACATCCTGGTCGGCGATCCGTTCGACGCAAGCAGGAGCGATCGTGACGCCGAGCCCGGTGCCGACAAGCCGAAGAATCGTGAGCCAGTGCGGAGCCTCCTGCACAATCTTTGGCCGGAACCCTCCGTGTTGGCACAGGCGCATCACTTTTTCCACGCATTGTGGCCCACTTCCGGCGAGAAGAGAACGAACGGTTCAGAGCGAAGCTCGTCCACGCGTATGGATGCTTTCGCAGCCAGCGGATGCTGAGCGGACACGACTGCCATGTAAGGTTCCGGCAGCAAGATCTCGGTATGAAGTGTTTCTTCCTCGTCGGCGTCGCGTGTGAAGCCAATGTCAGCTGTTCCGTCGCGGAGAGCGCGCAGCAGCGCGCTGGTGTGGAACTCGCGCAGCCGCAGCTCCACTTCAGGGAAGCGCTTGCGATATTCACTCAACATGCTCGGCAACACCGTCAGCATGGCCGACGCGATGAAGCCGACGGTGAGCGTTCCCACTTCGCCGCGTCCGATGCGCCGGGTGTTGTGGACGTCTTCCGCGACTTTGCGCAGGGTTTGCTGCGCCCGCTTCAGCAGCTCTTCTCCGGCAGCGGTCAGGCGCACCTGGCGCGAGGTCCGCAGCAACAGCGGGTGCCCGACAGCTTCTTCCAGCTTGCGGATCTGCTGCGAGAGCGGCGGTTGAGCGATGTGCAGGCGCTGCGCCGCGCGGCCAAAGTGCAGCTCCTCGGCCACGGCGACGAAATACCGGAGATGACGCAGTTCAATGTCAGCAATATCCATGGAGTCTGAATAGAGACAAACAATATATTGGACATCTTATTCCGCATCCGGCTAGATAACAATTAGAGGAGCAGTCCCGATGCAGGCTCTTATGCAAATTACCTTTCGTCAGTTCCAGACGGGCGACAACGACGTGTTTCGCACGCTCAACGAGCAGTGGATCGCGAAATACTTTGTCCTCGAGGAGAAGGACCGGCTCACGCTGAATGATCCGGAGAAGTACATCCTGAACCTCGGCGGGCAGATTTATTTTGCGACCTTTGACGATGAGATCGTCGGCTGCTGCGCGCTGATCGCGACCGGGCCGGACTCCTACGAAGTGGCCAAGATGGCGGTAGATGAGTCGCGGCGGAATCTCGGCATTGGCAAGGCGATGCTGGCGCATGTCGTCGAATCGGCGCGGGCACTGGGCGCGCGCAGACTTACGCTGGAGACGAACAGTAAGTTGATGAATGCGATTCATGTCTACGAGTCGCTGGGGTTCAGGCATATCGATCCTTCTCTGGTTGAACCGTCGCCTTACAAACGGGCGAATGTTTTCATGGAGCAAGTGCTTTAGTCCAAAGGCAGATTTATCCAATCCTTTTGTCCGCGAATCGCGTCTACAGTAGAGGATAGGATTGTTGATGCGGCTGCCCATTTCGGTTCCGGTTCTTGCTGTCGTTTTATGTGGCGCTGGAGCGTTTGCACAGCAACAGCAGTCTTCCTCCGATCCTTACGCTTCGCCTCCACCTCCGCCGCAGGCTCCCTCCACGCAGCCGGATAAGGGTTGCAGTGGGCAGGCCACTCGCGGAGACAAAGGCCCGTGGAAGGCGAGCAGCACGTGCCCGCCGCCTGCTAAACCTGGTGATACTCCTGCCTCGCAGCCCGCGCCAGACTCGGCGCAGCAGCCCAAAAAGTCGACGGCCGACGACAATCCCTTTCCTGAGGACATTTCAAAACAGGCAGAGGACGAGGCCAAGGGTCGCGATGCCGCCGCTGCCAAGCCTGCTCCCGCCGCCGCTGGTGAAAGCTCCAGCCGCGACAAACTCGACAACCTGGACCTTGAGGGCGACCGCGACACCCGGGTCGCCAATGGAGCGGGCGGCATGGTTCACGATCCCAAACTGGCCGCCGATGACGTGCACGTCGGGCAGTTTTATCTGAACCGCGAGGACTATAAGGGCGCGTACGCCCGCTTCAAGGAGGCGACGCAGGCCGATCCGGAAAATCCGGACGCCGTGTTTTATCTTGCTGAAGCGGCTCGCCGCATAAATCACAAGGATGAAGCGGTTCAGAACTATGAACTGTATCTGGCTGCTCTGCCGGACGGACCAAAGGCCAAAGAGGCACACAAGGCTCTCAAAGAATTAAGCGCCTCGGCGAAACACTAACCTGCCCACCCCCTCCCCCTATATTTTTGCTAAATTCGTGCAACTAAAGGTAGTTGGATGCAGATGACTTCTGCGTCGGGCATTTCTTCGCTGTAACCTCCAGCGCCGCTTGGGACTTTTTGCCCTTACTTCTATGTTAACGAATTGGGTCAAAAAACACGCCAGCAGTTGTTCTCACAACTATCGTTTAGAATGAGCCAGTTCCGGATTTTTCCTCAAGACAGGGTCTTGACAGGACGGGAAGGCGTTTAACCGCGATGCACCACGCGTTCGATTCCGTGCAAAACTCATATGCCGAGGCTCTTGGTGGTTTAGGAGTTGCCGAAGCGCAGATCCATCCTGGAGGCGACCCGAACCAGTGGAACGCGCAGGAAGTGATCGAGCACCTGATCCTGACCTATCGCAGCACGGCTGGAGTGCTGGAAGAACGATTGCAAAAGGGACGTCCGACGCAGGCCCCGATCCTGCCCGAGCAACAGGTCCGGTGGCGGGCGACGATCCAGCGAGGGCGTTTTCCCGAGGGTGGAAAGGCGCCTGAGCGGGTGCGTCCGGGGCAGTTGGGGCTGACTGCTCTGTCGGGGCTGGAACTGGCTCAACAACTCAAGCTTGAGATCGGGAGAGTCGATCTCCTACTCGACGAATGTACAGAGAAGTTTGGCTCGCAGCCGATGGCTTCGCATTTTGCCTTCGGACCGCTCACTGCAGATCAGTGGCGGGAATTCCATACCGTACATGCCCGGCATCATCTGGCGCAGATTGGCCGCATTCTTGCAGGCATTCATCAAGGGGAGCAGCCCTAGCGGAAGAAACGCAGGTACCAGTCGATGATCGGCTGGCCGCTGAAGACAGCAAAGATTGCGGCGGCGCTGAGAAACGATCCGAAGGGAAGCAGCATAGAGCGCGCGGGGTTGCGCCGGTGCAGAGCCATCAGGATCAAGCCGAAGATCGCGGCAGCCAAAGTTCCCAGGAAGAGCACAAGTAGAGCCTGCCATGGTCCCAGCCACGCCGCAATCAAGGCGAGGAGTTTGGCGTCGCCGAGGCCCATGCCTTCCTGCCGGCGCACGAGCCAATACGCTCCACGAATCAGCACGATGAGAACGACCGCGGCCAGCGCGTAGACGACGGCAAGAATTCCTGTGCGCCAGCCTCCCCGCAGACCTGAATACGCGATCCCCAGCGCAATTCCCGGCAAGGTAAAAGCATTCGGCAACATCAGTGTTTCTGCATCCATGACGGCGAGTCCCAGAAGCAGGAAACAGAGCGCAGCCATGCCGATGGCTTCAACCGTGAGGCCGAAGGTGAGGCAGCAGAGCAGAAAGAGCGCCGCCATGGCCAGCTCGACCAACGGATACCGTAGCGGAATGCGCCATCCGCAATGGCGGCAGCGTCCACGAAGCAGTATCCACCCAAGAAGAGGCAAGTTATCGCGCGCCCAGATGGACTCGCCACATTCCGGACAGCGCGAGGGAGGCCGAACGATCGATTTCCCTTGCGGGAGGCGCGAAATGCAGACGTTGAGGAAGCTGCCGAATGCGAGTCCGAAGAGTACGGAGAAGATGGCGGTGAGCAAGGTCACTCGACGCAGTATAGAGCCTGAGCACGCTTTCGTGGTCGGCAGCGACGCTCTTCGCGTCTAATTGAGACATGATGGAGGAAGGCAAAACTTCACAGTACGTCTCTCAGGCGAATATGGAGGAGTTGCTCTCCGAGCTTGAAAAGCTGCCGGGTGAATCGAGGCTGGGCTTCTTCGGTCCGGACTCGGTGACCTGGAAAGTTAACCGGGAGTCCGCGGTCTTTCTGGGTGCCGGACGTGCGGCGCTGCTGCAGTTAGCACATCCCTGGGTTTGTGCTTCGCTTCTCCAGCACTCCAATCTCAGGAACGACGCGATTGGGAGGTTTCATTCGACCTTCCGCGTTATCTACACGATGTTGTTCGGCACTCGCGCGCAGGCAGTTGCGGCGTCGCGCCAGCTATACAGGCTCCATACGGGCATAAGGGGAGAACTCACTCATGCTGTTAGCGGGCACCCGCGTGGAGAGCATTACGAAGCAAACGAAATCCACGCCCTGCGATGGGTCTATTCCACGCTTGTTGACAGCGCTATTCTCGCTTACGAGTTCACGCTCGCACCGCTCGCTTTGGACGAGCGCGAACAGTACTACGCCGAGAGCAAGCGAATGGCGTCGCTCTTTGGAATGCGCGCTGATGCGCTGCCGAAAAACTGGTCGGCGTTTGTACAGTACACGGCAGAGATGATGGAGTCGTCGATCCTGGGCGTCGATGAAGATGCGCGCATGCTAGGCGCCAGTGTTTTGTCGGGTGTCGGGACGCGGGTGCGTCCGCCGCAATGGTATCGTGCGCTGACCGCCATGTGGATGCCTGCGCGGTTCCGGTCAGCTTTTCAACTGCCTTTTGGCGCGCAAGAAGAAAAGATGGTGCGGCGCACTGCCCACAGACTGCATTTCCTCTATCCTCGCATTCCTGGCACTGTGCGTTTTGTAGGCCCGTATCATGAAGCCGAGGCCCGACTGCGCGGCCGTTTGCCGGGATTGCTGACGCGGCGAAACAACTGCTTCTGGATGGGCCAGCCTCGTCTGCTGTACTCGCAGCTGGCGGAGTAAAGCAGCGCAATCAATCTACTCGGTCCTGAGCGCTTCCATTGGTTCAATCGACGCGGCGCGGCGGGCAGGAAAGAGTCCCGCGATAAGAGTGCAAACGCATAGGACTATCGTGGCTCCGGCGAGAACGAGCGGGTCGAAGCGGCCTACTTTG
The DNA here is from genome assembly GCA_035313725.1 of Alloacidobacterium sp. GTDB lineage: Bacteria > Acidobacteriota > Terriglobia > Terriglobales > Acidobacteriaceae > Alloacidobacterium. Next base: position 1,065 of record DATGAD010000231.1, on the reverse strand, counting down.
TAGAGCTGATGGGCCAGATAGCGACCGATGAGAGTGGCAAGCGGCAGTCCGATGCAGAGGCCGATGGCGACCTGCGAAAACGCGCTGCGCAGGACCATGCTGACAATGTCGCCACGATTTGCGCCCAGAGCCATGCGCGTGCCGATCTCGTTCGTGCGGCGGGTGACGTTGTAGGCTGTCACTCCGTAAAGGCCCACGGATGCGAGCATCAGCGCGAGCAGGCTGAATAGGCCGGTGAGGCGCGCGATCAGCCGCTCCTGATTGAACTGCACGGCGACCTGTTCGGTATAGGTCTTGACGTTGACCACGGACAGGTTGGGATCGACGCTGGCGAGGGCATTGAGGAATGCCTTTTCGTAGCCCTCAGGAGCGCCGACGACGCTGAGCTGAATGACCTGGGCGTACAGCGTTCCCGTTTCCAGGCGCCGGTAGCCGCTGGGCGCAAACTCCGTGGTCTGCGTAAAGGGCAGGAAGAGGGCCGGGCTCTGTGTTACGGAGGGGTTCTTGTAGATTGCGTCCTTTACGATGCCGACGATCTGGTAGTCGTATCCGTGGCCGGGCAGCAGGATGCCGAAGCTCTTCCCGATAGCGTCTTCTCCGGGAAAGAATTTGCGCGCGAAGGACTCATCTACTACAGCGACGTGCTGCGAGCCCTGCGTGTCGTGTTCATTGATCTCGCGGCCGCGCAGCAGAGGCGTGCCGAGCGTCTCAAAATAATGCGGGCTCACCCGGTTGTAGATGATGTTGGTGTCCTCGATCCATTTGTCGGTGCGTCCGCCGACGGTGATGTTCAGGTTAATGCAGCAGAGATTCTGCGGGCTGTTGAGCGACAGGCCTGCGCTGCGCACGCCGGGAACCTGTTCGAGGCGCTGCTGCAGCTGTTCGTAAAGCGCGGGAAGTTGTTCGGGCTTGTATCCGGCCGCTTTAAAACTGATGTTGGCGAGAAGGCGACCCTGCGTTTGAAAACCGAAATCTGTCTTTTCCAGATTGCGCAGGCTTTGTGTGACCAGTCCCGCCACCGCTAACAGCACGATAGAGAGCGCCGCTTGTATCACAACTAAGACC
>DATGAD010000230.1:0-2332 GCA_035313725.1 Alloacidobacterium sp. | reverse complement strand
GCACACTTCGAGTCATCCGGTCACCACCAAGGTGCTCTGGGATGCCTGCCAGTACGCCGCCGAACGCGCCGGCCTCACGCATAGGCACATCCATCCGCACACTCTACGTCACTGCTTCGCCACACATCTGCTCGAAGCCGGTGCTGATCTACGCACTATTCAGATTCTGCTCGGGCATCGCGACCTCGAAGTAACGACAGTCTACCTGCATCTGTCCCAACGGCATCTGAGCGCGACCGCTAGCCCGCTGGATGCGCTCAAGTTTTCTTCCCAGGGAGGACACAAGCACAGTTGAACAACAGGCCTCTCGTGGAGATGGCCGACATTGTTCGCTGTGCTGGACAGGCATTTGTGGAACGCAGCCGCAGGTGGATCAACTGGCAACACCGGAAGGTTTTGCTGGCCATCGTGCGATGCCGCACGGCCGCGCTCGGCGGGCATCGCGACCGTTGCACCGGCTGCGGACATACGGCCACCATCTCCTACAACTCGTGCAGGAACAGGCATTGCCCAAGATGCCAGGGCAACGCGCGCCTACGCTGGCTCAAGGCGCGCGAACGGGAACTGCTGCCTACTCGATACGTCCACGCGGTCTTTACTCTGCCGCGAGAACTGTCTCCACTCGCATTACAGAACAAGCGGCTCATCTACAACCTGCTTTTTCATACAAGCGCAGAGACCCTGCTCCAGATCGCTCGCGATCCACGGCACCTTGGAGCCCAGATCGGCTTCTTCAGTGTGCTCCACACTTGGAATCAGCGATTGCAGTTTCATCCTCATGCTCACTGCGTCGTTGCCGCAGGCGGCCTTGCTCCGGACCACTCAAGATGGATCTCCACTCGGCGCTCCTTCTTCCTGCCCATCGGCGTGCTCAGCCGTGTCTTCCGAGGCAAGTTCGTCGCTGCACTGCGCAACGCCTTCCCTCGAGGTGAGCTTCAGTTTCATGGCGAACTCTTGCCGCTAGCACAACCGCGCGCCTTCGCTGCCTGGTTGCGGGTGCTGTTCCGCCACGACTGGGTCGTCTACTCCAAGCAGCCCTTCGGCGGACCGGAACATGTGCTGCGTTATCTTGGCGCCTACACCCATCGCGTCGCCATCTCGAACTCCAGGCTGGTCGCACTCTCCGATGGCAACATCACCTTCCGCTGGCGCGATTCCGCCCACGGCAACAAGAAGCGGCTCATGACTCTTGGTGTAGATGAGTTCCTGCGACGCTTCCTGCTCCATCTGCTGCCACCTGGGTTCGTACGCATCCGCAACTTCGGATTCCTCGCCAACAGGAAACGCGCCACGCTGCTACCGCTGTGCCGTCGGCTGCTGGGCGACTCAGAGGGAACAACTACGGCTGACCCGTCTGCCCAAGCGCCTCACTCTCTCTGGAACTGCCCAGTCTGCGGAGGCACCATGCGCGTCGTGGAACGGCTCTCCGCCGCCCAACTCCTACTTCGATCGCCACCTCAACCAGACCGCTGCGCCGCATGAAGCTCTATACACATCCCCGACCTATATCCGTGTGCCAGCACGCTCGCAGATCCTTTGTCTCATCTGGCCAGAACCCCTCGCATGCCGGGCTCTCAAGCTTCCACTTCAGACCCCCGCAAGCCTCCACGCCGCTCCACCCGACTTTAATGCCGCCTGATCCTACCCAGCTCAGTCTGTTCCCGATCCCTCTGCACCCGGTCATACCCATTCAAAGTGCATAGCCTTCCATGGGGGCGGCTTCCTTCAAGTCGCTGTATCAGAAGCGCCCTTCAAGACCATGCAGCTGCGCACTGTTGCGTGCTGGGCGCTCCAGATACAGCACTAAGACATTTCAGTACTAATCTGCCGCTTCCGACGCAATAGTGTCTAAGAAATTGCTTCTGCCCTCTTCTTGGTAATGGGCCCGTGCGCGCATCGGATTGTGCGACGCCACTCGCGAATACTGGCTTCAACAACGTGACCGTTCCTCAGTTGCTACGTAGAGCATTCATCGGTTGAATTTTGGAGGCACGGCGGGCGGGAAAATACCCGCTGAGGAGAGCTATGGCTGTTAACGACGCGGCCATAGCAGTGAAGGCGATGGGATCCCAGGGTGAGGTGGCGAAGAGCAGCGAAGCGATGAGACGCGCAGCTCCGAGGGATCCGATGGTTCCCAAGGCGATACCCGCGATTGCGAGACGCAAGGTCTTCGCGAGCACCCCGCGCTGGACGCGCCCTCTACTGGCCCCAAGAGCCATGCGCACGCCAATTTCCTGTGTCTTCTGCGTAACGGAATAGGAGATGACTCCATAGATGCCGAGGGCCGCGAGCAGGACGCCGAGTGTGGCGAAGATGGTCACGAGCAGTACCA
>DATGAD010000229.1:0-4529 GCA_035313725.1 Alloacidobacterium sp. | reverse complement strand
CAACGCCGCACGAATCATGATCGAAGCGTGGATCGATAAGAGAAGGTTGGGCTGGGGCGGGAGAGACACCTTGGCGCCCCGGTGGCACCGGCGAATCAAAAAAAGTTATGTAGCCCATAGGTAACTATACGACCCTTTTTCATGGCAAGCGCCAAAATAATTAAGCAAAATTGAACAAAATTGGGTTGAAATGCAGGAGTCCGTCAGGCTCAGATTGCGAAAAAAAGAGATAAAAACTTTGCAACCATTATTGACAATCTGCGTCTGTATATTTATACATTAAGTTGTATTTTTATGCAAAGCGAGGCGCGGCGTTTTGGCCGCGTTTTTCAGTTTGAGCAAAACAGAGAGACACAATACGATCCGCGAACTGGTGGCTACAGGCGCTATTTCGAATCAAGAGGAACTGCGCCGTAAGCTGGTGAAGCGCGGCTTTGACGTAACCCAGGCCACGGTTTCCCGGGACATACATGAGCTGCATCTATACAAAGGGCCGAATGGCTACTCTCTGCCCAATGGTAATGGGAATGGGCGGAATGAGGATGATGATCTTCCATCGATTCAAAATGTATTAAGCAGCTTCGGACTAAAAGTGAATCAGGCATTAAATCAGCTGGTGCTGATTACCACCAGCGGCAGCGCACAGGCGGTCGCGCTGGGCATCGATCATGAGGACTGGCCTGAGGTGGTCGGCACGCTTGCCGGAGATGACACGGTCCTCATTATTTGCCCTGATCTTAAACGAGCGTCGCAGCTGCGTACGCGTCTTGAAGAGATGATTGGCTGATTCGCCAGAAAGACAGATGAAAAAGACTTTACAAACCGCAGTGATGGGAGTGACTGGATACGCCGGCATGGAGTTAGCGCGCCTTCTGCTGCACCATCTGCAACTGAAAGATACGCCGCCTCTGTTTCTCGGACGCGCCGAGGCGGCAGGTCGCACGACTCCGCTGACAGAGCTGCACCCTCATCTTATGGACAACAACGGCTCCCGTTCGCTAACGGTAGAGCCATTCTCCTGGGAGTTGCTCAAGGACCGTGGGGTGGACGTGCTATTTCTGGCGACTCCACATGAGCAGTCGCGCGAGATGGCGCCAGAAGCGATCGGGCGTGGTTTTCGCGTCATTGACCTGAGCGGAGCCTGGCGGCTAAACGAAGCGCAAAATCGCGCTGTCTACAAGTTTGAAGATGATGAGTCGGCAACTGCGGTTTCCGTGCAGACAAAGAGCGTCTATGGTATGCCCGAGCTTCATCGCGATCAAATCAAAGATGCGGAGTTGGTCGCGAATCCCGGCTGCTACGCAACATCCGTAATTCTGGCACTCAAACCGCTGGTCGCTCAGGGATGGGTCGACCTCGATCGCGGGATTGTCAGCGACTCGAAATCAGGCGTTTCCGGCGCAGGGAAAACGCCGTCGGCCAAAACACACTTTATGTATGCGGCAGACAATCTGTCAGCTTATGGCGTTTTTAGTCATCGGCATACGGGAGAGCTGTTGGAGCAGCTTGAGCTTCAACCAGAGCAAATCATTTTCACGCCGCACCTGCTGCCGATTCCGCGCGGCATTCTTTCGACGATCTATTTGTCGCTCAAGGAAGCCAAGAACGCGGCAGATATTGAGACGTGCTATCGCGAGTTTTACCAGGACAGCCCAATGGTCAGGGTCTTCCCTGCCAATCAGCTTCCGCAGATTCAGTACTCAGTGCGCACCAACTACTGCGACATCGGTTTCCATCTTGCTCCAGACGGACGACGATGCGTGATCGTGTCCTGCCTGGACAACCTGCTGAAGGGCGCCGCCGGACAAGCGGTGCAAAACCTGAACGTAATGAACGGATGGAATGAATCGGAGGGCCTGGCGTGAAATATGTCGTAAAACTTGGCGGGGCCGCCCTGGAAAATCCCGGACTGCGCGAGAGCTGCGCAAGAGCCATTGCCGAACTGGTGAAGGACGGTAACCAGGTGGCATTGGTGCACGGCGGCGGTGTGCAGTTGACGAAGATTCTCAAACAGCTCGGTAAGCAGAGCGAGTTTATCGCCGGGCTGCGCGTTACCGACGCAGAAACCCGCGACACCGCTTTAATGGTTTTGAGCGGAGTCGTGAATAAGTCTCTCGTCGCATCACTCGGCGCTCACGGGCAAGCAGCAGTTGGACTCTGTGGCGGCGACGGCTTGATCTTTCGTGCACGCAAGAAGAGAACGGCTCCCGATTTAGGCTTTGTTGGCGAGATCGTTGCCTCCGATACACGCTGGCTGGATGCCATCTGGAAAATGGGTGCGGTTCCGGTAATTTCAAGCCTCGCGCTCGGTTTCGATGGTGAGTACTACAACATCAACGCCGATGAGATGGCCGCCGCCTGTGCCGCTGCCTGTAAGGCTGACGCGCTCGTCTTCCTGACAGATGTGCCAGGTGTTCGTGGCGCTGACGGTGAAGTCATGCGGTGGCTGAGCGTCGACCGGATCGCGGCCTTGACGCAGGACGCCGTCATCAGCGGCGGCATGCTGCCGAAGCTCAGCGCCTGCCGCGAAGCGCTGTTGCAGGGAGTCAAGCGCGTTCGCATCCTGCCTGCAGAAGCAGCAGGCGTGCTCCCCGACCTGTGCAGCACGCGCGTCGCGCATGGCACCGAAGTGATGGTTGCATAGGAGAATCAGAATGAAGCTGGATGCAATTCAGGCAGCCGAAGCGAAGCTGCTGCTTACAACCTATGAGCGGAATCCGATTCTCTTTGTTCGTGGAGAGGGCGTTCATCTTATCGACGAGAATGGCAACCGCTACCTCGATCTGTTGAGCGGCATCGGCGTCAATGCGCTGGGCTATGGCCATCCTGCAATCGAGAACGCCATCGCCGAACAGAGCAAGAAGCTGATCCACATCTCAAACCTCTTCTTCCATGAGGGACAGGCCGAATTAGCGTTGCGCCTGACAGAAGCAAGCGGCATGGATCGCGCGTTCTTCTCGAACAGCGGTACGGAAGCGTGGGAAGCGGCTCTGAAACTCGCCCGCGCTCATGCAGGGATGAAACGTAGCGAAGGCAAGCACCTGGGAACGAAATTCCTCGCGCTGGAGCACAGCTTCCACGGCCGTACGATGGGTTCGGTTGCAACAACCCACAAAGAAAAATACCGCGAACCCTTCGCTCCCGTGATGCCGGATGTGGAGTTTGTTCGCTTCAACGATGTCGCCGATCTGCAGTCAAAGTTTTCAAACGACGTCTGCGCTGTTCTGCTAGAAGCGATACAGGGCGAAGGCGGCATCCGTCCTGTTTCACAGGAGTTTTTCGAAGCCGCTCGCGCGCTGACGCACTCTACCGGCGCATTGCTGATCGTCGACGAAATTCAGGCGGGCTTGGGACGCACCGGCAAATGGTTTGCCTATCAGCACTACGGCGTAAAGCCCGACGTGACGACTCTCGCCAAGCCGATTGCCGGAGGTCTGCCACTAGGGGTCATGCTTTGCTCGGAAGAAGCGGCGCAGGCGATTCATCCAGGCATGCACGGCACTACCTTTGGCGGCGGACCGTTAGCGTGCGCGGTGGCGGTTGCAGTCTTCGACACGATTGAAAAGGATCATCTGCTCGATCACGTGAACGAAGTGGGCAACTACTTTCACCAGAAGCTGGATCAACTCAAGCAGAAGCACGTTGCCGTCACAGAAGTTCGTGGTCTGGGCTTGATGTTGGCAGCTGAACTTGATTCGCCAGAGCTGGCGAAAACGGTTCTGGCAGAGATGCTGAAGCAGCGCATCCTCATCAATCGCACCAGCGAGACGGTGCTGCGCTTTCTGCCGCCTTTCATTCTTGGCAAGGAGCATGTTGATGAAGCCATCGACGCTCTTGACACAATTTTAACGGAGCGCGGACCGGCACACGCCGGCGAGCAGGCTCATCATATGAATGGAGGAACACAAATTGGCTAGCAAGGCATCTGCGGTTCTGGAACAGGAAGCTGGCCTGAGCGATGCGCTCACAGGGCGTGACCTTTGCTCCATCGCCGATCTCTCACCCGCGGAAGTATCCGCGATTCTCGAACTCGGGCACGACGTCAAGGCGAACCCGGAAAATTACCGCCACGCGCTCGACGCTAAACAAATGGTTATGTTTTTCGAGAAGTCATCCCTGCGTACGCGGCTGACCTTCGAGACGGCGATCAACACGACTGGCGGAAACGCAATCTTCGTCGACCAGACGCAGTCGCCCCTCGGGGAACGCGAGTCCCTCGCCGACATGGCGCGCAACCTCGAACGCTGGGTTTCGGTCATCGTACTGCGCACCTATGCGCACGAAACGATCACCGAAATGGCGCAGTACGCCAGCGTTCCCGTGATCAATGCGCTGAGCGACCTGGAGCATCCTTGCCAGGCGCTGGCAGATTTCCTGACGCTCGAACAGCGCTTCGGCTCGGTAAAGGGACTGAGATTTACCTATGTTGGCGATGGCAACAACGTCTGCCATTCCCTCATGCTGACCGCCGCTCAACTCGGCGCACACTGCACAGTCGGAACACCGAAGAACTATGCGCCGAAGGCCGA